>DGLO01000080.1:624-6679 GCA_002388005.1 Candidatus Neomicrothrix sp. UBA4542
ACCAGTCGAGTTCGCACCGATGTATCGAGGCCACCTGTGTGGGCGACTTGGGAGCGGATGGTAAAAGTGAACAAAAGGGCGATGGGCAGCGTTGTCATTTTCACCCAGAACGACTGGTTGTAATAGCATTTCACGGCTTCAGATAGAAAGAGCAAGATCCCGGTCACGGCCATCACCACAATTGCACCGGCTAGCCAACGACCTGCCTGATCGGCTAATTCTGAAATCGTTTGCCGTTTGAGCCCAACTCCCAATAGTCGCAGATCTACCAGCAGAAGTGATCCACCAAGCACACAGAGGCCGAGCAAGTGTATGGCCTCGATCGCCGGGAAAAGCCACATCGAGTTGCGAACACCCGCACCCAGGGCGGTAGCGTCACACCATTCGAAGAACGACAGCAACACGGTTATAAACTCGCTTCTCTAAGACTGGATCCCGCACCCGGCAGCCCAGTTGATCAGATTGGACTGCGGTTGGATGTCACAATCGAACCAGTTGTATGCAATCAAGCGCCCGGAAACAACGATTAGGGCCCAGGCGATAAGCGAGACGGCACCCGCCACCCGCGCTGCACGTGGCAGCTTCGTATCATTGTCCCACTCCGCGACTCGGCGATGAATCCCCCGGTGAAAGACAAACGCGTTGAGGCCAGCCACTATCAGGAGTAGCACTTTGAAGCGAAAGAAGATGTTGTGATAGTAGCGAACGGGGGATGAGTAAAATAGCAGTAATCCGGTTGTTAGCATCACGGCAAAGCCTATTCGGGTCCATGGGAGCAAACGGCCCGTAACCTCGGAGACCGGAACCTCTCGCATCGTCCAACCTAGCAGTCTCAGATCGTTCATCACGGCGGTGCCGACGAACAGACCCAAGCTAAGAACGTGGGTCGACTCCAGGAGTGGCCAAACGTACAACGACTCCAAGAGTGCAAGGCTCCAGGTCGTGCTTCCCAACCACTCTAGAAAACTCAGTATTACGAATGCCCCTTATTTGGCGCGGTTATCACTTGGCCTGATGGTGTCGGGTGCGTAAGTCGCGTGGCAATTGGAGCAGGCGTAATAGACTTCGGCACCGGCGTCAAAAACCGCTGTCGCATTCTCAGCCTCTGCTGCCTGGAGCGCCTGGCGCCCTACTTCGATCAGCGCTCTCGACAAGGCCGTCCATTCCACCCCACCCTGGATGCGACCCTCCATCATCAGTAAATTACCAGACTCAGCGATGACCATAGCTGCGTTGCGCACCGCCTGCCATTCCTCATCGGTACTTGGCGCAAACTCCACAATTCCATTCTTGTCAATGATCGTCCCCACTGCGTCCCAATAGATCTCAGCTGCTGGCTCGACTACCGAAATCATCAGCTGTTTGATATCGGCCACTTCCACAAAAGGCTGTGTGTTTGAGCTGCACCCGGAGAGCAGTGTGACCAGAGCAGCGAGCAACGGGAAACGTACCGCTTTCATGTTGACTGCCCCTCAATTCTTTAGTGCATTGTAAACAAGCGTCTGGAATTCTGGCTCAAGCATGCCGAGGCTCGGAGGATATAACTGTGTCATCACCAACGCGATCAGTTCCTCGTCGGGGTCGATCCAGAAGTATGTGCTGCCGATCCCCCACCATCGGAATACCCCATTGTTGTCTGGGACAGAGGAAGCATCTTCGTCGACGAGAACGCTGAACCCAAGGCCGAACCCATAGCCGTCCGCCCTCCATGTAGCAATACTGATGGGGATTAAGTGCTCGGCGAGCCGATTCGTCCGCATGAGCGCGACGTTTTCACGACGGAGTAGCCTTACTCCGTTGAACTCACCGCCATTCAATAGCATCTGTGCGAACCGGACATAGTCCGCCGCCGTCGATACGAGGCCCCCGCCGCCTGACAGTAGTTCAGGCTTTGTGTTGTAGATGCCCTCAAAGGGATATTCGAACATCCGCAGCGCCCCGTTGCGTGTAGCCGTATAACTCGTTGTGAATCGCGCCATTTTCTCCGGGGGCACGACGAAGTCTGTATCAATCATGCCAAGCGGCTTGAAAATCCTCGCATGGAGAAACTCATCGAATGGTTGCCCGCTAACTACCTCCACGAGTCGAGCCAGTACATCGACTGACACTCCATAATTCCACAACGAACCAGGGTGGCTGAGAAGTGGAAGTTCTGTCACTTCTTCTACCAAGTTCGCGAGATCTCCAGAAAATACGTCGGCGGTGCGATATAACGAATCGACATGGGTCTGACCGAAATCGCCGTACGTGAGTCCGGATGTATGACCTAGAAGATCGGCGATGGTCATGGGCTCTCGAGGAGGTACTAGTTCCCCCTCTACGTACACGCCGACGTCTTCAAAGCCCGCCAAATAGAGCGACACGGGATCATCCAAAGATATAAGAGCATCCTCCACGAGCATCATGACCGCCACGGATGTGATGGGCTTCGTCATGGAATAGATACGGAAAATGTCGTTTACCTCAAGGGGGTCCTGGCTGTCGAGGTCCCTGAAGCCCACAGCGTCCCAGTGCACCAGGTGTCCGCGGTGGGCCACCATTGTGACGATCCCACCTGTCTTGCCCTCATCAACATACCGTTGCATAGCGGGAGCGATTTGCTCCAGCCTTTCTGTGGAAACTCCGGAATCGGATACGTTGGCCCATGGGAGTGGACTTTCCGAGGCAGGAGCGGAGCACGATAAAACCGCGACAACCATCCAAAATGGAAGAAACATGCTAATCGCAACTCTGATTGTCATAGGGTAATTGTCATGCTCGAAAATACCCGTTGAAGGCGTTACCGACGAAGACATCGTTATCCACCCACTGGATGGATCGGTGAGCCTGATTCCTATTTGTTCGGCAATGGCGCGCGTCAACATGCAATTCCTTCAGCGAATGATGTGCCACTGATCGTCAGGCTGGGCGCGATCCAGATACTTCAGCCCATCCTCGGTGAACACTGCGATCTGGCCGATGCCTAGCTCCACGCCTCTCTCGCCCCAGCCCGCGACCGCCACGCGTGTGTGCGGCTCGAAGGCATACAACGTGTTGTAGTTCAGTGTGTGCTCGTTGCTCACGACTTTGTGGAGTTTGTAGCCGGAACCCGAGCCCAATCCGGAAACCCAGGTTCCTCGAGAGAACATTAGGCCATTGATCGTGAAGCGACGCAGGAACATTGGGGGAGGATGAAAGCCGAGATTGGAATCGATGACTCCTTCTTCTCGTAGGATTTGCGCAGCAGCACGCTCGATCTCAATGCCGGTTCGTCCATATTGAAACTCGGCAGCAAAGCGATCTTGCATTCGGTTGACGATTCGAAGGGCTTCCTTCAACTCCTCCGGAACGTCAGTCTCCCCTTCTTCCAGCACGTAAGCATGCTGGTGCGAGTCGGTTACCATGCCAAGTAGCATGATGTCGGAGTCGAGGCTGACGATGTCGCCGCGTCGGATCGTTGGGTTCATCCCGTTGTCAGAACGGCCGCCGTTGCGGAAGAACTCTGGTGAGTCCTCAGCGGCGTACTTCTCGATGTTGGCCGGCTTGCGCTGAATCCCTATCGTCGGGTGGTTTTCCTTCTCGATGTGCAGATCCAGCATCCTATGGCGGAACCACCAGTTGAGATCCTCGACCGTCGTGACATCGGGGATGATGGCTTTGTTCGAGAATCCTTCGGCAATAAGATCGTTGGCCACGCCCTGTACATAGCGGTAGACGCTGATCTGCTCGGGCCCCATTGTCTCCAGCCAACGCACACCGAGAACCCAGGAATTAACGGCACGAGAAGCGTACTCTCCTAGCACCTTTAGCATCGGCTCATTGTTAGTCTCGCTGATGGCAATCGTCCGTGGATCTCGGGCCCGCACTAACTCACCGATGTGGGCATAATCGCGCGGTTGCACGTACTCGATTTCCACTCCGGTGTCGAAGAAGAGAAGAAATTCGGGGATCCGCGAGCCTTCTTCGTATTGGCTCGCTAGCACCATGCCTTCGTGGTTAGCTGGCAAAAGGGAGGTATAGAATGGCCCTTCCTTGTAGGAGGTTTGTCGGTACTCTGGCTGTTCGTCGCTGCGTACGATCCACATGTCGACGCCCTGTTCGCGCATGATCGCCGGTAGCACATTTCCCTTTTTCCAGTCCCAGAAGTGCTGCATGATCTGAACCCGTTCGCGCATGGGAATCACTTTTTGAATGTCTTGGCCGGCATTGGGCCTGCGTTGTGCGAGTAGGTCGCTGGAAGTGACGAGCATGGAAATCACGGTTACGGCCACCAGCCAAAATCGGGTCATCTTATGCCTTCCTTGAGGTCTGACTCCCAACCCATTTCTTTGAAGAACTCCTCGCGTGCTGGAAACAGAAACGAGAGGATCTCGAACAATTCTGGGTCGATTGTTTTGAAATTCTCAGGGGTTAGTGGCGTCCCGTTGAAGGAGCGCCGCTGATGTGCACCGTAGAAAATGTCGAGGCCGTACGCAAGATACTCGTCTGCATAGGAATCAGCGGGCAGTCCGTCCTGAGGCCGGTAAAAACCGCGTTCCATGGCGGCTTGAGTTGCTCGTTCAAGGCGCGCCTGGACTTCAGGGTAGGCTGGCATGATCCCACCGCGATGAATTAAGTGGGTGATCTCCTCGACTGATGCATCGCGACGGAGGCCCTCTGGTCCGCCAAGCCTTAGATAGTCGGGAATAATTTCTTCATCCTCGAGGTCCTGGCTCCTTATGCCCAAGGCGCGGCGGTGCATGTAATAGCTGATCGAAGTATTCCTCTCCTCAAAGGTATAAAAGAGCGTCATCACCGCTTGTCGTTGTTTGACGTATTCGGTGATGATCCCCGAGCCTTGGCGATCCTTGAGTAGTAAAGCGTTGGCGATGTTAGCGGCGTATTCGATTTTGGCGGGATCAACGCGCTCCGTCGCCCAGAAGGTCACTGCGGGCGTCTCGATGCGTTGGGTGAAGATGTCCAGAGCGTTCTCCGCTTTGGGTGTTTCTTCCAGGGCGATGATTATCAACACTTGTTCCATGAAGCCATCTTCGTTCGTGGCGCGGACCTCGGCGTAGTAGTGGGCTGGATACGTAGCCGGGTGGGCTTTCAGGGTCAGTAAACCGCTACTGGCATCGATCACGACGATCTCCGTCGCGTCGAGCTGTCCTTCTCTCAGGTAGTTTCGCCGGTCGCCTCCGGGCACCGGTTGAACCAGACTCCAGGTGATCTTCTTGGGGCTTGGGAAGATAAGCTCAATTTTTCCAACCTCCTCCCCGATCACTGTTTCAGGAGTGACAAGAAAGCGATCGAATTCGTCCGTGAGGATGGGCTTTTGTTTTGACCCCGCTACCCCGAATGGGACGGCGAAAGCGAATGAGACAATCAAGATTATGACTCTGGCAATCATCGTTCTTACCTCTCTTTTGGGTCTGTCCCTGGTGCATTAGGTATACCGCCGAGCCAGCGGGCTGCTCGGCGGCCCTGGTCAATTCCTGTAACTGCGGACTTTGAGAAAGCAACTCCGTGAAGGCCATTTCCGGCTAAGAACAACCCTGGTGTGCGCTCAAGAGCGGCTTCAATTCGAGCCACTCTTAACGGATGTCCGAGATCATATTGAGGAATCGCGAACGGCCATTTAGTCACTTCGGAGAGTATTGGTAAGGACGTTAGCCCGAATATTCTCGCTAATTCGTCGCTGACTAGTTCGACTAGGGAGTCGTCATCGAGGTCGGCAACGTCGGGGTCTACACTGCCGCCGAGCATTGCCCGTAGTAACACATGGTCTTTAGGGCTTCGTTCGGGAAACAATTGCGAGTCCCAGATGCAACCGAGTGTTCGGTAACCTTGGTCCCGGGGAATCAGCACGCCGAAGCCTGTTGGAAAGTTCAAGGCTGCTTGCGGCCGGAAGCCCAAGGCCACCACGACGACGGGCGGAGTTGTGATCTCACTTAGAGCCATAGCCACTTCCGGAGCGACTTTCTCGACCGTGTGGGCGTTTGCACACGCCTCACCAGCCGCAACCACCGCGTTCGCTTCGATTGAAGAATCGATACCATCAATGAGCAAGCGGTAGCGTGGCGGTCGTCGATCGTTG
>DGLO01000102.1 GCA_002388005.1 Candidatus Neomicrothrix sp. UBA4542
GCCATCCCTACCTCAAACGGATGCCAGGGCCCGTGCTCAGTTCGGCGAGCGTCTCGACCGGTTGCTACGAGCAAAATGTCGCCAGTTCCTACCGAGACGTTTTGAGCTTCTTCGCAAGCTTGAAGTTCCTCACTGGTGATGGCGTCTCCGGGCTCAAGCCACTCGACTCCTCGAAGCCTCGGCACATCAAGTAGCACTCCGCGCCCTACAACTCCATCGGCGGCGGCCATGATGCTGCAGCGAGTCGCTCCGGTGCTTTTTACGGTTTCGCCCCCAAAACCGTTGTACATGTGCTTGTCCATGAAGACGTGACATAACGCGTCGATGTGGGAGGTAGCCATGCCATGGAACGCCACTCCGACGAAGTCGCCAGTTGATTCCATGTTGATATTCGGCGACACGCAGTCATCGCCCCCCCGGACCATCATGTGAAGGGCCGGGTGCCGGTTTTCGGCGTTTGGTTCGACCGGAAGTTCCCGGGCACAGCTCACCACGTGTCCGTGAACAACCTCAGCTGCAGCTGTCGCTCGTTTTTCGGCGGTAATCAGATTTAGCGCGCCTGCCTCGTCCTCAGCACCCCACCTACCCCAGTTCTTGACTGATTCGAACAGTTTTCGGTGTTCGTCTGAGGTCATCCATGGCTCAGTTGACATAGTCGCGCTCTCTTTCTTCTGGCAGGCAGTCGAATGCCTGCGCTCAGCAATGATGGTCCGAAACGTCTACATCTAACTACGGTTCACCCTCGCAGCCACCCGTCACCCTCTCGAACAACCAAGACCGTTGGCCGATCCTTTGAGAATGCGGCTGGAACTTCTTGAACAAAGTGGTCGAGGTCCTCAATAACAACTCCGTCGCAATGCATAGAGCGGGCCAGCGTCACAAAGTCGGGGTTTGCACCTTCGACTCCTACTCGCACGATGTTTCGGGCGTCCATGTCATCCTGGATTTGCTTCAAGCCGCCGTTGTCCCAAACGATGATGGGTATTGGGAGTTGTTCTTCCGAGGCGACGATTAATTCGCCAGGTGTGAACATGAAGCCGCCGTCTCCGGCTAAACAGATAACTGGCCGGTCGGGTTTCGCTAGTTGGGCCCCAATGGCATTGGGTAGCCCACAACCAAGGGTGCAGTAACCGGCCGGATAGCTCCAACTTCGTGGTTCGCTGACATCAAACGCAAAGGCACCCGTGTACACAAGTTGACATATGTCCCCAGCCACGTACACGTCCTCGGGCAGCAAGTCGCGCAACGCCCGCAAAAGGACCACATGTTGAGCTTCCGCGGGGGTCAAATTTTGAAGAATTTCAGCGCGAATTTGTGCCACCTCGTCTGCAACAGTCTCGCGAGGTCGCGCCGATTCAAATGGCCCATCCGCCACGAGGGAAGACAAAACCACTCGAGCGTCACCGAGGATAGAAACGGTGGGCAGATACTGGTCGTCAAGTTTTCGCGGATCGATGTCCACTCTGACTAATGCTCCGGGAAGATCTAATTCCTCTACAAAACTGTCGGTCTCAGCCAATTCGGTTCCCACTGCTAGTACGACATCGGCTGTACTGAGGTACTGCCGGGCTTCGGCTCTGACAGTTGAAGCGCTGAGGCTCAAAGGTGAATCGTCGGCCACTATTCCTTTCCCCGCAGTGCTGCACAGAACCGGGGCCGATAGCTGATCACTTAAGTTCCGGATGTGGGTAGCGGCGCCTGCCGCTCCTCCGCCCACCATGATCATGGGACGCTTAGCGTTGGCGAGCAACGTCCGCCCAGTTTCCACCTCGTCAGGCCTGACTTCGTTCGCTATTTCGCCATTGGATCGGAACCAGTCCCGGGTCACTGTTTGCCCGAGAACGTCAATGGGGATCGAAATATGAACTGGACGCGGTCGACCGCTGGTAAGGCATTCGAACGCTCGCTGTAGCAGTTCCGGGACTTCCTCGGCGTGGGTTGCTCGGGCGCTCAATCCGGTGAGAGGTGCGGTGACTGCCATCTGATCAGGTATTTCGTGTAGGGCGCCGAGTCCTAAGCCGTGAGTGTATGAAGCTGTTTCGGAGGAGAGGAGCAGCACTGGAACCGAATCAGCCCATGACTGGCCGAGGGGTGTCAACGCGTTGGTCACTCCTGGCCCTGAGATAACGAGCGCCACACCAACCTTTCCGGTGCTGCGAGCGTAACCGTCTGCCATGAAGCCGGCGCCTTGTTCGTTTCGGGCCTGCACGTGGCGTATCGGGCTGCCGGCAAGGCCACGGCAAAACTCCAAGGTGTGAACTCCGGGTATCCCAAAAACCGTATCGATGCCGTATTCCGCTAGAAGTCTCATGGTGGCTTCGCCACAGGTGCGCCCGGTTGTTTCAGCCATCAGCGCGGACTCTTTGGTTACTCCAGCGTCCAATGACGTCGTCGACCACTTCGGACGTGTTCGAGGTCCCTCCGAGGTCTGCAGTTCGAACTCCTGCTTTCAACGAGCTTGCTACCGCTGTCTCAATTTCCCTTGCCACATCGGGACGCCCCGCGGCGAATTCTAGAAGCATCGCTACGCTAAGGATCATTGCGACGGGATTAGCGCTGCCTGCCCCGACTAGATCAGGGGCACTTCCGTGTACTGGTTCATATATCCCGGGCCGAGTGACTTCACCTTCAGGTGCAAGTAGCGGTAGGGACGCCGATGGGAGCATCCCCAAGGATCCAGCAATTGACGCTGCCTGATCGGACAGGATGTCACCGAAGAGATTGTCTGTCACCACCACGTCGAACTGCTGTGGGGCCACGGCTAGTTGATACGCGCAGTTGTCTGTGTACATGGTGCCGAAGTCGACATCAGGGAAGTCAGCTGCTACTTCGTGGCTGATTTCTCGCCACAGAACGCCGGTTTCCATCACGTTGGCCTTGTCCACCGATACCAATCGACGCGACCGTCTTTGGGCGAGTTGAAATCCAATTCGGAGGTGCCGCTCGATTTCAAATTCGCTGTAGCGCGTGGTGTCCACGGCTATTCGCCCAGCGGTTCCAGTCTCGATGCCCCGAGGTTCCGAAAAAAACGTGCCGCCGGTTAATTCCCTGAGCACAACTATGTTGCAGCCCCGGATTACGGATTCGCGAAATGGGACAGAGTCCGAAACAGAGTCATAACTT
>DGLO01000103.1:0-36316 GCA_002388005.1 Candidatus Neomicrothrix sp. UBA4542
TTCGGGGAAGAGTTCTCGCCGTGGAGGCGGTTTTCATTGGAGCGTCAAACGAACTTGGTGCCTTTGAATCCGGAATTACCGCCGAATGGTTTGGTCTACGACCCGCAATCGTTATCGCTGGTCTTTCTACCCTGGTAGTCGTAGCGATCTTCGCTGTTTTCGTACCCGATCTCAGGAATCTCGATCGATTTGAAGACATCGGTGTTTAAGTGGGGCGTTGGGCGCTACGTTCGCACTAGCAGAATGCGGGAGGAACCATGCTCGTAGAGCGAATCGAAGGAAAATGGATCGATGCGTTTACGCGTGTCTTCGAGATGTGTGCTGTCGACGCAACTCAAACCGCAGCGATACTTTCCGAAACGCAGAGCCGAGACGTCAACGTCAACTTGGCAGAGTTAGCGCTAGACCGTCTCGGGGTTCGCGCCATCCATATCGTTGTGCCAACGCTACGACAGACGGCACCTGTACCCATCCGATCCACCGGCGCATCCGACGCAATAGCAGGTTCCGCAGCAGTGATACGGGCACTTGCAACAGTCGACTTTGTAGTTGATTGCACAGTCGAAGGACTCCTCCACGCCCCAGAACTTCCCGAAATTCTCGCCGATGGAAGCCGCGTTCTCATGGTCTCGAACGAGCATCCTGAGGCACTCGAGCGCTTGATGCCGACCGACGACCTTGAGCCGAAAGTCAAAAGCGGAATCAAGAAGTTGATGCAAGCCAACGAAATGCGAGTTACCTCGGAGGCCGGAACCGACGTGGTGGTTGACGTCAGCGATGCTCCTTGCGGCGGCGGCTGGGGCTACACCACCCGTCCCGGCACCATCACGCACTGGCCTGGCGGCCTATGTCTGGCGTTTCCTAAGGCCAACACGGTTAACGGGATCATCGTCATGGATCGAGGGGATATGAATCTCACGTTCAAACGTTACGTAGAGTCTCCAATAACCCTTACGATCGAGAACGATTACGTAGTTGACGTTGGAGGCGTCGGCACCGACGCGTCGCTCTTTCGGAGTTACACCGACGCATGGAATGACCCGGACGCCTATGCCACCAGCCATGTCGGGTGGGGCATGAACCCGGGAGCGCGTTGGGACACTCTGCCCTTGTACGACAAGAGCCAAACCAACGGCACCGAACAACGAGCGTTCGCCGGAAATTTCCTATATTCGACCGGCGCTAATGAACACGCCGGACGACACACATTGGGCCATTTCGACCTCCCTATGCGAAATCACACCGTATTGCTAGATGACGAAGCTGTCGTCGTTAATGGTGTCTTGCAAGGGGATTTGGCGTAGCACCTCACAAATGTGGAGCGAAGGACAAGACCTTGCGGCGTGGGTGGATCGGTGGGCCGATCATCAACCCGATGCGCCCGCTATCGAGTTCGAAGGATCCACCGCTACTTTCCAAGCGTTATCGCAGCGAGTTAGCTCAGTCGCCGATTGGCTCAATGAACGAAACATCAACCTCGGGGACCGTGTCGCATGGCTAGGACCGAACCGTCCCTTGGCGATCGAACTACTTCTTGCCTGTTCCCGTCTCGGAGCAATTTTTCTACCACTGAACTCGCGTCTACTGGTCTCGGAACATCAGTGGATCATCAACAACTCTGACCCAACGATGGTTGTTGCCGACCCAATGTTTAGTGACCACGCGCTCAAATCAGCGGGAAGCCGACCGATTCATGTCATCGACGATGACACTCTCCCAACTGCTACTGCAGTGGCTCCTCGGCCAGGAAAACCAGAGCACCCTTTACTCCTGGCTTATACCTCAGGAACCACTGGTAAACCCAAAGGAGCGCTCTTGACGCAGAGCGCATTAATGGCCAACGCATTGAATAGTGCTCATGCCCATGACCTAACACCCAAGGACCGGTTTCTTACATTTCTCCCGTTGTTCCATGTAGGAGGACTCAATATTCAGACTCTTCCCGCTCTCATGGGTGGAGCGGCAGTTCTTCTTCACCGAGCGTTTGATCCCGGCGAATGGCTCCGAGATGTCGAGAGGTGGCAACCAACTTGGTCACTGTTCGTTCCTTCGACGTTAAACGCCGTGAGTGAACATCCAAGATTCGAAAATACAGATCTGTCTTCACTGCGCGGACTAATGGCTGGATCGTCGACTATTCCTGAAGCAACAACACGACCGTTTTTCGAACGCGGAATCCCAGTAGGTCAGGTCTACGGTTCGACAGAAACAGCTCCGACCGCAATCGTCCTTAAAGCAGACCACGCCCTCGAGCACCCCGGATCATGCGGCAAACCATCCACTCTTTGCGAAATTCGGATTGTCGACGATCACGGCGCCAATGTCAGCGCGGGTATTTCTGGGGAACTGTGGGTTCGCGGACCAAATATCTTGCGGGAGTACTGGAGAGATCAAGAAGCGACATCTGCGTCAATTACTGACGGCTGGTTCCACACAGGAGATATTGGGCACGCTGATACCGACGGATGGATATATATCGACGATCGCAAGAAAGACGTAGTGATTTCAGGAGGGGAAAACATTTATCCAGCAGAACTCGAAAACGTACTCGCCGAAAGTGACTTGTTCCTCGAAGCAACCGTTGTCGGGCTAGCGGATCAGCGTTGGGGAGAAGTTCCAATTGTGGTCGGGGTAGCTGCTGCAGACGTGCCCCCCAGCGACGAAGCAGTACTGGAACTCTTTGCGGGGCGATTAGCTAGCTTCAAGCACCCTAAGCAAGTGGTGTGGGTAGATGAACTCCCTCGAAACGTCATGGGAAAAGTCCTCAAGCATGAGGTTCGCGATCTGATTGCGCTCCAAGGGAACGAGGCATAGAGATGCCTTTGGGGCACATCGGCATCAACGTTTCCGATTTGGAAGTCTCTTATTCCTATTACGAGGCTCTCATGCCCTATTTGAGGTACGAGCAATTCCTAGCCCATGATGACCAGTTCGCGATTAGACCCTCCGATAACAAAGTTGGCACCTACATTTTCTTCTACCCCGCAGAAGACATCTACCACCCCACATTTGCGGGGTTACAGCATCTTGCATTCATAGTGCCAACAAGGGCCGAGGTGGAACAAGCCTCTTTGGCTGCTCATCAACTCGGGTCAGAAATCGTTCACGCGCCCCAGGAATGGCCTGATTATCCGCCACCCTATTACGCCTCTTTTTGGAGAGATCCCGACGGAATAATGCTCGAAGCCGTTTGCCACAAATAACACGAAAGGAGTCGCCGTGAACGCACAGAAACAGGTCGCCTTTATTGGTTTAGGAGTAATGGGTCATCCAATGGCGAGGCACCTAACAAATGCTGGACACGACGTAACCGTGTACAACCGCACTCCATCCAAGTCCGAACAATGGGTAGCAGAAAACGGTGGAACAAGGCAGCTAACTCCCAGGGACGCTGCAGTCGAAGCGGAGATAGTTTTTGTCTGTGTCGGCAACGACGACGACGTCCGCTCCGTAGTGCTAGGTGATGAGGGTGTTCTCGCCGCTATGACTCCAGGCACGCTGATTGTCGACCACACAACTGCTTCCGCAAAGCTCGCCATCGAGTTGGAAGGTACTTGTGCAAACAGAAGCGTCGGGTTTTTGGACGCACCGATCTCGGGCGGTCAGGCGGGCGCCGAAAATGGCACCTTGACAGTCATGTGCGGCGGCGAAGAACAGTGGTTTGAACTTTCCAAGCCTGTGATCGAGTCCTACAGCCAAACTTGCAACCTCATAGGCCCGCCCGGATCAGGGCAATTGACCAAAATGGTGAATCAAATTTGTATAGCCGGATTGTTACAAGGACTGTCCGAAGCACTTGAGTTCGGACGGCGTAGCGACCTGGACTTAGAACTTGTTCTCCGAACAATTAGTAGCGGCGCAGCAGGGTCATGGCAGATGGAAAATCGAGGGGAAACGATGATGCGCAATGAATTCGACTTCGGCTTCGCCGTCGACTGGATGCGCAAGGACTTGAACATTGTCCTACAAGAGGCTGACCGCATCGGAGCTCCTCTACAGATCACCCAACTTGTTGACGCGTTTTACGCGGAAATCCAAACAAGCGGAGGAGGACGTCTCGACACCAGTAGCCTCATCACCCGATTACGACCAGTTCCCTGAGGGACGGAAGTGCACTCGCCTTCCTATCTGAGTACGGTGCCCACGTGATTCACAGCGACCGCATACTTATGGGCCCTGGCCCGTGTAATCCTTACCCAGAAGTCATAGAGGCCTTCACCCGACCGGTTCTAGGTCATCTTGACCCGGATTTTCTCTCTCTACTAGATGAGACAAACGACCGCTTGAGAACCGTCTGGCAAACAAACAACCTCCTTACTTTCCCGGTAAGCGCTACTGGCTCAGCGGGGATGGAAGCGGCTTTCGTCAATTTCGTCAACACAGGCGATGTGGTCGTCGTCGGAGTGAATGGGGTCTTTGGAAATCGCATGTGCGACGTCGCAACAAGAACTGGAGCAACGGTCATAGCTGTAGAAGAGGAATGGGGCCGAGCAATAGACCCGCAACGACTTCTCGACGCTCACCCAAACCCACAGATGATCGCTGTCGTACATGCCGAGACCTCAACTGGCGTGCGCAACGAGATCGCCCCCCTCGGTGCCGACAAGGGAGATGCGCTGCTGCTCGTAGATTGCGTTACTTCCTTAGGTGGCATACCTGTGCTGACCGACGAATGGAATATCGATATCGCCTACAGCGGTACCCAGAAATGCCTCGGAGTTCCTCCAGGCCTATCTCCGATGACTGTTAGCGACAGAGCGTTGGAGCGCATAATCCCCACACCTCAAAGTTGGTATCTCGACCTCAACATGATCAAGGAATACGTGACAGGAGACGGTGCTCGCGCGTACCACCACACAGCTCCTATTTCTATGCTTTATGGGCTGCACGCCGGTCTGGGTGTGGTCTTAACAGAAGGCCTCGAAGAAGCCTGGAAACGTCATCAATCCTGTGGAGACGAGCTGCACAAACGTTTACCAGAACTTGGATTCCAGTTGTGGGCTCAAGAGGGCCATCGCCTGCCGGAGCTCACCACAGTTACTTTGCCCCAGGGTTTGGACGACAAAGAGGGCAGACTGACTCTTCTCGAACGCTACGGCATCGAAGTGGGCGGTGGACTTGGACCCGTTGTCGGCAAGGTATGGCGGATCGGATGCATGGGTCACACAGCACGAATGCGGAATGTGAAATTGTTGCTCGGCGCGCTCGAAGAGCTGGTTGTCGCGACTCGCTAGACCGGTATCGATCCTTAGTGTGCGCTACCGACTCGTTGTTCGACCTCGCAGCTAATCATCTCTTGTCGACCGACAATTCATTCGGAGTTACTTTCCCATGGAGCCGGTCCATCCATAGGTGGATCAGCGCGACCTTCTAGCCACCCATTGAATTCTGCTTGCCGCTTTTCTATGAACGCGGCAACTCCTTCACGAGCGTCCGGAAGATGATCAGTGACTGCGGTTTTGGCGGCGATCTCATCGAGAGACTGGTCCCAGGTCATCGCAGCCGCCAAATGTATGGAACGCTTCAGCATTCTCATCGCCACCTGTGGCCCATCGGCAAGCTCTCTAGCAAGTTCCAGAGCGGCATCCATAAGACGCTCGTCGGGCACCACTTCGTGTACAAGACCTAGTTGGTGGGCTGTTTCGCCATCGACGATGCGTTTGCGCATCATGAAGTCCATGGCTTTCGCCACTCCGAGATGCTGCACCAGCAACCATTGTCCACCTTCATCAGGCAGCAAGCCGAACCTGAGCGTAGCGCTCCCCATTTTCGCGGATTGCGACGCGACACGAAAATCGCAAGCCAACGCAAGAGAAAACCCTGTTTGGATGGCGAAGCCGTTGATCGCGGCGATAGAGATCTTGTCAAGGTTTCGTACCGTTGTATTCACCGCTTGAGATATAGCTCTCAAGCCGTTGTATGTGCCTGAAGGATTGTGGTGCCCGTGGTTGATTTCCGGGACCTGTTTGCTGTCCCCGCCATAGCCCTTTAGGTCATCTCCAGCCCAAAACGCCGAACCTTCTCCCGTAAAAAGAACTATCCGAATTGCGTCGTCCATCTGGGTCTGGGTGAGAATCTCAACCAAATCACGTTTCATTGGTGCGGTAGCGGCATTAAGGCTTTCTGGACGGTTGAAGGTCACAACCAGAATTCCCGGCTCCTCGATCGCAGTCCGAAAACCGCAGTATTCGTCTTCTTGAACTGACATCTTCTCCTCCGTGGTGCATTACTCGGTTCTGAGATAAAGAAGCTACCTCGCGACTTCCAAGGGCGCGTTCTCGTTGGTACCGTCACTGTTCGTGACGGACGTCTCAGACGCACCATTCCTGCCTTTTCAAGATTCGCTCATGCTGAGGTTCGACATCAGCGGATCCGAAGGCAACCGGACCCATTACATTACGCCCTTCGTCACCGACGGGACGCGGCTCTATGTCTTCGACGAACCCAGCCACGACCCAGAAGCATTCACAACGATGTTGTTAGATCAACACATAGAGGTCACTAGTCGCGCAACAGGAGATCTGGGCGTTCGAGCAACCGGGCGACAACCCTCCGCGAATGAGGAACGTTGGGCTCGGGCTGCATGCACAGAAAAGTTTCTTTACGACCAAGCTTTGCAGGACCTAGCTCAGCTAGGGCCTGTTGTAGTTCTTGAGAACACCGCGGGATGATCGGCATCTACCTCAAAGTTTCTCCAACCAATGTGATTGGGTGCATCATGTGTCGCCGTGCGCTAGGCAAGAGATCATGAAGGTGTCTATTGCATACGGCGGACCTGGCTCAGGCCGAAAACGAGACTGGGACCAACAGGTTGATTTTCTGCGAGAAGCAGAACAAATGGGTGTGGACATCATCTGGTCCGCTGAAGCATGGGGTATGGATGGCATTAGCACCCTGGCGTATCTCGCTGCAGTAACACAAAGAGTGCAGTTAGGAACTGGCATACTGCAAATTTCAGCCCGAGCCCCGGTGATGACCGCCATGACTGCGCTTTCTATGGCCGCAATCAGCGGGGACCGATTTATCTTGGGTTTGGGCGTCAGTGGCCCTCAAGTTGTCGAAGGACTTCACGGAGTCAAGTTTCGACAACCCCTCACGCGTCTGCGCGAAACGGTGGACATAGTGAAGCAAGCATTCGCTGGAGAGAAAATTAACTACGAGGGCACCCACCACGCTTTGCCACTCCCTGGAGGGGAAGGCAAGGCCCTTCGCCTCGCTCAGCCCGCAAACGACCACATCCCAATATGGTTAGCCACGCTAGGCCCCAAATCTCTTGAGTACACCGGCGAAGTCGCGGACGGGTGGGCAGGTACCTCATTTGTTCCCTCCGCCTCGCACGCCACAATCGGACACGTCAAAGAAGGCGCTTACAAGGCAGGCCGCGACCCCAGCGGTCTGGAATATCAGGCAGGGGGCGCAGTTCAGTTTGGAGAAGATATCGAGCAGCTAATAGCTCCCAGACGACCAGGCGTTGCGTTCACCCTAGGTGCCATGGGTTCCGCAAAAACGAATTTCTACAACGACGCTTACAGCCGCGGTGGATTTGAAGAAGAAGCGCGGGAAATTCAGCGGTTGTGGATCGACGGAGACCGCGAAAAGGCTGCTCAATTAGTTCCCACAGAACTCATACTGCAAACCAATTTTCTTGGCTCCGTAGCACAAGTGACTGACCGCGTTCGCTCCTATCGGGATGCAGGGATAACAGTTCTTCGCGTTCAGCCTGAAGGAGCCAACGCCCAAGACCGCCTCGACACCCTGGGAAGAATCGTCGATATTGTCAGATCCCTCAACGAAGACCGTGCCGACCTGTAGCGCACAAATTTGGCTGCTCGCGACATCCTCAGCCATTTCGTCTACGCGAACGCCTGAATTTCGGCCGCGTCCGTTCTACGAACCGAAGCCACATCTACGGTTCGGAAACTAGCGACCCTCGACGACCAGGAGTCGACGTAGCCGCGGCCCTCAGAATGAAAGAAGGTCGTCATCGGGCCCTCCTGTTCGTAGGTGTCGACACCGGAAATTATTTCGGCTCGCCCGTCAATGAAAGTCAATTCAAAGGTCATGCTCAGAAAAGATAGAGTGCCGCCCCTGTGGCTAACTAGACCCTCAACCCTGTGAATTTCCGGTGGGAAAAATCGTGCCTATCCACAGAGCAGATTTCACGTGATCGCTGCAATAGCCTGTTAGTTATCCACAAGTCTTAACGAACACCATCTGAGAGTTAGCCATGACTGAACATCCGAACAGCTTTACCGAGGACGAGTTACGTGAGCGTCTGAGCTCACTTCAGTACCACGTCACCCAAGAATCTGGAACCGAGCAGGCCTTCACCGGAGATACTTGGGACCAGAAAGACACAGGTACCTATCTCTGCGTGGTGTGCGACACTGCTCTTTTCTCAAGCGAGAACAAGTACGAATCGGGTTCAGGCTGGCCAAGTTTTTGGCAACCGCTTTCTGAGACGGCTGTCGATACTCAAATCGACAACTCCCATGGGATGGTACGAGTCGAAGCCTTATGTCATTCCTGCGGAGCTCATCTTGGACATATTTTCCCCGATGGCCCGCAACCTACGGGCGACCGTTACTGCATGAATTCAGCTTCGATGCGTTTTAATGCCGAGAACTCCTCGGAATAGACCCACGCGAAACCCCGATTCAGCCGGTCAACCTCGCTCGTTCCTCAACTGATGGGAACAAATCGATAATCGCATCATCGAGTTCTTGTTTGACTCCAGCCAACGGAAGCACATTCAAGACGCCCTGCCCTTGGTGAATGAGGTCGATAATTTCCTCACCGGAAACAAGCAAAGGGGAAGATCCGTTGATCACCAGATTTGCGGAAGCGACGTCGGTTCCAAGGTTCTCCCTCAGGTATGAGAAAACGTCTCTCACCATCTCAAGACGTATACCCGCGTCAAGCAGTGTCTTAACGACCTTCAATTCCAGCAGATCTTGATACGAGTAGCTACGCCTGCTGCCGCTTCCTTGTGCATCAGCCAAAGAAGGACGAATGAGATCTGTTCGCGCCCAATAATCCAGCTGCCGGTAGGTAATCCCCACCAACTCTGCCGTTCGTTTACCGGAGAAGCCTGATTCCAGTACGCCCTCAACCACCGCTTTCGCCTCCGTCTTGTCCGTCTGGCAGTGTCATCACATAGATGAAACTACGTCGATGTGATGCAACAGTACGACGAAAACCGAAACCGAGCAACCACCCTACGCGCGACATTTCGCGCTCTGCGCGCGATCGCTGGTTCTTATTATCGACGATTAGCCTTGAAAATCGTCGGGCCTCACATCGTCTAGGAACTGCTTGAACTCATCAAGTAACTCATCAGGGTCGTTATCTGAGGCATCATCTGCTGGGTGTGGCTCAAGAACTTGGCCGGCTTCGGCTAGCACCTCTTCAGAGGCATATATAGGCGTCGCTGTGCGGACCGCAAGCGCTATCGCGTCACTCGGCCGAGCAGAAATCGTGTGACTTTGCCCCGCAAGACTCAGCTCAATTTCAGCGAAGAACGTTCGCTCGCGCAGTTCCGTCACCACGACCTTGGCGATCGTCGCCTCAAACTCCGCGAGCATCTGGACGAGTAAATCGTGAGTTAAGGGCCGAGCCAGCCGAATCCCCTCGATCCCGCGATGTATAGCGTGCGCTTCGGGAGTATCAATGACGACGGGGAGCACCCGGCCTTGTCCCGTCGCCTCCCTCAAGAGAAGAAGAGGACTGTTTGACGGCAGTTCCACTTGGACTCCGAGTAACTCCATCTCGATCATGAACCGACCCTAGCCCGGCTTCGTCGCCAACAATGACCTTCAATTCGTCGATGAGACGAGGTAAAGCAACTTGAACTTCCCTATTTGGAGCTCATCTCCGTTTGTGAGAACCGCCTCGGTTTCTTCTAGGCGTTCACCATTTAGATATGTGCCGTTCAACGAACCCACGTCGCTGATGACATAGCCAGTACTGCCAACCTTTAGCTCCACATGACGTCGAGAAACGGTAATGTCATCAAGAAATATGTCGCTATCAGGATGTCGACCAACTGTCAGCTGCTCGCTAGCTACCGCATACCGAGTCCCGGCTTGATGGCCGCTAGTGACAACGAGTACCGCGCCGCTGGGCGGGGCCTGCATATCTACTGTTCCGTCGATACCGCCGAGTGTCTCAAGGGCTTCGGTACTGACGTCGCCGTCTCCGCTCAAGGCTCGCCCGCAACTTGAGCAGAACTTGGAGCCCACAACATTGACGTGCCCACATCCGGTACATGATTCGCTCATTGACTACTCCGAACTCTCCTCAGCAACGAAGGATTGGTATCCCTCCGCGTCCATCAGGTTTTCCAACTGAGAGCTGTCACTCGGCTGGAGAACACAGATCCAACCCTCGCCGTAGGGGTCCTCGTTAACAAGTTCAGGTTGGTCCTCCAGCGCCGCGTTGCTTTCGAGCACCTCACCTGAGACCGGAGCAAAAAGATCTGACACTGATTTCGTTGACTCAATCTCAGCAAATGCCACGTTGACCGTTACCTCCAAGCCAACTTCAGGTAACTCGACAAAGACAACGTCGCCGAGAGCCTCTTGAGCGAAGTCGCTAATTCCGACGCGTACCGCGTCACCTTCCACGCGGACCCACTCGTGGTCAGTTGAATATCGAAGCTCGCCGGGGGTATTCATGACTCAAACCTATCCCACGGCATCGGTAATCGAACCTACCCCGCGGTGTCACCAGCTCTTCCAGCTCGACCTTCGCGCAGGGCATCGCGAGCAGCAGGAACATAGCCCACGGCCGACCAATAGTGGATTGGTAGACCAAGAGCAACACATACCCAGGCGCCAACAGCAAAAAAAGATGCCACCACTACGTCACTCTCACCCGCGAGAAAGAAGGGGAAAGCAAACATCAGGAAAAACGTTCCCGTTTTGCCCCACCATGTCACCTCAATCTTTCGCGCACCCATCGCTCCAAGAAATAACGCAATGACAGCGACCAGACCCTCGCGGACAAGCGCCAACCACGCAATCCAACCAGGCACCGACCCATCAAGCCAGATCGCAAACACACCGACTAGCAGCATCAACCGATCCGCTGTTGGATCCAAAATTTTCCCTAACTCGCTGACTTGGTCGAATCGACGCGCGATATATCCGTCTATCCAATCGGTAGCTCCGAGCGCCCCAAGCAGTAACGCCGCACCCCAACGATCCTCTTTGGAGAAAAGAATCCACAGGAATAGTGGGATGCATGCCAATCGAGCAACACTAATCAAGTTAGGGAACGTAAGAGGCCTCCAGCCCAACTGCTCTTCAGACATCATTTGCATCGTAGGCTCCAACTCATGCCATCTGTTTTCACGATGATCATCCAAGGCGACTTACCGGGGACCTTCGTCTGGCGCGACGAGCTATGCGTAGCGTTCATGTCGATCAACCCGATCACCCGCGGACACGCTTTGGTTGTTCCAAACGCCGAGATCGATCACTGGCTCGACGCTCCCGTAGACCTCCAACAACACTTGTTCGGGGTCGCTCGTCAAATAGCCCAAGCACAGAAGCGTGCCTTCGGAACAGAGAGAGTAGGACTAATCATTGCTGGGTTCGAAGTGCCGCACATGCACATTCATGTCATCCCTGCACAGGAAATGTCCGACATGGATTTTGCTAACGCCTCTAGTTCTGTCGAAGAATCTGAACTCCAGGATGCAGCGAACGCCATTACAGAACAGCTTGACCACGTCTGACTCTCGCCCGGTGCGCCTAGCGTCAAGCCAATGGAGCGATGAGTTCGGGCCCGTTATTGCGCGGGTTTCCAACCTTCGCGTCGACGGGATGGGCTTCAAAGAGTGCGCCTGGCGCAGGAAGTAGCATCTGCTTCAAGCGCGCTACATCGGAATTTCGAGGGTCCAGCCATTCATCCCAAGCAGATTGAGGTAAAACGACGGGCATCCGGTCATGAATATCCGACATGAACCTGTTTGCCGCGGTGGTCAAAATTGCGAATGAGATCGTCTGCGTTTCACCACTTTGCTCTGGTCGACTTTCCCATATCCCCGCCATGCACAAGAGCTCTCGATCGGATCGGAAAATATACATAGGTTGTTTCGCGACCTTCTTACCGTCGCTCGCGTCAGTCGCCTTCCACTCATAGAAACCATCAGCAGGAATGATGCATCTGCGACTGCGGAACGCTTGTGCAAAACTTGTCTTGGTGTCTACAGTCTCCGCCCTAGCGTTGATCAACCGCTTCTGACGGGAGTTGGGCTGACTCCACTTGGCGGTCAGACCCCACGAAAAAACTTCGATTTTGCGCTCAAATGCTTGCTCCTCGCCGCCGTTGTCGATGCAGACCCCGTACACATCCGTGGCAGGCGACACGTTGTAATTAGCCCCCAAATGGTGCCCGGGGGTTTGGACCTTAAACATCGCCGCTAATTCATCACCAGGCGACGTCGCGGCAAATCGCCCACACACGTATCAGAACTCCCGGTTCGCATCAGACATAGGTCGAACCCTTCATTTCTCCCCGATCTTGACGAATCTCAACGTTTACTAATGCAGGTTTGCCGGACGCTAAGGCCCGAGAAATAGCCGGAGCAATTTCACCGGGTTCGGTGACGTGTTCTCCATAACCGCCGAGAGCTTCCACGACTTTGTCGTAACGCGTTCGATTCAGTTCAACCGCGACTAGGCGATCCTCGCCGTACAACATCCCTTGCGGTCTCATCATCTGGCCCCAAGCCGCATCGTTGCCGACAATTCCAACAATGGGCAGATCGAACCGAACCGCAGTGTCATATTCAAATCCGTTGAGACCAAAGGATCCGTCACCGTAAACAATGAGTACACGCTTATCGGGGTATGCCTTTTGTGCAGCTATGGCGAAGGGCATCCCAACGCCAAGCGTGCCTAGAGGACCTGGATCCATCCAAGTGCCTTCTCTCGGTACGTTGATCACCTTTGACGCCTGAGCGACGATATCTCCGCCGTCCCCGATCACAATCATGTCGTCAGTCACCGCGTTGGCTATCTCCTTACACAGGCGAAGGGGGTCAATTGGAATCTCGTCGCTGTCCATTCGGGTACGCCGTTCCGCATCAAGCTCAACCTCTCTCTCGCGGAGCTGGTCGCGGTACGCGAAGACGTCAATCGCGGTGCCCCGTTCTTTCATTTCCTCACACATCGACTCAAAGTTCATTCCGAGATTGCCGACGAGGCCTATATCCACAGCGCGATTGTTCCCTATCAAAGTTTGCTCCAAATCCATTTGCACTATGGAAGCGGTCGCAGGAATAGAACGCCCAAACTTCATGCGAAAGTCCAGAGGGGTACCAGCAAGAATCACCAGGTCCGCGCTTTCCAGAGCTTCCTTTCTCGTCAAAGACAGGAACGACGGATGGTCCCAAGAAATCTCACCCCTCCCCATTCCGTTGACGAAGCAAGGAATCCCGGTCACATCAAGAAATGCGGCAAGTTGGCCACCACCTTCACTCCACTTAAGTGAAGTTCCAGCCATCACCATTGGACGTTCGGCCTGACTAACTAGTTCAATCGCCGCCGCGATTAGGTGACGCGGTGCTGTTGAAGCAACCCGGTAGTCCCTGAACTCCGGAACTGTGACTTCCGCGAGATCTATCTTGCCGTGGAGAACATCGGTAGGGATCTCCAAGAACGCCGGACCAGGCACTCCGCTCAGCGCGCAACGTACTCCGGACTCGATGTATTCCCCGATGCGTGAAGTTTGATAGCACGATTCAGCCCATTTTGAGACAGGCTTCATAAGTGAGACGTGATCCATTTCTTGCAACGACCCTCGACGCATGTGCCGAAAGGGACCTTGGCCTCCTATCACCAGAATGGGAGAGTTCGCCCTCCACGCGTTTGCGACACCCGTAACTCCATCGGTAACGCCAGGGCCCGCCGTCAAAATCGCGACCCCTACCTTTCCTGGATGCAAGCGGGCCCACGCGTCGGCCGCATGAACGGCAGCCTGTTCGTGACGTACGTCAACGACTTCAATGTTTTCATCCAGGCAACCGTCGTATATACCCATAACGTGCCCACCCGACAAAGTGAACACACACTCCACTCCGGCAGCTTTCAGGGCCTTCGCCGCTAACTTTCCTCCATGCGTCACAACACTCACGCTTTCCCGGCAGCGTTCGCAGCCGACGGCACGACTGTACGCTGCGTTGAGTGCGCGTGACTGTTCCTGCTTCCTCAGCCAACATTGGACCAGGTTTTGACTGCCTGGGAGTCGCAGTCAATCTCCCGTTTCATCTGGACGTAGGAGAGCCTCAAGAACTTGCCGCGGAGCTTGACGATCATCACCCAGCTACGCAGTCCTTCAAGGAAGCAGGGGGCGCCGGACCGCTGTTCGCTGAAACCTCAATCCCACCTGGAAAAGGCCTGGGCTTTTCCGGAGCTGCTCGAGTAGCGGGACTCGCCGCAGCCTCTCTACAGCGATCGGGCGCAATCCGATTCCCGGAGTTGTTGATACAAGCGGGAACTCTTGAGGGTCACTTCGACAACATTGCCTCGTCAATCTACGGCGGAATTACCGTCACGAATAACCAATCGGTCGTGCGGCTTCCTTGCCCTCGGGATCTCCGTATTGTCGCTTGGATCCCGGACAACAAAACCTCGACGAATCTTTCTCGGAGCCGCCTACCTACGTCCGTTTCCTTTGACGAAGCCGTCACTGCCGTCGCGCGAAGTTCTTTGTTGGTGGCCGCCATAGCGAACGGTGATCTAGAAGCTATGCGCTCCGCATGCCAGGACAACTTGCATCAACCTACGCGACTGGCCGACATACCCGAATCAGCTCGAGCCATCGCTTCAGCGTGGGAACACGGGGCTTGCGCCGCTTGGCTAAGCGGTTCAGGACCCACCGTCGCGGCATTCGTTGAGGTCGACCAGGCTGAAGCACTATCAACGGCATTACCTGATTCCGGACACTGCAAAATTATGGAGGTTGCTCCTTACGGAATCTCCGTTAGCTAGCAACTATGTTGACCAACTTTTTTGGAATAACGATCACTTTTCGAATTTCGGTGCCGCTAAGTAACTCTTGGATCCGATGGTCGGACAAAGCTGCTTCCTGTAACGCTGTCTCAGTTGCATCGCTCGCAACAACTATTCGGCTCCGGACCTTGCCGTTGACCTGGACCGGCAGCTCAATTGACTCGTCGATAAGGAACGCCGCGTCGGCCTCAGGGAATCGGGCGTGAACTATCGACCCGCTGTTCCCTAGTCGTTTCCACAACTCTTCAGCTATGTGGGGAACGAGCGGACCCAGCATCAACACCAGGTTCTGAGCAACTTCTCGAGACACGGGCGCAGCGCTTCGACTTAGCTCATTGTTGAGCTCGGTTATGCGAGCGATAGCCGAATTAAAACGAAGGTCTTCCATCGCTTCCCCAACTGCCGCGATGGTGCGATGTAGCAGTCTTTGAAGCGCATCGGGAGGAGCGCTATCAACGACTGTTACCTCTCCAGTATGTTCATCAACCAAATTCCGCCAAACCCGCTGAAGAAGACGATGCGAGCCAATTACTGACTTCGTTTCCCATGGGCGATCTTGGTCCAGAGGTCCCATAAACATCTCGTACAGCCGGAGAGTGTCAGCTCCATACGCCGAGTACATCTCGTCGGGTGTTACAGAATTCTTAAGGGACTTACCCATCTTGCCGAAACTTCTGGTGACCGGCGAACCTTCGTAGAAATAACCACCGTCCTGTTCAACGACTTGTTCGGCGTCCACATAGATGCCTCTCTCGTCTTGGTACGCGGCCGCTTGGATATAGCCCTGGTTATACAGCCGCTGAAAAGGTTCAGGGCCCGATACATGACCCAAGTCATAGAGGACTTTGTGCCAGAAGCGCGCATACAGCAGGTGAAGTACAGCGTGCTCAACCCCTCCCACATAGAGGTCAACACCACCAATTCCCCCATCGGAATTACTCATCCAGTACCGCTCGACAGCCGGATCAACGAACTGTTCCTCATTACTCGGATCCAAATATCGCAGGTAGTACCAACAGGAGCCCGCCCACTGCGGCATCGTATTGAGCTCCCGCTGGTAGGTGACTTCGCCGTTCCCAAGATCGTAAGCCGCTGTCACCCACTCAGTGGCACGACCAAGCGGAGGTTCCGGTTCGGAATCTTCATCTAAAGCTCGTGGGGCCCAGTCGATTAACTCCGGAAGTTGCACAGGTAACTGGTTTTCTGGAACTGCCAACGCCAATCCGGTTTCGTCGTAAACAATCGGGAAGGGTTCACCCCAATAGCGTTGGCGAGAGAAAAGCCAGTCCCGCAGCTTGTACGTGACAGTTCTGGTCCCATACCCCTCGCGTTCAAGCCAATCGATGATGACTTGTTTCGCGTCGTCGATGTAGAGACCATTTAAGAAATCGCTGTTGATTGCCGGGCCATCACCGACGTAGGCCTCTCCGTCAAAATCCGCAGGCGGTTCAACCGTTCGAATGATGTCTATTCCATATTTTTTGGCGAAATCCCAATCTCGTTGGTCTTCGCCGGGCACGCTCATGACTGCGCCAGTGCCGTATCCCATCAATACATAATCAGCGATAAAGACCGGGACCTGGAGCCCGTTGACCGGCACCGAACAGTGAGCCCCTAGGTAAACCCCGGTTTTGGTTTGGTTCTCTTGCCGCTCAAGATCAGTCATCTCCGAAACTTGTTGGCGATAGTTCACAACCGCTTCGTTGGGGGTCGCCGCACCTCCAGTCCACGTCTGTGGCGTGCCTTCCGGCCACATCTCTGGCACCAGAGCATCAACGAGCGGATGTTCTGGAGCCAGCACCATCGCTGTGGTCCCAAACAAGGTGTCTGGCCGAGTGGTAAAGACTTCGATCATTGGACCGGACGAAGTAGTGAAACGAACCTGGGCCCCTTCGGAGCGACCAATCCAATTCCTTTGCATTGTCTTGATGGAATCAGTCCAATCGAGGTGGTCCAAATCTTCGAGCAAACGGTCGGCGTACGCTGTAATTCGCATCATCCATTGCTTCATGGGCCGACGGAAAACCGGATGATTACCACGCTCACTGCGGCCTTCCGCTGTGACTTCTTCGTTGGCGAGAACCGTGCCGAGGGCTGGACACCAGTTCACCGGTGCCTCCCCCAGATATGTCAGCCGCCACTCATCTAACTCTTCACGCCGCTCAACGTCACCCATCTCCAACCACGGTCGGCCACTGCGAGTGTCCCGCTCTCCGGTTGTAAGCAGTTCTTCGAGTTCAGAAATCGGGCGCGCACGGGCGGCTTCAGTGTCGTACCAGCTTTGAAAGATTTGAAGGAAAATCCACTGGGTCCAGCGGTAATAGGACACATCAGTTGTTGCAATTGACCGCGTCTTATCATGCCCTAATCCCAAGCGATCAAGCTGTCTCTGCATGTTCGCGATATTGGTCTCAGTATTTATTCGAGGGTGCTCACCGGTCTGGCGGGCATGTTCTTCTGCTGGTAATCCAAACGCGTCGAATCCCATCGTATGGAGGACATGATGGCCCGTCATTCTCTTGTACCGCGCGAACACGTCCGTGCCAATGAAGCCAAGGGGGTGACCTACATGCAGCCCTGCTCCAGACGGATAAGGAAACATGTCCATTATGAACAGCTTCGGGTGGACCTCAACGTCTTGACCTTCACGCGGGCCAAAAGGATTCAGCGCTTCATAGGTCCCGTCTTCCAACCATTGACGCTGCCATTCAACTTCTATGTGATCGGCGAAGGCAGCGTTATAGCGAAAAGCGGGTTGAAGATCCTCGCTTTCGCTGTCAGGAGTGGAAGATGACGTGTTCACCGGCCTCAAGGATGCCACGAGATGGCCTCTGTGACGCAGTAACGGCCGATGTATCCGACGCGTCGTGGGTATGACGGCGATCAGTGGAATACCCTGCTCACATGCCTGGCGACGATTCTCATCGAATTTCTGGCGACGAGAGCGATATTGGCCTGGAACATCACGATTATGCATCCTGGGAAGCGGCCGCCAACGCGGCACTCAGAGGTCAAGACCTGAGTTCTCTAACCACCCAAACATTCGATGGCATTGAAAGAGAACCGCTCTATACCCGTGAGTCACACGGGAGCAAAAATGATCCGGGGCTTCCTGGAAGCTCACCGTTCACCCGTGGTAGCCGCGCCGCGGGAAACGCGTTTGGCTGGGAAGTTCGTCAAACACACTTTGCTCTGCGCGATGGAACGAACGAGCGCATTCTCGCTGATCTAGACAATGGTGTGACAGGCATCACCCTACGAGGAGCACCAACCGACCATCAGTTATTGGCTTCGGTTCTTGAGGGCGTCTCTCTGGACTCAGCTCCAGTTCATCTAGCACCTGGCAGTTCCTTAGAGCAGATAGAGACTCTGATTGCTCTTTGCAATATTCAGTGCGACGACGTCTCCGTATTAAACAACAACCTGGGCTTAGACCCAATCGGACTGTTGGCACGCACCGGTCGGTCGGTCTTAGAGATTGAGGAGGAGATCACGCAATGCGCGAATCTCGTGAGCCAGATCTCGAAGTCTCATCCCAACATCCAGGCGATTGCTCTCGATGGCTCCACATGGGCAGATGCTGGAGCTTCCGATGGTCAAGAACTCGGTGCCGCTCTTTCAACCGGAGTCATGTGGTTACGCGCTCTTACTGCATCTGGACTTTCGCTCGACGAGGCATCACAGCAACTCGAATTGACTCTCTCCGCGGGTCCAGATCAGTTCCTAACAACCGCAAAATTTCGGGCCGCACGAGTCTGTTGGGCCAGGATCATCAGTGCCTCAGGAGGCGATCCCGCGAACGCACCGCTGACTCTTCACGCCACTACAGCGCGTTCAATGATGACGCTCAATGACCCTTGGGTGAATATGTTGCGCACGACTACAGCATGCTTCGCTGCGGCGCTAGGCGGAGCGGACGCCGTAACCGTCGAGCCTTTCGACAGTGCCGCAGGACTCTCCGATGACACCGGCTTACGTTTGGCTCGCAACACCCAACTGATCCTGCAGGAAGAAACGAAGGTGTCATCGGTCATCGACCCAGTCGGCGGCAGCTGGTATCTCGAGGAATTAACCAACGAACTCGCTCATGCGGCGTGGAAAACCTTGCAGCAACTCGAAAAGACGGGCGGGATAGCGAGGGCTCTTACATCAGGGTCTTGGCAAGCGTCGATAGCCGAAACACGAACGGCTCGGCTGGCAGCATTGGCGGACCGTTCGACCCTAATAACAGGCGCGAACGAATTTCCTGACATAACCGAAGTCAAAATCCATCGAGAACCAATACCCCAAGAGGCGACCACATCGGTTGGCGAACACAAATGCGAACCTCTTCCCACCTTTCGATGGTCCGCTCCCTTCGAAGAGTTACGAGACGCTGCCGATTCCGCTGCTCAGCGACCAAGCATCTTTCTTGCAAACTTGGGTGCCGTTATTACCCACACCGCCAGGTCCACATTTGCCAAGAATCTCTTCGAAACGGGCGGGATCAGGGCGCTAAATAATGATGGGTTTGAAACTCCACCTCGCGCCGCAGAAGCCTTCGCCTCGAGTGGCTGCAAAGTCGCCTGTATCTGTTCATCAGATGACTTCTATAGCGAGTCAGGACTCGAAACAGCGAGCGCTTTGCGGGCCGCAGGGGCGGAACTTATTTATCTTGCGGGACCTCCCGACGCTCCGATAAGCAGCACAACTGAAATCGACGGCTTTGTCTATCGTGGATGCAATGTGCTTGATGTTCTGGCGACTGTCCATCGCGCTTTGATCGGCCCAGGTTGAACGATGAGCCAAATTCCTGACTTCACCACAATTGATCTCAACGCAACCAGCGAACCGATCTCTGATCTCAGCGTCTGGGAACGCGACCTCGCAGCCCAAACAGGCGAATCTCCCGATGCTTTGACCTGGCAAACGCCTGAAGGAATAGACATCAAGTGTCTTTACACGTCGGCAGATCTTCGATCTGACATGTCACATTTAGATAGCTTCCCTGGTTTCGCTCCGTTCTTACGCGGGCCCTACCCGACGATGTACACAAACCAGCCCTGGACCGTGCGACAGTACGCGGGATTTTCAACGGCAGAAGATTCCAACGCCTTTTACAGACGCAATCTTGCAGCCGGCCAAAAGGGTCTGTCCGTTGCCTTCGACCTCGCTACTCACCGCGGCTACGACAGCGACCATGAGCGGGTGAGCGGCGACGTAGGTATGGCGGGCGTCGCTATCGACTCGATCTACGACATGAGGACACTCTTCGAAGGCATCCCCTTAGATGAGATGAGCGTTTCAATGACGATGAACGGTGCTGTGCTGCCGATCCTCGCTCTCTATGTCGTGGCAGCCGAAGAACAAGGTGTGACCGCCGACAAGCTCGCTGGAACCATTCAAAACGACATCCTCAAAGAGTTCATGGTGCGCAACACCTACATCTATCCACCTCAGCCATCTATGCGCATTGTGGGAGACATCTTGGAGTTCACGAGCAAGAACATGCCTCGATTTAACTCCATTTCCATCTCCGGCTACCACATGCAAGAAGCCGGCGCGACAGCCGATTTGGAGTTGGCCTACACCCTTGCCGACGGTCTCGAATATCTCCGTACGGGCCAAAAGGCAGGGTTAAGCATCGATGACTTCGCCCCTCGCCTCAGCTTCTTTTGGGCCATTGGCATGAATTTTTTTATGGAGGTGGCCAAGCTGCGCGCTGCACGCATCGTCTGGGCCGACTTGGTGGCAAGTTTCTCTCCCGCGAATCCCAAATCGATGTCCTTACGAACCCATACTCAGACCTCAGGTTGGAGTCTCACGGCCCAAGACGTCTACAACAATGTCGTCCGAACCTGCGTAGAAGCGATGGCCGCAACGCAAGGCCACACACAAAGTCTTCACACAAACGCATTCGATGAGGCTCTTGCGCTACCAACTGACTTCAGCGCGCGGATCGCCCGTAATACACAACTATTCCTTCAACAAGAGTCAGGAATAACCAAAGTCATTGATCCGTGGGGCGGAAGCTACTTCATTGAACGACTGACTCGCGAGCTAGCAGATCGCGCGTTAGGCCACATCGAAGAGATCGAGCAGATGGGTGGCATGGCCAAAGCCATCGAAGCAGGCGTTCCGAAGATGCGAATCGAGGAGGCGGCTGCGCGCACACAGGCGCGTATCGACTCTGGAAGACAAACAGTGGTGGGAGTTAACAAATACCGCACCCACACCGACCAAGAGGTAGACGTCCTCAGAATCGACAACGCTGAAGTCAAGGCAGCTCAAATAGCGAAGCTCGATCGGCTTCGTGCTGAAAGAAGTGACGAACAGGTAGAAGTTGCTTTGGCGGCGTTGACTAAAGCGGCGGACACGGGGGAGGGAAATCTCTTAGCCTTAGCGATAGAAGCAGGTCGAGCTAAAGCAACAGTTGGAGAAATCAGTCTCGCCCTTGAAACGGTCTACGGCCGTCACACGGCTGAAATTCGGTCAATTAGCGGGGTGTACAGCAGCGAAGTGGGAGAAGAAACCGACGCAGTGAGTTCTGTGCGTGAACTGGTCGAACAATTTTCAGAACGCGAAGGGCGACGGCCACGTATTCTCGTCGCAAAAATGGGGCAGGACGGTCACGACAGAGGCCAGAAAGTTATCGCCAGCGCGTTCGCTGACCTCGGGTTCGACGTAGACATCGGACCACTTTTCTCAACTCCTCGGGAGGCAGCTCGGCAAGCTGTGGAGAACGATGCCCACATCGTGGGGGCTTCATCCCTAGCTGCGGGCCATCTAACGCTCATACCTGAACTTCGCGACGCTCTAGCCGCCGAGGGTCGCGACGACATCATGATCGTGGTCGGTGGAGTTATTCCACCTCAAGATTTCGAAGCGTTACTTGAGGCAGGAGCCACGGCGATCTTTCCTCCGGGAACTGTCATCGCCGAAGCAGCTGTTGAACTGCTCGAAAAACTGAACGCCTAGCCCTACCGCTTCCGGCCAATGTTCTTCACCTTCTTTTTTGCCCGATTGGCGCGGTAAACCGCGGTCGGGGCGGCCTTGACAACGCCTCGACCAAGGGATTCGTCTGCCGCGTCAAGTTTCGCCTGGAACCGCTTATGGACCCACAATTTTTCCCCACCCACCTCAATTTGGGACCAAAACTGACTTCGAACGTCAAACTTGGTAGTTCGGGGGATTCTCTTAAGTAACTCAACGGGTTTCGCTGGCCGCCAGCCCCGGGCTCGGAGTAGTAAGACATCATCTGCGGTAATGGCAATCACCCGATATCGGGCAGTGGTCAAAACCGCGACGATTGCGAAAACTACGACGGTGATGGTCACTCCCATCACCAACGAACGAGGGTCCAATACGAGAACCGCAAAGAGGATTACCAAAGCAAAAACGAGCATCGTAAATGGGTGAAGCCCACCCTGTGCTGGAAGGATCCACTTCACCGACTCACCCGCCTCAAGGAACTTTCCGACTGCGTGAGGGCGCTTTCTGGTTCTCGCGGTCATCCGTTTAGCTCTACCCATACGCTCTTACCTTTCAGTCCAACCCACCGACGTCAGCCGTTCTTCGGGGCGGTCTACGGCCTTACCTAGAAAGTTCAGCTGCAGGCTTGTTAACCGGTTGAGTCCAGTCCTGCGATGGAATGTCAGTTCCGATGACGAGTCGATGGGTCTGACTGGTGAGTTCGCGATGTAACCAGCCCGCTGGAGCAGTCAAGCGGCAACCAGGTTTGGCTTCGTAGACGGTGCCATCCTCGGTAGCTAGATTCGCTTCTCCCGAGATCAACCATATGGCCGCTTTGAACTCGTGCCAGTGCAGTTCGCTGTCCTCCTCAACTTCGGTATCAAACGCGAAGGCGTGAAGACCCATCTTTTGAGCCTCCGCTAGTGCTTCCTCTTCGGTTATGGGGTCACCTTGCGTGAATGTGAACTCCATAGCTGTCCCCCCTGTGTTCGTCTTGGAAAGATTCTGTCAGACACTGCAGTCATTGTCGTTACACGACTAAATCTCGACTCATCTCTGACGTACGGCCCGTGTTGTTGAGAGTACCGCGGAAACTTTTAAGTCCTATAAGCCGGTGTTGTAACGGCCTGTACCCTCAACAGTTGTGCCCTCCATCCCTCCTATATCTGATCTGATCGAAGGTATCCGTTCGTCTGACCGCGCATCGTTGGGGCAAGCGATCACCCTGATAGAGAGCAACCACCCCAGCCATCGCTCCAGGGCTCATGATTTGCTTTCCGAGCTTTCGTCTAACGCGGGATCTGCTCATCGAGTCGGCATCACTGGCGTTCCAGGCGTCGGAAAAAGCACCTTTATAGAGACTCTAGGCAAAACGTTGACGACGAACGGCCACCGGGTCGCGGTTCTCGCCATAGATCCGACGTCATCACGCAGTGGCGGTTCGATCCTTGGTGACAAAACTCGGATGTCATCACTGGCAAACGATCCCGCAGCATTCGTCCGCCCCTCCCCAACTTCTGGAGAACTCGGGGGCGTCAACCGCATGACTAGAGAGACCATTCTCTTGTGCGAGGCTGCAGGCTTCGACGTTGTACTGGTTGAGACCGTTGGAGTGGGTCAGAGCGAAACAGTTGTCGCCGACATGGTCGACTTTTTCTTGGTCTTGATGCTTGCCGGCGCAGGCGACGAGCTTCAAGGAATCAAGAAAGGCATTTTGGAACTGGCGGACATGATCGCCGTCAACAAGGCCGACGGTGACAACGCTCAACGTGCCGCTGCAGCAGCACGCGAATACCAAATGGCACTGCATCTCACTGCTCCGTCGTCACCTCACTGGACGCCTCCAGTGGTCACCTGCGCCGGTTTAACGGGCGAGGGTGTGGAATCGCTCTGGAGTCACGTTGAAGAGCACCGACGTGTTCTCAGTGAGGCTGGGGACTTTCAGCGGCGCAGGGAGGAACAGCGCGTCCGTTGGATGTGGTCGATGCTTGACGATCGCCTCTTGGAGGCATTGCGAGTCCACCCCAAGGTCGGCGAGCTCTTACCAGAACTGGAGTCCCAGGTCCGTTCTCACGACATCACGCCGGGACAGGCCGTGGACACACTTATCGAAGGTTTTTTGCGGCGTTAGGCCTTTTCATACAACCCAACCGGCCCCTCTGGTTGGGGGATTGAGATGACGGCGTTCGTTTTTAAAAATAGACGAGAGGCTCGGCCAAAGTTGTTGGTGACGAATTCAGAAGTCTTCGTCAAAGGCCACGTCGCCTTCGACTCCGACTTGGTAAGCCACCACAGTGCGTTCGAAGAAGTTCGTTAGCTCCTGAACGTCTTGCAGTTCCATGAAAGCAAATGGATTCTTGGCCCCGTAACGTTTTTTAAGTCCCAACTGCAATAACCGCTGATCCGCAACGAACTCTAAGTAGGTCCGCGTGTCAGCTGTTGACATCCCGGCAACTCCACCTGAGAGAACGTCTGCCGCGAACTGGCTCTCTACCTCGATCGCTTCCTCAAGCATCTCAACTATGCGATTAGACAAATCGTCATCAAACAGGTCGGGCTCCTCATTTCGAATCGTATTTACGACTTCGAACGCGAAGTTCATATGGCAAGACTCATCGCGGAAAACCCAATTGGTGCCGGCGGCAAGCCCATTAAGTAACCCTTTGCTGCGGAGGAAATAAACGTAAGCAAATGCTGCAAAGAAAAAGAGCCCCTCAATACACGCGGCAAAGCAGATCAAGTTCAAAAGAAATTGCTGACGCTCTTCACGCGAACGTAATTCTGCGACATCGTTGATGCTGCTCATCCACTTGAAGCAGAACTCCGCTTTTTGACGGATGGACGGAATGTTCTCGATAGCAGCAAACGCCTCAGCCCTCTCTTCGACGTCCGGTATGTAGTTATCAAGGAGGGTGAGATAAAACTGAACGTGGAGAGCTTCTTCGTACAACTGTCGACTCAAGTACATGCGAGCTTCAGGACTGTTGATGTGCTGATACAGGTTCAACACAAGGTTGTTCGCAACAATCGAGTCACCCGTTGCAAAGAACGCCACGAGCCGATTTATCAAGTGACGCTCAGCAGGTAGCAAATTTCGATCGAGATCTACCACGTCGTCAGAAAAATCAATTTCCTCAACGGTCCAGGTGTTCTTAATGGCATCTCGGTACATGTCGTAAAAGACCGGATACTGCATCGGACGTAACGTCAGGTTGAATCCAGGGTCAAGGATGTTCCCTGGGGCTCGGATCTTTCGCCCGGTGGCGGATCCCGCCTGTTCAGGCTGCTCTGGGTTTTCGTAGATGTCGTCTGGTTCAGTGAGTGCCATTCGGGTGTCGTTTCTAGACTGCAGATCAGGACGGGGAAGCGAGACGGGTTTCAGTCACACGCTTCACAAGCTTCGGGGTTTTCGAGTGAGCACGCTAGGGCTTCTTCGTCGGTAAACGAGGGGGCGCTATCCGACTCCCCCTCTGGCGGTGAACCCGTTGGCCCACCGTCGGCTCCGGTGGTGGTTTGGTTAATTCGAGTGGCTGGCCTTGAGCGTAGGTAGTAGGTGGTTTTCAAACCACTTTTCCATGCGTGCATGTACATCGAAGACAGCTTGCCGATGCTTGGGCTCTCCATGAATAAATTCAACGACTGGCTCTGGTCGATGTAGGCGCCTCTGCTGGCGGCCAAGTCGATGAGGGCTCGTTGCGGCAACTCCCATGCTGTTCGATAGACCTCACGCACGTCCTCGGGAATTTCCTTAATATCTTGGATCGAGCCTTCGGCTCGTTTGATTTGTTGAGACATATCCTCGCTCCAGAGTCCCCGCTGTTGAAGCTCATCTACGAGGTAGCGGTTGATCTGCAAGAACTCACCTGAAAGCGTCTCTCTCTTAAACAGGTTCGATACCTGAGGTTCGATGCATTCATAGCAACCGGCGATAGAGGCAATCGTCGCAGTTGGTGCGATGGCAATCATCAACGAGTTACGCAGACCGTGTTGGCTTATTCGGTCCTTCAAAGCCTCCCATCGCGCAGCATCGCTTGGGATGACCCCCCATAGGTCAAATTGGAGGTCACCGCGAGCTGCTCTCGTTTCGGAGAAACCTTGGTGAGGTCCGTCTACTGCGGCAAGGTCGCAACTGGCTGAGAGAGCCCAGTAATAAATCTCCTCGCTTATTCGCGTGGATAGTTCGAGAGCTTCGGGGCTATCAAACATGAGGCCAGTCTGGAAGAACACGTCTTGGAGCCCCATCAAGCCCAGTCCTACGGGGCGCCATTTATTGTTCGAAGAGCCCGCTTCGTTGGTCGGGTAGAAGTTGATATCAATTACACGATCCAGGAAGGGCACCGCGGTTCGCACCACCTCACCGAGACGGTCGAAATCGAATGCTCCGTCGCGCACCAAACGTCCCAGGTTCACCGAACCGAGGTTGCAAACGGCAGTCTCTCCTTGACTCGTCACCTCGATGATCTCAGTACAAAGATTCGAAAGATGCACGACGTTGCCAGGTTCTCCGGTCTGGTTGCATTTGATGTTCGATCCGTCTTTGAAGGTGATCCAACCGTTGCCTGTCTGAGCCAAAGTTCGCATCATGCGGGAATACAGCTGTCGTGCCGGAACCTGACGTTCGTATAGTCCCTCCTGTTCCGCCGCGACGTAGGCCTGCCGAAACTCTTCTCCATAGGTATCTGTTAATTGCGGCACGACCTTTGGGTCGAAGAGGGACCACTGCCAGTCGTTTTCCACCCTCTCCATGAACAGGTCTGGGATCCAGTTCGCGAGGTTCAGGTTGTGAGCTCGACGAGCGGTATCACCTGTGTTGTCTCGAAGCTCAAGGAAGTCCTCTAGGTCCGCGTGCCAGGTTTCTAGATAAACGCAGGCGGCGCCTTTGCGTTTTCCACCCTGGTTCACGGCCGCTACTGAAGAATCTAAAGTTTTGAGCCACGGAACGATGCCGTTGGAGAGCCCGTTAGTGCCGCCAATTAGTGAGCCTTTGGACCGAACACGATGCCATGCGACCCCAATGCCACCTGCGAACTTAGAGAGTTTGGCGATATCGGTGTATCGCTTGTAGATACCTTCCAAGGAGTCTTCTGGGCTATCTAACAGGTAACACGACGACATCTGGGGATGCGCTGTCCCGGAGTTAAACAGTGTCGGACTCGACGTCAGGTATTCGAGGCTCGACATCAACTCATAAAGAGTGATGGCTTCTTCGGGAGTACGGGCGAGGCCGCAAGCGACTCTAAGTAGAAAATACTGCGGTGTTTCTATAACTGTCCGTTCAATTGGATGACGGAGAAGATATCGGTCGTAAACGGTGCGCAAGCCGAAAAATTCGAACAGATTGTTTCGCTCATGAAGCACCGAGTTGTTCAGTTTGCGTGCATGCACTTGGACAAACTCAAGTACGTCTTGATGGATCAAGCCACACTCGGCTCCCAACTCAATAGATTGGCTAAACGAGTGGACGTTTTGGTTCTGGACTTCTTTGTCGATGAACGTTCCAAGTAATCGGGCAGCGAGCCTCGAGTAGTTGGGCTCTTCGATAATCAGCGCTGCTGCGGTCCGAATCGAGAGTTCGTCGAGTTCGGTGGTGGTGGCTCCATCATGCAGACCCGAGATAGTTCTCGTCGCAATACGCATCGGATCGACACCGGGCAACTCGGTTGCGCATCGTTCGACTGCTCTGACGATCTTGTTGACGTCGACTGACTGCATGCTCCCGTCGCGCTTTTGGACTTGCATGCCCGTAGCTGAAGCGCCATCAACGTTGTCGTCGGCCGTTGCTGTTGCCGCCTGATCTGTGATCGCCACGTTCGCTCCTCGCCTGCCGCATCCGGAACCTGCGACCGTCCTCCTCACCGGGTCTCGATTACTCCTCCTCAAGTCACCAGGCCTTGGTGGAGGCCTGCGGTTCGTCAAGTCGGAGAATCGATCCGCCAGTCTTAGTCGTTTAAGTTCCGGACTTGTGATTACACCCGTGTAGTTACAACCTTGTCAAGCATCTGTACCGGTCTCTTTGACCGCGCGCAAGCACAAATGGACCTTGATTTTTCATCGTGTACCTCGAATCGTTCTCAACCTCACCACCCTGCGTGGCAGATGATTATCTGTCCGGCTCTTGGGTCACTACCTCCTCACGGCCAGCTAACGTTCGAGGAAGAGGTGAAAACAGTGGATCAAATCGTGGTCGTGGGGGCTTCTCTGGGAGGAATACGAGCCTGCCAGAATCTTCGGCGAGAAGGATTCGAGGGCGAGTTGACCCTTATTGGTGCGGAGAAGCACCGCCCTTACGACAGGCCGCCTCTTTCTAAAACAATGCTGGCGACAGACCAAGACCCTGACGAGTTGCAACTCGTGACGGAAGACACTTTGGTCGACCTTGATCTGAATCTCCTCTTAGGTCAGCCAGCAACAGGTCTCGATGTCAACCGACAGGTGGTCACGGTGGGTGAGCACGAGATCCGCTACGAGGGACTCGTAATTGCCACCGGCGCTTCGGCAAGAAAACTTCCAAAAACTGCTGACATCGACGGCGTTCACGTCCTTCGGACGGTCGACGACTCGGTAGCTATTCGCCAGCGCTTGATGCCTGGCGCGTCTGTCGTAATAGTGGGCGCTGGCTTCATTGGGTCCGAAGTCGCTGCTGCTGCCACCACCCGCGGCTGCGAAGTAACGATCGTCGAAGCTGCCGCCGCACCACTCATTAGAGGCCTCGGTGCGGAGATGGGGGCAGCATGCGGCGACCTACATATTGCGCACGCCGCCGATCTACGGCTAGGAGTGGGCGTCGCGTCCGTGCTCGGCAAGGATGAGGTTGAGGGGGTTGCGTTGACTGACGGGAGTCACCTTCAGGCCGACCTGGTCGTGGTCGGGATTGGCGCTGAGCCCAACACAGAATGGTTAACGAACTCCGGGCTAAACATCGATGATGGAGTCATCTGCGACGGAACGATGAACACCGGCGTTCGCGGGGTCTACGCCATGGGTGACGTGGCAAAGGCCCCCAATGCGTGGCTCGGACCATCACCTGTCCGGGTGGAGCACTGGACCGCAGCTACGGAACAAGCGATGTTGGTAGCCGCAAACCTATTGCACCCCGAAGACAGTCGTGTATATGACTCCGTGCCGTTCGTATGGTCTGACCAATACGACGACCGAATTCAAGTGGCGGGCAACACCGAAAATGCTGACCATGTGGAGGTGTTATTGGGCTCAGTCGATGAACGAGCTTTTGTCACTGGCTATCGCGTTGGCGGCGCGTTAGCGGGAGTGATGGCCTTGAATACCATCAGACCGTTTGTCCAATATCGACGCCTCCTGATGAGTCACGCCAGTTGGGATGACGCTCTCGCCCTTGCAGCAGAACTCGCATGATCCTCAGAAGCCACCAACCATGAACCTGCTGTTGGAAACTCCATCGATCGACTCCTGGGAAGGCCCCCAGTGAGAACCCGTGGTCGTGAAATAGAGTCGGTCGCCGTCTTCTGCGCTTCATCGTTAGGCAACGAACCCAAGTTTGTTGAGCTAGCAACAGGACTCGGCAAATACCTCGCCCTAGAAGGTGTCACCGTCATCTTCGGAGGCAGTGACGCCGGACTAATGGGGGCCGTCGCTGACGGGGCAATTTCAGAAAATGGTCATGTCATTGGCGTCTACCCAGAAAATACTTTCTCCCGCGACGTACGTCATCGCGGCGGTGTCGACTTACGTTTGGTCGCATCGATGCATGAACGAAAGGCGTTGATGTACGAGCTGAGTGACGGCGTTATAGCACTGCCCGGCGGATACGGGACCCTTGATGAGCTTGCCGAAGTTTTATCTTGGACCCAACTCGGTCTTCACGACCTCCCCGTCGTCCTACTGGATACGGGCAAGTTTTGGAACAAATTTGTGGAGTTCTTCGACGACGCAATGTCCTTTGGCGTACTGAACGAAAGGAGTCGCCAGTCCTTGGCAAGGGCACTCACTCCCCAATCGGCGTTGGAGCTACTGCGCAAACTTCCCTCAGACACGGTCGAGGACTAGCTGAAGGGTTCTCCTTCATTAGACAAGCAACAGTCCCAAAACAGCTTGCTGCGACCCGACACAGCCGTGTCCGGGCTCATTTTCGTCGGGCTGAGAGGATTTGAACCTCCGACCCCTGGTCCCCCAGACCAGTGCGCTAACCAAACTGCGCCACAGCCCGCAGCGACGCCACGATATCTGGGATGACGCTTCGATCCGCTCGCCAGACCCGGTCAGATAATTTGTTGTACCACCCAAATAATTCCCTGCAAGGCGCGCCATCCCAGGTACAGGGCCGCGGCGGCAGCTACCACCCAAAAATGCCACGGAGCCGAACCGCCGCTCGGCGCGTCAGTAAGTAATTGACCGCAAGCTGGACACCCACCGTCGTCGCGGAGCAGTCCGAGATCAAACTCGCGCTCACATCGGTCGCACCACGTCACGAGTTATCTGCCACTGGGGTTTTCAGGCACGAAACAAAGCGATGCATCGAGACTTCCTTAGTCCCGTCGCCGCAGCCGCATTTTTATTGGCGTCGCACCTAGATCGAATTCCTCGCGCAGGCGGCGTTCAAGGTAACGCACGTAGCTTGCCGGCAAGTCTTTGTTAGTAAACAAGATAAACGTGGGGGGATGAGTTGCGCCCTGAGTCGCGTAAAGAACTCGGCCACCATGAGGCCCAGGCTGGGCCGACTGTGCAAGTTGAATCACTTCGTTTACTCGACGAGTCGGCACTCGCGTTTCATAAGCGTCTATCGCTGCCTCTAGAGCTGGGATAAGACGCTGTATCCCCCGTCCGGTCAAAGCGCTTATTCGTAAGACGGGTGATTCCCCCAAAAAATGAAGCCGTTGGCCGAGCTGGTACATCAGATCGTCTTTGTCTTCTTGGTTAACGAGCTCCCACTTGTTCATCAGAATGACAATCGGACATCCGGCCGCATCCACCCGTTCGGCAAGGCGTTGATCTTGAGAAGTAATCCCCTCCGATGCGTCGATCACAAGAAATGCTACGTCGGCCTTATCTATTGCCCGCAGTGCCCGGAGATTGGAGTAGTACTCGGTGTTGTCATCAACTCGAGATTTTCGCCTCATGCCCGCTGTATCGATGAAACGCAATAGGCCTAACTCAGTCTGGACGACTGTGTCGATCGCGTCGCGTGTGGTGCCCGGCAGGTCATGAACAACTGAACGCTCGTCACCGATTAGCCGATTGAACAGGGTCGATTTACCCACATTTGGTCTACCCACGATGGCAACTCCGGGAACCTCTCCATTGGAATCTGTTTCCCCGGCGGCTGGGGCACCTTCGTCTGCTTGCTGCTCCGAGCTCGGGAGCAATTCAACTATTCGGTCGAGCAAATCACCCGTATTTCGGCTATGCAGAGCCGAAATACCCATGGGGTCGCCCAACCCCAACGCCATGAACTCCCAGATGTCTTGATCTCGAAGCGAGCTATCAATCTTGTTGACAGCCAGAATTACTTGAACTGCTGAGCGTCGCAATAGTGAGGCCACGCGACTGTCTGCCTCGGTGACCCCAGTGGTGCCGTCGACCACCATAACGATCAGATCCGACGTGTCGATTGCTCTTTCGCTCTGAGCAGATACCTTGCCGTCGAGATCGGAACCTGTGGGAAGCCATCCACCGGTGTCAACCAAAAGAAACTCGTGTCCTAACCATTCAGCTTCCAAAGTTTTACGGTCCCGAGTTACGCCCGATCTTTCTTCGACGATCGCTTCACGTCTGCCAAGAATTCGATTGAACAACGTGGACTTCCCGACGTTGGGTCTACCAATCACCGAGACTACGGGCAGGGCCTCCGCGGCCGTCATATCGGAGTTCCTTGTTGCAAATCTTTCGACCTGGTCGTTGTTCGGAGAGCCGAACGCAGCGAAGCTCCGTCAGTCGCGATTACCTCGACTTCGCGTGGTAGGTCAGCCGGGGACAGCCCATCTAAGAATCTACCGTTATTGAGGCATACGTCAGGCAGCAGGTAGCGATGACCTTCCGGTTCGGAGGATAGAACTCGATGTAGATCTTCGCCGACCATGAGCCCACTCACCTTTACATTGCCACCAAAGAAGCGATTCTCAACTTCGATGATGCGCGCTTTTCGTCTGCCTTGAGATTCAAGCAGCGGTGAGAGAATTTTCGCCCCGTACGCTCCGGTAAGTATGCCGACCGGGGCATTATCTCGAGTGCCGATCTCGACAGGTATGGGCTTTGCACCTTCAAGAGAGTCGGAACTGGCAATCTCACCTCCACGGTTCGAACTAGCGCCCATTCGAGGCGCCCGGTAGCCCTGAGCCGGGGCGCCGTCAACCCATTGAAAGAAGCCGGCTCGGGGTCCGACGTCTGAGAGCCGTTTACCGGTGAACCCCGCTTCAAAGGCTCTTGCCATTCCAATGCCATCTTCGTGCATCGGAAAGTCTTCATAGGTATCGACTTCGGGAAAAGATTTTTCGGCGAGGAGATAATATTCGTCTGCAGCGAAGACCATTCTTCGCCCAAGCACGTTGAGGAACCGCTCCTGCCAACGCTCCACGGTACGCACAACGTCAACCGCCTCGTTTTGTGTGTGAGGCCTCATCGACGATTCATGGTTGTGGGCGCTAACCCCCAGAGGCACTACGGCTAATGACCTGAGTTCTGGAAAGCGATCAAGTACACCAAGAAGGGTGTCGTCCAGGACGTCCGCGTCGTTTATTCCAGGACATACAACTATTTGGCCGTTGACCTCAATGTTGCAGTCAAGCAGCGCCTTAAGCCAACGCAAACTGTATCCACCCCGCGGATTGCGAAGCATCCGAGTTCGCACAGCCGGATCCGTCGCGTGAATCGATACATACAACGGGGAGAGTCGTTCAGTTACCACTCTCTCCAGGTCGGCTTCAGTAAAACGAGTCAGCGTCGTGAAGTTTCCGTAAAGGAACGAGAGACGATAGTCATCGTCCTTGAGGTACAGGCTCCGACGCATCCCTTTCGGTAACTGATAGATGAAACAAAACTCGCAATGATTGTCACAAGTTCTGACTCGATCGAATATGGACGAATCGACCTCGGCTCCCAATGGTTGCCCAGCAGCCTTAACGACCCTTGTGTCTCTTGACACCCCGCCTCGCTGGACGGTCAAGGTTGGGTCCGCCTCATCCACTAATAGTTGCCAGCGAATAACGTCGGTCGGAACCTCGCCGTCGATTGCGACGATTTCGTCGCCCGGCAACAGGCCCGCTAACTCCGCGGCACTACCTGACGCGACGGCGACAACAACCGGCAAGGACATGTAGTTCAGGATACGGGTGAGTGCGTCTGACACCCAGCACGAGGGTCTCTGAACTAGCGAGGCGGTAGCCTCGCTTTGGTGAGTGTGGATCGGGTATTACTAGCCTCCCCCAGGGGGTTTTGTGCCGGGGTGGAGATGGCGATTAAGGCCCTCGCGTGGATGGTTCGTTCGTTTGACCCACCTGTTTATTGCTATCACGAGATCGTCCATAACCAACTCGTTGTTGACCGGTTCCGACAGCTGGGAGTTGTCTTCGTTGATGACGTGAGTCAAGTACCAGAGGGGCGCCCGTTAATGTTGTCTGCTCATGGCTCAGCACCTGAAGTCGTGAGGGAAGCTCGGCAACGAGGCGGCTACGTAGTAGATGCAGTGTGTCCTCTTGTCACCAAAGTCCATCACGAGGTCCGTGTCCGCTCCCAAAAGGGTTATCGAATTGTTTATGTAGGGCACGAGGGCCACGAAGAAGCCGTTGGGACAATGGCGGTGGCTCCCGATGCAATCAGTCTGGTTGAAGATCATGTTCAGGTAGCCGAATTACCTGACTTCATAGAACCAGTCGCGATGCTGGCCCAAACCACCCTTAGTCATCGAGATTGGGAGGGGGTGTTGGAAGCAACGAAAGAAAGGTTCCCTGACGTCTGGATGCCAGGTCGCAGCGACCTTTGCTTCGCGACAACTAACCGGCAATCAGCCTTGGCATCGATAGCTCGCCGATGTGATGCTGTTATCGTCATCGGTTCCGCGAACTCTTCGAACACCATGGCGCTCGTCAAACTGGCAAAAGAGTCCGGTTCCCAGCACGTCTTTCGCATCAATTCCGCGTCAGAACTACCTGACGATCTGAGCGGCACGGTCGGCGTGACGGCGGGAGCTTCGGCACCCGAGGAACTCGTTGATGCAGTGATCGAACATCTCTCACCATCTAACGGCGTCGAAGAGGTGCGCATTACTGACGAGGACGAGTACTTTCCGCCACCGAGAGAGATCCGGGAACTGCTTTCGGTTCTGGAGCTGGCGGTACACGCAACTCTTGCGGTGCCCAGTGATGCTCGAGTCGGGCCGCTTGACCGAGAAGTTGCCGCCAGCGATGTTCTAGCCTCTCTTTCGAACTAGAGAGAACGGCTTGCCTCTATTTAGGGGCTTGTCTGTGGTTCGCTGCCCGGTTCATAAATGTTTGGCGTCCCGCAAATGATTTGTGCACGATCAAATAAATCTTGAATTTCTTCGCGCAAATACTCTGAGGTATTGCGCACCTCTTGTCGAGATAGTCGGCCCGTCGCGCTCAGAGGGGGTGGCGGGATAGGTTCGCCGATGATCACATGAACGTGTTTCGGTCGCAAAAATTTCGATCCTCGTGGCATGGCAACTGCGGTCCCGCCGATTCCGACGGGCACGATCGGTACTTGGGTCTTAGCGGCCAGATAGGCCGCACCATCGAACAGCGGAAACACCCGCGGCCCGTCCTTTCGTTCACCCTCAGGGAAAGCGACAACGGGGTCATGACCATTTTCGAGAACAGCAAGCGCCGTCAAAAGTGCGGCCCGATCTGCACTTCCTCGGCTCACGGGAAAGCAGCCGATGGTGGTGAAAAGCCAACCAAAAAACGCATTATTCCACACGGACTCTTTTCCCATAAACCGCAGTCGCCGTGGGACGCATGCCTGAAGGGGGGTATCTATATAGCTTCTATGGTTCGGCGCCCAAACGCAGGCTCCGTCGGGGATGTTCTTCTGACCTTCGATGGTGACTCGGTTCCAGACCTTGAAGATGGCCCATACCAGGTATTTCAAGACTTGATACGTCGCTCGGTTGTACCAATGCGTGCTGCGATCAGCTAGCTGCGATTCGTCGGCCATCAATCCTCCACAACCAAGCGAAATAGGTGCGCAAGCTCCGAGACGACTTCGGGAATTTCGAGTTCGCTGGTGTCAACTACCACCGCGCCGGGCGCGACCTGAAGTGGGGAATCAGCACGAGTCGAATCGATTAGATCTCGCCGTTCAAGATCGTCGGCTACATCTCCCAGGGTCTGAACCGAAGATTCGTCGTAGCGTCGACGGGCTCGAACCTCAGGTTGCGCAGTCAGAAAAACCTTGAATACGGCATCAGGGAATACTTCAGTTCCTATGTCGCGGCCTTCCATCACCCCACCGCCGAGTTCAGTAGCCCACTTCCTCTGTTGGGCCACAAGAACTCGGCGTACACCTGGGTTCGCTGCTACGGCGCTCACGTGCTGATCGACCTCTGGGGTTCTAATTTCATCGGTGGCTTCGATACCGTCGACAAACGTTCGTTGGCCTATAGCTATTTCAGTTCGCCGAGCTAGGTCAGTGGTCGCATCTTGATCTTCGGAATCGATTCCTGCTCGTAACGCCGCTACGGCAACAGCCCGATACATGGCACCGGTATCAAAATGTGGAAGGTTGAGTTCAGTCGCAAGCAGGCGCGCAACCGTCGACTTGCCGGATCCTGCCGGTCCATCAATAGCGACGACGGCGACCACATCTCTTCGGGATTTTACTTCAGGGCGAAGTCCCTCAAGGCGCGAAAAGAACGCTGGAAAAGTTTTCTCTACACAATCGTGATCGTTGATCTCTATTCGGGGGATTCGAAGCGAAAGTAAGGCCATGGACATAGCCATTCGGTGGTCGCCATAAGTGTCTACGGTCGCTCCCCTGAGCGACCACAAGTTGGGTCGTACGATGAGGCCGTCTTTGGTTTCCGTAGCCTCGACACCGCACTTAGTCAACTCATTCACCATGGCGGCTAAACGGTCGGTTTCTTTGCGTCTAATGAAACCGACCCCTGTGATTTCTATAGCGGTCTCGGCGAAGGCTGCTACAGCGGCCAACGTCTGTGTCGTATCTGAACATTCTCGAAGATTGAAGGTGCCACCGCTAATTCGTCCGCCCTCAACTTCGATGTAATCCTCTCCCCAGACAACGTTGGCGCCAAGCTGCTCCAATACATCCACGAACTGGATATCGCCCTGATGACTATGTCGGTGAAGGCCAGCTACTCTCACCCGTCCTTGGGTTATCGCGGCGGCAGCAAAAAAATA
>DGLO01000103.1:36693-39890 GCA_002388005.1 Candidatus Neomicrothrix sp. UBA4542
TGCACCAGATAAGTCAATTCATCCGGTCGTTCCACCGTCACGCCGAAATCAGTCATGACTTTGACGGTGAGTTCGATATATGGATGACTGACCGGGACGCCGGTCAACGTAATTTTCAGACCATTTGAATAGAGCGGCGCCGCCAGTAGCAGGCCACTCACGAACTGACTACTAGTTTCCCCCGATACTTCGACCTCTCCGCCAGACAGGCCGCCTGCGGAAATGCGGACGGGCAACCCGCCAGCTGCACCTATCTCTTCGATTTGGCATCCGAGGTTGCGCAGCGCTTGGATTTGTTCGGCAAATGGGCGAGATCGCAGTTGTTCGGCTCCATCCAGCGTCACTTGACCATGACCAGCCGCGAGCGTTGGCATCAGGAATCGAGAAGTGGTGCCCGATAATCTCGCATCAATGGCAAGGTCGTTGAAGCTTGGCGCGCCAGCTAACCCGGTGATCTCAATCTCAAGATTTTGGCGATCCTCTTTGACAATCGCTCCTAACGAAACGATTGCTTCTAACATCGCTTCAGTATCGTCAGCGAAAAGGACTCCCGACAGCCGGCTTGTTCCCTTGGACAGAGCGGCGCAGATCAACGCTCTGTTTGTTTGACTCTTTGACCCCGGGAGAGGAACAATTCCGACGGCCGGGGCGGCAAAGGGAGTCATCAAACGCGAGTTGTTCATGCCAATTCTCTTGTGGTGGGTCCATACCCCTGTCCCGCCAGTACCGCCAAGAACCTCTGAACCTCAGCCTGGGCTACGACTAGAACGAGAATGCCCTGCGCTCCTTCGGCCGAATGTGCGACTTCGATGTCAGCAACATTGACATCACAATCCGCAGCCAACATCGTGATGTTCGCGATTTGTCCCTTCTCATCAGGAATCGGGATCCTGACCTCGACGAGTTCCTGAGGTCGGACGTATCGAGACGGCAAATTCGTACGCGCTTTTCTCGCCTGCGAGAGCATGTCCGTTAGTCCTGTTCGATCCGAGTGGGCCACGATTTGACGGATATTGCTAATTCGGTTCGAAAGCTCGTCCAGAACCGACACGATCGCGTCTTTGTTCTCTTCACAAATATCTAACCAAATTTCGGGGTGACCAGCGGCGATGCGCGTCATGTCTCGAAAGCCGCCCGCAGCCAAGCGCAGCAGAGGTGCATCGTCTAACGCTCGGTCATCAGCAAGACACATCAAGCTGGCAGCAGTGAGATGTGGGACATGTGAAACGATTGCGACTAACGCATCGTGGCGTTCCGGAGTCATAGTTACGACATCGCACCCCATTGAGGCAAGGATGGTTTGAAGATCACGAAGCCCAAGATCATCGCTACCTGAGGTCGGAGTTAGAACCCAGACGGCGCCCTCGAAGATCGCCTGGTTGGCACCTTCAACACCTTCTTGTTCAGAGCCTGCCATCGGATGTCCGGGTATGAACCGGGGGTTGTCAATGTTCGAAGCGACAGCAGTTTTCACGCTTCCGGTGTCGGTGACTATGCCCTTGGTTTCACTAAGAGCGTTATGAATTTCGTCCTCCAGAGCGCTCGCCGGGACCGCCACAAATGCCAATTCGGCAGCATCGTCGCTACCAACCGCGTCTAATACTCCAAGTTCTAAGGCGCGTTCGCTCCGCCTGGCATCGACATCTCTGCCCGTAACATGCCACCCCCTGGATCGGAGAGCCAGCGCTATTGAGCCACCTATTAGTCCTGTTCCTATGATCTGAGCACGACGCGTATTCTTGGTCATTGAGAAACTAAACCCGTCTGCTGGGGAGCAAGTCTTACGATCGGCATGGTACCGAAGGCGTGGTCAAAGCTCGGTGCGAGATTATTAATTGATAGCCGCAGCGTAAAGAGAACGAACCTCTTCCATAGTAAGAGTTCGCCACCGTCCAGCAGCCAATCCTTTATCGCTGACAGGCCCGATTCGTACTCGGACCAACCGAATCACCGGGTGGCCGACTAACGCACACATTCTTCGGACCTGACGGTTACGTCCTTCGTGAATGACCAGCTTGAGCACGCCCTCCTGTGGCATCGAAACTTCGGCGGGTGCGGTGAACCCATCTTCCAGCTCTACACCCTCACGTAGTTGCCGAAGGGCGCTTCTCGTCGGGAGGCCTTCTACATGGGCGAGATATTCTTTAGGGATACCGAAACTCGGGTGCGTCATCTTGTGTGTTAAGTCCCCATCATTGGTTAGAACGATCAGGCCCTCACTGTCAGTATCAAGTCGACCGACGGGGAAAACTCTTGTTTCGGAGGGCACGAGATCAACCACTGTGGATCTGCCCTGAGGATCGCTCGCCGTCGACACCACGTCACGTGGCTTATGCAACAGGTAGTGCACCAGGTCCGGGTCTTGGAGAACAGGAACGCCGTCGAGTTCTATTCGATCATTCGCTCCAACTTTGTCCCCCAGAGTCGCTAGGTCGCCATTTACGGTCACCCGACCTGCTTCGATCATCTCCTCGCTCGCACGTCTGCTCGCTACCCCGGACCGAGCTAAGACCTTTTGGAGGCGCTCTAACGACTCCCCAACAGTCACTTCGGAGGACTTGAGTTGGGAACTGTTCCACCAGTATCAGGAGACTGGGCCGGTTCATCAGCACCGCGTAGGACTACTTCGAGTGTTTCGACTACCTCGGCGTCAGGCACAAAGTCAGTGAGATTGGGGAGATCGCGAAGACTGTCAACGCCTAAGCGCTCCAGAAATAGGGCCGTTGTGCCGTACAGCGTCGCGTTGCCGGGGCCTGGATCACGACCAACCTCGTCTATGTACCCCCGCTGTTGCAGTGTGCGGGCGACACTATCGACGTTCACACCGCGAATTGATGCGATCTGAGCTCTTGAAATCGGCTGTTTGTACGCCACGATGGCCAAAGTTTCTAGTGCAGCGGTTGATAATCGCGTCGTCTGCCCTTCAAGAACGAACCGTTCAACGTAGGGAGCTTGAGCATCCGCAGTTTGATAGCGATAACCACCTGCTACCCGGCTAATGGTAAATCCCCGCTCTTCTTGGGCATAGCTATCAGTGAGGTACTCACATAAAGCGTCAACCGTTTCGACACTGACCTCTAGTAGCTGGGCGAGGACTGTCGGCGCTACGGGATCAGACGCAACTAGCAAAATCGCTTCAAGAGCAGCGCGCACATCAGCTGGTACGACGTTCGGGTCGAGGTCGGGAAGCTCGGGAA
>DGLO01000103.1:40205-60400 GCA_002388005.1 Candidatus Neomicrothrix sp. UBA4542
TCGGGAAGCTCGGGAATGGAGGTTTCCACGGCAGGAATAGACCCCTCATTTTCAAGTTGCGTCGCCAATACTTGAAAAACTTTGGCTTCGTCCTCAGCCGTCATAGGACACACCACCTGTGGGCAGCAGTACTTCGGTTTCGTCGCCCGTCCATACCAAGGTGATGTCTCCAAATCGTTCCGATTGATCTAACTCGACATGGCCCTGTTTATATAGCTCAAGGACAGCCAAGAACGTGACAACTACCTGTAGTCGATCAACTAAATCGGCAGTCAGTTGCCGGAAACTCGTTTTGCCCAGTTTCGGAAGTTCATCTATCAACTCGAACATCGCATCAGTCACTGACGCAGTGATGGGAGCGATATGTTCAACCTCGACACGATCAGGAGGTTGCGACTCCATCACTCTAGAAAAGGTGTCAGAGAGGTCTTGAACCGATAGGCCTTTGAGGAGGTCTGGAGCCAGCGACAGGTACCTTTCATCTGGTCCGGCAGACCGGGGGTAGCTGAACGACGCCACGTGGGTCATTTGTCGGATTGCTACCGCGGCGCTCTTGAAGGTTTTGCACTCTAAGAGGCGGGCAAGCAGCAGGTCTCGCTCCTCCCAGGTGCCGAGTTCGTCGTCAAGGGCGCCGTCGACTTCGTCAGGAAGCAGTCGCCGAGTTTTCAATTCAACCAGAGTTGCTGCTATCAAAAGAAACTCGGTCGCTAGCTCAAGGTCGATGCCGCCCTCGGCGGCATTCTCATCCTCTCCTACCGTAACAATTCGGTCCATTTCTGCCAGGTAGGCGTCAACGATGTGACTTAAGGACACTTCATAGATATCGACCTCTTGTTGAAGAATGAGTCGCAAGAGAAGGTCGAAAGGGCCCTCAAAAACCTCGGTCTGTACCTCGTAGGGCATTTCCTAAAGATAGCGGAGCAAATCACATCGATGTAACACGCTTGGTGAGTCTTTTGACGCACTTCCGGGCATCTTCGCGGCTTCTTCGGATGGTTTGCGGTGATCGCTGCGGTACCGTCAAGTTTCATGACAAGAGTGCTGTCGGGTATTCAACCGACCGGGGACATACACCTCGGTAACTTTCTGGGCGCGCTTCGCCAATGGGCTATAGACCAACATCTACACGACAGCTTCTACTGCGCAGTTGACCTTCACGCCGTAACCGTCCAGCAAGATCCGGTTGAACTCCGATCAAAGACTCTCGAAACAATGGCGACTTTGGTCTCGGTGGGTCTCGATCCTGAGGTGTGCACTCTTTTTGTTCAAAGTCACGTCCCCTACCACACAGAACTGTCGTGGCTTCTCGAGTGCACTGTCTCTTTCGGAGAGCTACGTCGGATGACTCAGTTCAAAGACAAATCGGCGAAACAAGGCGACGGAGGCCAGGAGCACGTGTCCGCCGGGTTGTTCACTTACCCGGCGTTAATGGCGGCCGACATTCTCATATACGACGCCGATCGGGTTCCCGTGGGCGATGATCAGCGTCAACACCTGGAGTTGACACGCGATGTCGCTGAGCGGTTCAACTCTCGCTACGGGCAGACATTCGTGTTACCCGAGGCTGCAATTCCCAAGATCGCCGCCAGGGTAATGGACCTTCAAGAACCGACCAACAAGATGTCTAAGTCCTCGGAGTCCCCCATGGGCACGGTCGGCATTTTCGAGGACACTAACTCCATCGCCAAAAAGTTTAAAAGAGCCATCACCGACTCCGAAAATCAAGTCCGCTTCGACTTTGACGCGAAGCCAGGCGTCTCAAATTTACTATCGATACTGGGTGCCGCCACTGACCGTGATCCCGCGTCGCTCGCCGATGAATACGACCAGTACGGTCCCTTGAAGAACGACACCGCTGAGGCCATCATCGACGCTCTCGAACCTGTTCAGAATCGACGAGCGGAACTTCTCGCTGACCCTGCAGAGCTCGACCGGATCATTGCTCGCGGAGCGGAGAAGGCATCTGAAGTCGCCGCGATAACTGTTCAACGGGCCAAGGACGCTATGGGGTTTCTTCCTGGGGGGTGATTTGTGACCCCGGAGAAGTCAGAACTGCTCTCTTCCTTCGTCGCTGATTTTGCCGCCGCGAAAGACTGACACCTGAGGAATATTGGAAGTGACCTCACCAGATCGCCATCTTCTAAAACCGAAGACAAAGATCGCTGCTCCTACCACAGTTACTATCGTTGCGGCTTCGGTAGCGACTCCAGCTAAGCCCGAGCCGAGAAAAATAACTGCTACGCCACCGGCCATCGTTCGTACATGTCGATTCGACAACTTCAAAGGTCGACGTCTTCGCTGGTTTCGTTCCTCAATAGTCTCAACACGGCCGTTTTGTAGACGGTAGGTCAGTAAAGCCTGCTCTTCAGCTGTTAGGTCGAGCGCCATCTGCGCGACTGCGTGGTCTTCTGCTGCGCGGACGGCAGTCTCTATATCTTGTGGCGCCGGAACACTTTTCGCTACACGCTCAGCGGCTTCGGGGTCGCGTTCGATGAGCCAATCCCGGAAGGGAACCAGAGCTCGATCTATCAATAGCCGCTGTTCTTTCGTAAGTTGTGAACGGGCCTTTTGGCGAGCCCTCGAAGTGTCTTCATCCACCGACTGCAATTTGAACGTCCCGACCCGGTCTCCATAGGTCTGGAGGATCACCTCTTTAAGAGCTTGCGTGATCTCGATTGCTTCCATGTGTTTCTCCTCAAACCGCTGCGTGATCTGCCTGTCGCAACACCATTGCCCGCACCCGATCAACGGTCCAGTCTTCAGGCTGGAGATGGTGCTGAGCAGCCCACATCACCACGAATTCATCGCTTCCGGCCTTGGCAAGTAAACCCGATCCCGCTACCGGGTATCCAATCAGCGCTGCTAACCGCGAGAACCAGCCATTTCCAGACGTCCACCGACCTAGTCGCTTTGCAGTAGCAAAAGGCTTTAGCAAGGCAGCCGAAACTCTGAGTGTCACTCCAGAATCAACCGTCGTCTTGCCGACATCATGTAGAAGAGCGGCAACGACCGCCGTTTCGTCTTCCGGCAGCTCACTCTGAACGATTTTCGCGACTGCAACCGAATGTGTTTGATCTGAGGAGATCATCGCAGACCAAAGCGCCATTTCATTCACAGAGAGCTGGCTCGCTACCCAGTTTCGGTCCAATGCACTAGGTGATCTCCGATCAAGCGAGGAAAAGAATCTTCGTACGAGATGACGAAAGCGTCTGCTTGGCACGGTAACGAAGCTACTTGTCCAGTATCTGCATCTCAGCGCGGGGATGCGACCGATCGTAGATCTGTCGGATTTCTTCGTCTCGAAAGGCTGTGTATAGCTGTGTGCTGCTAATCGATCTATGCCCCAAGAGTTCTTGCACGTAACGGATGTCTGCTCCATTCACGAGCATGTGTGTGGCACATGAGTGCCGCAGCACATGGGGCGTAAGTATCTCGCCGAGACCGACGCGTTCGCCATGTCGACGGACAACCATCCACGCTCCTTGACGACTAAGCCGAGAACCTCGCTGGTTGAGAAACAATGCGTCCTCTGCCTGGCTCGCACTCGTTCGACGACTCGACAGCGCGTCTCGCCCCAACCCGCTCATCCATTGAGAAACTGCCGAGTGCGCGGGTCGACCCATAGGGACGATGCGTTCTCGGCGTCCCTTCCCGAAAACCCGTAACAGTTCGCCATCCAAGTCGACGTCGACATCTGAAAGCCCAACCAATTCGCCTATGCGTAGGCCGCATCCGTAGAGGACTTCCAAAATAGCGCGATCACGATAAGAAGCTGGCTCGTCACCCACCGGCGAAGCGAGTAAGGATTCGACCTGCTCAAGAGTTAGCGCCTTTGGCAAACCTCGGGGCACAGTCGGTACTTCGACCGAAGCCCCCGGGTCTGTTTGGATCATTTCTTCTGCCGCCAAGAACCGGAAGAACGAACGAATTGCGACGGTGGCGCGAGCAACGCTGGCAGGAGCTAGGTCTGAGTTTTTTAGATGAGCGACATGGCCCGTGATGTCACTTTGTTGAACCGTAGTTAGCTGCTCTCCAGTTATTGAGAGCCAGTCGAGGAACCTAGTGAGGTCCCTCCGATAGCCCGCGATCGTTGATGGCGCCCTCCCCCGCTCTACGGTCAACCAGTCCAAAAAGTCCTCGAGCTCGACGATCCTCCCAGTCATGTTCATCGGATTACGACATCAACTTTTGTTGCGCAAGTAGAAGGCCCGCGACGGTTTTGGCATCAGTGATTTCGCCATTCGCGATCATCGCTCCTACTTCAGCCAATGGAACCTCTTCTACAGTCATTGACTCTTCTTCCGCACCGTCAGCTCGACGTTTGGTCCACGAAAGGCCCCGAGCGAGAAAAATCGATATTGCCTCATCAGTAAAGCCGACAGCAGTCGCCAGCGTCACGAGGTGTTCGAGGGTCTCCGCCACACAGCCAACTTCTTCTTCTAGTTCGCGGAGTGCTGTGTCAATCTCCGACTCCCCTTCTTTGTCTCTAAGCCCTGCCGGTAATTCCAAAAGCCACGCGTTTAATGGTGTTCGAAACTGGCGCACAAGCAGGACATGCTGTTCATCATCTGTCAACGCCACGACAGCTACTGCGCCGCGATGGCGAATGATGTCTCGTTGAAATTCTTTTCCTGACGCATCCACCCAACTGGTTGCATACAGATCAAAGGCGTATCCGGAGTGAACGAGCCGTTGGTCGATCAACGAGAACTCCGGGTCGGATCGGCCGACCACTGTTCAATTAGCCGATTCTGTACGCGCTTCGAGGAGCTTCGGGTTCCTTCCTTCTGCCCTAGCAAGGGCCGCTCCTACTAGACCTCTAAAGAGAGGGGCGGGTCGGTCCGGTCGACTCTTGAATTCCGGATGTGCTTGGGTACCAACCCAGAATGGATGGTCATCGAGTTCTATGAATTCAACCAGTCGGCCATCGGGCGATAGCCCGCTGCATCGGAGGCCATTTTCCTCCATCGGAATCCGATAATCGTTGTTCACCTCGTAACGGTGACGATGACGCTCATAAATCAAGGCTTCTCCATACAGCGCCGCCACCCTGCTGTCATCAAGTAGGCGAGCTGGGTACAGACCTAGACGCATCGTGCCACCCTTGTCGGTCACATCGCGTTGAGAATCCATCAAGTCGACCACAGGGTGCGCTGTCGTGGGATCGAACTCTCGACTGTTGGCACCCACCAGGCCAAGCTCGTTACGGCAGAATTCGGTGACCATCACCTGAAGTCCTAGACACAGACCTAAGCAGGGAACTTCGTTTTCTCGTGCATATTGAGCAGCCGCAATCTTTCCTTCGATTCCACGTTCTCCAAAGCCACCGGGAATGATCATTCCATCTAGATGTCCGAGCCGGCCGCTTGCTAGGAGACCTTCGACGTCTTCGGCTTGAATCCAATCGATTTCTATGTCGGCGCCATGGTGGTAGCCACCATGGCGTAACGCTTCGACTACGGACATGTAGGCGTCGGGAAGGCTCACATATTTCCCGATCACCCCTACGCTCACTGTTGAGGTCGCGTCCTCTATACGGTCGACCAGCGCGGACCATGAACCAAGATCCGGTTCTAAGTTCTCTAGGCCTAGGATTTCGCAGACGTACCGATCAAGGCCTTCGTCGTGCAATATGAGCGGAACTTCGTAGAGATTGGATGCGTCGGGAGCGTTAACGACACCGCGGAGTTCGACGTCACATAGGCGAGAAATCTTTTCACGTAACGCTGTGTCGATGGGTTCTTCGCTTCGAAGTACCACCGCGTCTGGTTGAATTCCCCTACTTCGTAATTCGGTAACGGAATGCTGGGTGGGCTTAGTTTTTTGTTCACCAGAAGGACCAATAAACGGGACCAAAGTTACATGCACGTAGCAGACGTTTCCGCGACCAGCGTCCAGCCGCATCTGCCGTATCGCCTCAAGAAAGGGCAGGATTTCGATGTCGCCGGCTGTGCCACCTACTTCGGTAATCACGACATCGGTATCGGCAGCGGCGAGTCGTCGAATCCGGCGTTTGATCTCGTCGGTTATGTGAGGGATTACCTGGACCGTTTTGCCGAGGTAGTCCCCGTGGCGTTCCGCAGCAAGAACAGCTTGATAGATCGAACCTGTTGTCGCGTTCGAGTCCTTCGTTAGTGGCTCGTCGATGAAGCGTTCGTAATGTCCGAGATCAAGATCGGTTTCGCCACCATCGTCGGTTACAAAGACTTCTCCATGTTCGAACGGGTTCATGGTTCCAGGGTCAACATTGATATACGGGTCGAACTTTTGCATGGTCACCCGAAGTCCTCTTGCTTTCAAAAGGCGCCCAAGGGAGGATCCCGTTATTCCCTTACCGAGTCCACTCGCAACCCCACCAGTAACGAAGATGTGTTTAGTCATGGTTAAAGTTCCGGTCCACTGGGAGAGAATTTAGCGGGTGAGTTCGCGAATCGCGTTGACCTTCGGCGACACTTTTGGAGCTAATCAAGATTCCAAATTTCACGAATAGTTGGCCATTTCATTTCCGTCGATGTTGTGCGCCCAAACGATCGAGCCGATCCAAGGCCGGGTTGTGAGCAATCACTTGACTAAAGGATGTTCCCTCGCTCATCAAATTCAGGGCTGCCAGTACACAGAGAGTTACCCATTGGGCAAGCGAGGAGCCAACCAAGATGGTCGAGAATCCCAACACGGCGCCCGTCGCGTTCACCCCGATGTCGCCTTGCATGTGGCGTTCCATGAGCTCTGATGGCGCCAACCCCACGCTCGCCCCAACTACTCCTGAGGCCCAAACTAGATGTAACGGCGAATAAGAATCCCCCCAAATAACAACCGAAACCACAAGAATCACGAACCAGAGGACGGCGACCTTGGATGAGCGGGCGGGTGCTCTGTCGAAAAGATTGAGCAAATTCGCTCCGAGCGCGACAATCGCCGCGCTGCGAGCGAGACCGACTAAACCATCACTCGCGTCGGCGAGCAACACGGCCCCGAATGAGACCAATATGCCTCCAACAAGTTTCAGAATGCCTGTAGAGAGAACGCCGTCAGAAATGACTGACCCGAGGTGCCCTCGAAAGCCGCCACCTGTTTCTTCGGCTCGAGTGTCGTCGACCCAACCCAACAAGCCAAATGCCGCGACCAGAATCAAAACGGCCACCGCGTGAGTCCCATCTAGCGAATCGCTGAATCCCCAATAAAGATTTCCAATTATTAGGATTTCAATGAGAACAATAAACACGCCCGAGACTCCGACTACGAGTCGTCCGCGGTAATTCTCTTTCTCCCATTGAGGTTTTGACAGGGAAAGTCCAAGTCGTCCCCAGCAAAGTAATGCACCTACAAGTGCCACGAGAAAAGTACCGATCGTGAGGATCACTTAGCTCTCTTCCTGACTAAACCAGTTACGACTACCTCTAGAGTGGACCGCCACCCGAGTCGAGACGCGGACGCTCTGACGACATCTCTGCATTGACGGACTCTATGTGCGACCCCTCTCGGCCCTCTGCCTGATGGTTGGTGGGAAAATGGGGTTGGGATTTCTTGGATTCGCGCGCCTGCAACATGTGCATCGATCGTGAGTGCCACTTCGAGGCCGAATCCGTCAGCAAGTTCCAGCGAACGCATAAGCGGCCCGTTCACTGCCCGTTGACCCGACAACGGTTCGATAAATCGCCGCCCGGTCGCTTCCTCCAGTAACCGCTCTGCTGCGCGTTTAACGATCCCGAATCCGCGCGAGCGTCCACTCTTTGGAAAGATCCCTATGGTCATATCTGCATGATCGTCAGCCAATGGTTGGAGAAGAATCTTTGCATGAGATGCTGAAGTTCCGAGATCGGCGTCTAGGAGCAAGTAACTCTCCGGGGCTCCTGAAGCCGTTATACCGGCGGCCACGGCTCCTCCTTTGCCTTGATTACGTTCGAGGGTGACAACGCGGGCACCAGCCTCTCGAGCCATTTCGCCAGTGCCGTCTACTGAGCCATCATCGACTACCACCACTTCACCGATCGCGCTGAGCTCGACGAGCGCGCTGACCGTCGCAGCGATCGAATCGACTCTGTCTCTTGCGGGCACGATCGCCACTACATGAGTCATTGAGGCAGTCGTCCTTCGGAGGTGTCGAGGTCACCGTAATGACCCGTCGCTGGAAGGCGATCCAACCCCAACAAAAGAGAGAGCCGACCTTCGAACGACATGATCTCATCAAAGGTCGACAAGTTCTTCGCGAGTACAGAGTCGTTGCGGACTCGATTGACTATTTGCCCTCGAGTTTTTCCTTCGACGGCGACTTCCAGTAACGCGGCAGTTCCTGGATCACCTAGTCGAGATATCGCTTGTAGAAGCGGTACGAAAAATCCGTCGTGGAGATCGAGGTGTTGCGGGTCGTTGACGATGATCACTCGGTTAGCGGAATTCGAAATGCTTTCAAGATCGCGCGTTGACAGGTAACGGTCGAAGCGCAGCAAACCCAGGTCTCTAAGGTCGCTTATCAGCACTGGTGTCGGGGTGGCGCCAGATCGAAAAAGCATTTCTTCAACCAAAAGCGAGCTCGCAACACCCGACACGGTTATATCAGCAACGTCAACATGATCTTGATCCTTGCCGTAGAGCTCGGACAACCCATCTAAGGTTTCCTGGTTCTCAAAGTTCATGGCCGGCTCAATCCAGAGTGTTCCCAAATACTCGCCGTCCGAACGGGTCAGAAGATCTCTAATTTTCCACGCTATCGAGCTATCTATTCCTGTCGGTGCGAGCATGATCCAAGACGTGCCACGCAATCGTGCCCTCGGCATCGCCGTTTCAAACCTGTTCAGCAGGCTGTCAGTCGCTGCCTTATGGAGTTCTATTTCTTGGATCAAAGTGGCTCTTTGCTCATTCGCCGCGCTGCGTTCAGCAACAAGTTCGGTTTGATGCGTTTCGACCTGTTCTAGAGCAGATAATTGAGCTTCTTCTTTTTCCGTTATCGCAGCATCTTTATCTGCTACCGCAGCATCTTTATCTGCTACTGCCGCTTCTTTGTCTCTTACTGCTTCTTCGCGTTCAGCCTCGAACTCATTTACTTGGTCTTCCAGCTCGTTTACAAGAAAGGAGTCAACGAAGGTGGAGCCGAGTGCCAAACCGATTCCCAGAGCCAGGAACACAGCCACAATGCTGATGATGTGATATCGCAGATTGATCACTTCAAAATCACATTCCTAGATTCAGCCACAGGGTGCGCAACAACAAGCGGACTGGTTCTGTTACAGCAGCGATAACGGTAAGGGTGAATAACGCCGAAAGAATCAGTAAACCCAGATCGCCCTTTCGGACTTGGGTGCGGTAGAGACGACTGACTCCTTTCGCGTCGACGAGGATGGCAGAGACTTTCATCCTGGTGAGAAAAGTTGAAGCCATTCCTCTACGTCCCTTATCAAAAAAGTCGGCCATGGAGGTGTGGGATCCTACGAGAACTATGAGTTCTGCTCGTTCTTCGAACGCCATTCGCATGGCAATGTCCTCGCTCGTGCCGACGCCCTCCACAACTGAGTAGCCAACACCAAGGCGGTCTAATCGTGCTGCCCCAGGAGCGAGTCCGCCTGGGTAGGCGTGTACCAGCAATTGGGCTCCACAAGTGATGGCGTCTCTCGATACCGAGTCGAAGTCACCAAGGATTAGATCGGGCGTCACCCCTACTTCGAGCAACGCATCGGCGCCGCCATCAACACCAACGAGTATTGGTCGCATCTCGCGCATATATCCGGATCTTCGCAGCGCCGCCAAATCTTCGCGGTAATCGATTCCGCGAACGACTACCAAGATCTGTCGTTGGGAGAGTTCTACTGAAAGTTCTGGGAGTACTAGATCATCGGTAATGAGTTCGGGCTCCGTTGCCAGATACTGAAGCGTGTTCGTGGCGAACTGCCCTAATTCACCACGTACAGCTTCTCGCGCTAATTCAAGTCGCTGTTCTAAATCTTTGACTGTAGGTCGACTTCCGCGGCAAATGGCCTGGTCGTTCATGTAGACGCGATCATCGATGACAGACAGCTTGTCTCCTTCTTGAATCCGGTTGAATGCCCCAACCCCAATGCCGTCAATTAGCGGAACTCCCGACTGAACAAGCACAAGCGCTCCGAGGGCGGGGTAGCGGCCAGACATACTTTGGGATGCATTCAGAACCGCTGATACCTTGGCCGCCACGAGGCCCTCTGCTGCCACCCGATCAAGGTCTCGATGGTTAATGACTGCTATCTCTCCGGGTTGAAGCCGCGGGATTAGATTCTTGGTTCTGCGATCCACGCGCGCTCTGGCTGCGACCTTTTTTCCTTGCGTTACGCCTTCGCTACGCCTGAGTCTCACACCTGACTCCGATCGAGTTCTGCCTGTTGCAGAAGTTCAGTCGCATGTTCGCGGCCGCTTTCAGAATCGGGTTGACCGGCCAGCATTCGCGCTAGTTCACGGATGCGTTGATCTCCGGTCACCTCGGTGACAGTCGAAACGACATTTCGCCCGTCATCTGTCTTGTCGACTACAAGATGCTGGTTAGCGAAGGCGGCGACCTGTGGCAAGTGGGTGACGACCAGTACCTGATGGGTCATTCCTAAGCGACCTAAGGCTTTGCCGACTGCGATAGCTGCAGCTCCACCTACTCCGGCGTCAACCTCGTCAAAGATGAGCGTGGGAGGGCCGGCGGTCAAAACCAACCGGAGAGAAAGCATGACTCTTGCGAGTTCTCCCCCCGAAGCTACTTTCGCGAGACCATGCAGGCCATCACCGCTATTGGCCCTAAACATGATTTCGACGTCGTCGCCAGGATCATCGCCTCTAACTTCCACGGATAGATTGGCGTGTTCTAATGCAAGCTCGGGGAGGTAACGGTTCACCTCGTCAGAAAAAGCTGGTGCGGCGCGACGTCGACTCTCGGCCACGGCCTTTGCCGCTGCCGCTAGCTCTTCTCGAACCTTAGTGAGAGCTCTTTCCAGGTCAGCTGCGGACGCTTCGTGATGTAACAGCCGTTCGAGACGATCAAAGGCCTCGTTCTTGTAGGCGATGACGTCTTCCAGATTGTCGCCGTATTTGCGAATTAGGTCGAGCAGCAGCTGTCGTCGAGAGCGAACCTCTGCAAGGCGTTCAGGTTCGTCGTCGATGCCGTCAACCGTTTCGCGTATCTCGTTGGCCGCATCAGCAAGTTCGGCCTGAAATCCCCTTAAACGTTCAACCATCTCCCTGTAGGGCGCTCGCTCAGCGATCGCTCCGATGGCCTGACCTAAAAGGTCTAAGGCTCCATCGTCATCGGTGATGGTTGCTCGAGCACGATTCCCCTGTTCGATATGGGTTGTCGCGTCAGCTAGTAATTCTTCAAGATCTGCAAGGGCATCGGTTTCACCCGGATCGTCTAGGTCGGCTTGGTTAAGTTCATCAACCTGGAACTGCAGCAAGTCGATTTCCCGGGCGCGCGTTGCTGCGTCGCCACCCGTGTCTTCGATTTCTTCTAACAGCCGTCGCTCTTCGAGGCGGGCGGCACCCAGGGGGTCGAGGTCGACCTGGCCGTATTGATCCAAGGCCGAGCGTTGCACTTTTTGCCTCAACAAAGATTGGTGCTGATGTTGCCCGTGTAAATCGACCAAATCGGAACCTACTTCTGCGAGTTGAGAGGCCCGAGCTAAAGAGCCGTTGAGGTACGCCCTGCTGCGACCTTCGGCCGGTATGACGCGACGTAAAATGACCTCTTCGCCTCCGGGTATTTCGAATCGACCCTCCACCGATGCCTCTTCGGCTCCATTTCGCACCATTGAAGGGTCAGCTCGACCTCCGGTGAGTAGTTCGATGGCCTGAACCACCATGGTTTTACCAGCACCCGTCTCACCGGTGAGCACACTGACGCCCGGCTGAAGTAGCAACGTCGAAGCCTCAATCACACCGAGATTCTGGACTGAGAGTTCCAGAAGCATCAGCGGTCCTTGAGTCCAAACTTTTGTTTCAAAACTTGTTGAAAGCTCCCGGACCCTGAGGTGACGACACGAGCGATGGTGTCTGAGCATGTCGCGATCATCACGTCGCTGTCAGATAGGGCGGCAACGCTGCGACCGTCGACGGACAGGTTGGCTTCTCGTTCGCCGACCACTGAGATCCGAATCTCAGTGTCTGGCCTGAGAACTAGCGAACGATCAAACAACATGTGTGGTGCCACCGGTGTGAGCTGCAACGACCAATGAGTTGGCGCCACAATCGAGCCGCGTGCTGACAGGTTGTATGCGGTAGAACCGGTGGGTGTCGAAACGATTAACCCATCTCCGGCGTAGGTTGCAAACGGAGAGCCGTCGATAGTGACTTCGAGTCGTACCGTGTGGCCTTGAGCCTTCTTCTCCAGAACAGCCTCGTTGAGGCCGATCCAGCCACCTTCTGTGCCACCATCTGACCGTTCTATTCGGGCCTCTACCATCAATCGCTCTTCAACTGGTAAATCTCCCGCTAAGGCAAGGCCTATCGCATTTTGAGCATCATCAGCCTCGAATTCAGTCAAGTAGCCAAGATGCCCAACATTTACCCCGAGAACCGGCACGTCGTGCGCTGCGAATAGTTCAAATGTTCGGAGCATGGTGCCGTCGCCACCCACACTTACGGCCAGGTCGGCTCCCTTCGTAAATTCCTCTTTAGCGCTTTGAAATTCAGAGCGATCGATGACAGTCGCTTCCTTTTCAAGCAATCGAACGGCGTGCCCTGAATCGTTCAGGTAGCTCGCTATCTGAGTTGCTAGTTCAACCGCTTCAACACGGTCGGGATGCAGCATCATCGCTACCACACTCATGATGTCGCTTCTCCTTTGGCATCGGTTATCGCTTTAGTTATGGCCGCGGCGACTTGAACTGCATCTTCGGTTCCGGCTCGGCTATGCATAAAGAATTCTGTGTTTCCGCTGGCACCGCGAAGTGGTGAGGGCATTACAGCCATGATCCCGAAGCCTGAGTCAGAAACACATCTCGAAACTTTTTCCAGCACCTGGAACCACACGTCGGGGCTCCGTATTATTCCTTGGCCGCGAGCTGCTTCCACTCGGTCAGCCTCAAATTGTGGCTTTACCAGCATGAGTAGATCGCCGCGATTTCCGCAGAGATCAACCAAGCTGGGTAAAACCGTTCGTAACGATATGAAAGAAAGATCTGCTACCACCAGATCTCCCGATCCTCCTACATCGGCAGCTTCGATGTACCGGACATTCGTGCGCTCAAATACGTGTACCCGCGGATGGTTGCGGATTCCTTGATCCAACTGGCCGTAGCCAACGTCGATCGCGACGACTTCCTGGGCTCCTCGTTGAAGGACACAGTCGGAAAACCCTCCTGTCGACGCACCGACATCAATTACGCGTTTGCCTGTGATTTCGATCTGAAAAGCGTTAAGTGCAGCGTCGAGTTTCTCGCCACCTCGCGAAACGAACTTGCGTCTTGATTTACTGACTACGACTGGATCACCGGGCGCGACCATCCGAGTGGGCTTGACGGCTATGGCTCCCCCCACCAATACCTGGCCGGCTCGAATGAGTTCCCGAGCCCGGCTGCGGGTCGATACTAAATCGCGTCGCATCAACTCGGTATCAAGTGGGCGTCGCGTCATAGCGAGGAGCTCCGTTGGTCTATGGACGCTTTCCACACATAGATTGAAGCTACCAGCAGAGCCAGTCAACTGGATCAGACTTAGGTGAGCTTGGTTCGCGGCTCACCGAAAGATGGAACTGACGAGCGCGGCAAGATCATCGCCAACGACGTCGGGCTTAGGGTCGCAATCGATCACGTCTTGGGGGGAGGTGACTCCCGAGAGCACTAGGCCGAAGTCAAATTCGAGTTCAACTGCCAGCAAACCATCCGTAGCTGGAAGGTCTCCGACAACCAGGTTTCCCGGGGCTCCGCGTTGAGTGTCAAGCTGTTTCAAAGCGAGGTCAGCAATCGCGGGGTACGGCTTTCCTGCAATGGTCGGCTGGACTCGGCCCGCGACGCTCAGCGCTGCAGTTAACGATCCGTTTCCGGGAAGTAAACCTTCGGGGGTGGGGTAGGTGGGATCGTTGTTGGTCGAGATTAAGCGCGCTCCATGGTGAAGGGCGCGAGCTGAAGCGGCGAGGCGTGTGAAGTCGAAGTGTCGATGAAACCCGATGATCACCGCGTCGACGTCGTCGTGGGCATCAACTCCGTCACTAGGGTCCAGGGCAATGGCACCTTGTCCTTCAACCGCCTCGACGACTCCAGTTCCCGCGCACACGAGCACCCGTTCGTCGGATTGAACGAGAGATGCTGCGGCCATCGCGGAGGTAATGACTCTCCCGGTTGCATCGATCCCACATGCCCTTAACTTGCTTTCGACCTCACCTTTGGTGAGGGCAGAGAAGTTGGTGACAAAGAGAAGTTGTTCACCTAAATGGTCAAGGCGTTCGACGGCGCTCGCTGCGCCGGGGATCGGCTCGTCTGCTAACCAGACAACCCCGTCGAGATCCAGGATCCAAGCGATCTGGCTTAAACCTGCCAGGTTCCGCGCGAGCGGAGTAGTGCTTCGAGGTCGCCCGACCCCTTTTCATCGTTGGCCATTGCTAACTGAGATGTTGACGAGGTCGCGTATTCGATCCTATGGATGGCGCGGAAAACGCCGATTGGTGTCGGTTCGAACGGGCCACGAGCCAGACGACTGAGCATGAACGCTGTTGAGGGGTCCGCCTTGCCTTCATCGTGAACAAGTAGAGCTGACTCCCCAACGTCTGCTACCGACACGACTTTCGCCACGCCTCCCTCAACCACTACCCCGAACTCACTGTCAACTCCAAAGCGAATTGGATCACCGTGCTCAAGAGAGATCAGGTTTGCGTCTCGGTTCGCCTTCTTCGTAATTTCTTCGAAAGCACCGTCGTTGAAGACGTTGCAGTTCTGGAAGACTTCGACAATTGCAGCGCCCTTGTGCGCATGGGCTCGACGGAACATTTCCATCATGTGTTGACGGTCCATGTCATGGGTACGGGCAACAAATGAGGCTTCAGCCCCGAGAGCGACAGACACCGGGTTGAACGGGGCATCGAGAGAGCCCATCGGGGAACTCTTTGTGATCTTGCCCACCTCACTGGTCGGCGAGAATTGGCCCTTCGTTAACCCGTAAATCATGTTGTTGAAGAGCAGAACGTTGATGTTGACGTTCCTACGTAACGCATGAATGAGGTGGTTGCCGCCGATGGACATCATGTCGCCGTCGCCACCGATAACCCAAATATCGAGATCGGGGCGGGCCATGGCGAGACCCGTCGCAATTGCGGGAGCGCGTCCGTGGATGCCATGCATCCCATAGGTATTCATGTAGTACGGGAACCGCGCTGCACAGCCAATGCCTGAGATGAACACCGTTTTTTCGCGATCAACTTCTAGCTCCGGCATGAGCATGCGCATCGCTGTCAATATCGAATAGTCACCACAACCCGGGCACCATCGAACTTCTTGATCCGTCGCCCAGTCTGCCGGCTCTGTCCGCATAGGGGTATCAGTCATACGTATTAGTCCTGCTAGTCCGGTTAGGGAGCTTCTATAGCGTCAAGTGCCGCTGCTTCAATTTCGGCAGTCGTAAACGGCACACCATTCATCTTGTTTACAGCCTTCACATCGAGGAGGTATTTCGCCCGGACCAAGTTAACCAGTTGCCCATCGTTCATTTCCGGACAGATCACCCTCTCGAATTGACCTAGAACCTCGCCGAGATTCTTCGGTAACGGGTTCAGGTGCCTCAAATGCACATGGGCGACTTTGTGACCGGCCAGCTGAAGGCGGGCGACAGCGGCATCCATAGCCCCCCAGGTTGAGCCCCAGCCGAGCATGCAGAAACTTGCGTCTGCGTCCCCGGCGATTTCTGCGTCGGGGACGTCTACCGCGTCAATTTTTGCAGCACGCAGATTCACCATTTTCTGGTGGTTGTCTGGGTCGTAACTGATGTTGCCCGTCTCATCTTCTTTTTCGATGCCGCCGATACGATGCATCAAATCTGGTGTTCCTGGGATCGCCCAGGGCCGAGCCAAGGTCTCTGGATCGCGAAGATATGGCAGAAAGATTCCTTCGCCGTCTTCGTTGGTCCCGTTGAATCCGGTATGGAAGTCCACCCCGATATCTGGGAGCGTGTCAACGTCGGGTAAGAGCCACGGTTCAGAACTGGTGGCAAGGTAGCCGTCACTGAGAAGCATCACTGGGGTTCTGTATCGAAGCGCAATACGGCACGCTTCGATTGCGGCGTCGAAACAGTCCGCTGGACTACGCGGTGCCACGATTGGCATCGGTGACTCAGAATGGCGGCCATACATTGCCATCATGAGGTCTGCCTGCTCGGGCTTCGTGGGTAGGCCCGTTGAGGGGCCCCCACGCTGGATGTCTATAACGACCATCGGTAGTTCAAGGCTCACGGCTAGGCCAAGTGCTTCACCTTTTAGGGCAATACCGGGACCCGACGTTGTCGTGAACGAAAGTGCCCCACCGAAAGCTGCACCGACAGCGGAGGCGGCCGCGGCTATTTCGTCTTCAGCTTGGAACGTACGCACCCCGAAATGTTTGAGCGCTGATAGATCGTGGAGGATGTCCGAGGCTGGCGTGATCGGATAGGAACCGAGAAAAATCGGCAGACGGGCCAGGTGGCCTGCCGCTACGCAACCCCATGCGAGGGCCGTATTCCCGGTCACGTTGGTGTATTCACCCGATGGTAAAGGGGCTGGCTTAATTTCGTAGTGAGACTCAAAGAGCTCAGCTGTCTCACCGAAGTTATATCCGGCTTGGAAAGCCGCCTCATTGGCTTGGATAACCTGATCTCGCCCACGGAATTTTGTATTAATGAACTCGATGGTCGGCTCGACTGGTCGGGTGTACATCCAAGAGATCAGACCTAGGGCAAAGAAGTTCTTGGATCGCTCTGCGTCTCGGGGTTTTACTCCGTGCACCGCGACTGCGTCGCGGGTTATCTGGCTCATCGCAACGGGATATGACCGGTAGCCGTCCAGGGTGCCATCTTCAAGTGGATTGCTTTCGTAGCCCGCTTTTTCCAGGTTGCGTTCGTTGAAAGCATCCGAGTTGATGATTATCGACCCACCTTGAACAACGTTATGAAGTTGGGCCTTTAGCGCTGCCGGGTTCATCGCTACCAAAACTGTTGGGGCGTCGCCCGGTGTGGTGATGGCAAAATCGGATATCCGAACTTGGAACGCTGACACGCCCGCGAGGGTTCCTTGAGGGGCTCGAATTTCTGCTGGGAACTCGGGCAACGTAGCAAGATCGTTACCTAAAGCAGCCGAAATGCTGGTGAACTGGTCGCCGGTTAACTGCATGCCATCACCGGAGTCACCAGCGAATCGGATTACGACTTCACCGAGTTCCTGAAGCGGCAGCTCACGCGGTGCGGTATCAGTCACGGACCCTCCCGGGGGATGGTGGTTGTCCGAACTCGAACCTTATACGTGCAGCGAGTCAAATACTCGATTAATTGGGTTGAGTTCATGAAGATCAATTAGGCGACCGTAATGGACTCGTCGAGGTAGACGTCCTGTATCGCGTTTAGAAGTGCAATGCCCTCGTCCATCGGTCGTTGAAATGCCTTACGACCTGAGATCAGTCCCAATCCACCGGCACGCTTGTTCACCACCGCGGTCATCACTGCTTCGGCGACGTCGGTAGTGCCCGAGCTAGCGCCGCCGCTGTTGATCAAACCGACTCTGCCCATATAGCAGTTCACTACCTGCCAGCGACAGAGGTCAATTGGGTGATCAGTGGTCAACTTGTCGTACACGTCCGGATGGGTTTTCCCAAATCCTGGAACCGTGTTGAATGCCCCGTTGTTCTCGGGGAGTTTTTGCTTAATGATGTCTGCTTCGATCGTCACTCCAATGTGATTGGCTTGACCGGTCGCGTCCGCAGCCACGTGATTGTCTTGGTCCTCTGTATTGATCGAGCTGTTACGCAGATAGCACCACAGCACGGTGAACATTCCTAGTTGGTGTGCTTTTTCAAATGCCTCAGCTGTCTCTTGGATCTGGCGTCCGCTTTCGTCACTGCCGAAATAGATGGTGGCACCGACTCCGGCGGCGCCCAGATCGTAGGCCTGCTCAACGGAGCCAAACATGATCTGGTCGTAGGTAGCTGGATAGGTCAATAATTCGTTGTGGTTGAGTTTCACGATGAATGGGATGCGATGAGCGTATTTTCGACTCACCGATCCGAGAACGCCGAAGGTAGTAGCGACAGCGTTGCAGCCACCTTCGATGGCTAGCTCAACGATATTTGCCGGGTCGAAGTAACTGGGATTGGGAGCAAACGAGGCGGCCGCAGAGTGCTCAATGCCCTGGTCCACGGGAAGGATTGACACATGACCAGAGTTCGCCAACCGACCACTGCTGAACAGCGACTGCATATTCCTCATGACCTGGGGCGACCGATCGGTGCTCGAAAGGACCTCGGTCACGAAGTCAGGTCCAGGGAGAGTGAGTAAATCTTGAGAAATGGTCTCGCATTTGTGCTCAAGCAGGTAGCTGGCCTGATTTCCGAGTAGACCTTCGATGTCGACGCTCACGCCACGACTCCTTAGGTGTCTGATGGGTGGGTAGAAATGCTGCCCAGTGGGGCCAATCCGATCGTAGTCGGCCTATCTAAAGAAAAGGTTGAGGTAATTTGGCCGAGCGTCGCTTTCCGTTCTCAGAACTTACGACAGCGATGCAAGTCTGTCTTCCACATCCGCGTAACCAGCCTCTATTTTCTGGATTCGTTCGAATCCGCGGCGAGCACGCTGATAGTCACCAGCTTTCTCATATAGGTCAGACAACGCGTACCAGAGTCGTAGGTGGTAGTCACGGGCTCTCTTTGGTCGGATTGGCCCCTGTTCAAGAAGACGTATCCCACCAGCTAGATCTCCTGTATCTGCAAGGGTCCCGGCCATAACGATTCGTCCCTCTGTGATGATCGCTGCTTCGGGGCCGGCGAGACGCAGCTCGTCCCAAAGTCGACGGACTTCTTCGGAGTTACCGAGCGCCCGATAACAGTCGGCCATAACAGGGAGTTGATCGATCGATCCGGTCATATCGGTGAAGGTTTGTAATCGCGCTACAGCCTGATTCCAGCGTCCGAGACGATAAAGGGTAAGTCCGTAGAGTTCATGTAGGTCGGGTACTTGCGGGTGCTTCTTGATTAATGGTCGCAGTATGTCGTCGACTGCGCCGAATCGATCTGACAAGAACTGTTGTCCGGCCTCTCGAAGTTGTTTTAGTAGTCGCTCTCGATCGCGCTTCGATAGGTGTCTCGTGTGAGCAGCATCCAACTCAGGGAGTGGCATCTGGGGTGGTCGGCGCCGAGATCGTGGTTTAGAGGAGTGATCGCCAACTCGTTCCCACCGATCGTGATCCTTGCGCGTCGGGGGCGGCAACTCCTCGGCCGCGGGTCGCGGGGCGCCGGTGTCGATACTGGCGTTGTGCGCGCCCCGACGCGCGACACCACCCCACTTTGAACCACGCGCGTTGCTTCCGAAGTGCCTTTCAGGTTTCTCGACCCCGGGTCCGCGGTTCTCCTTAGGTGAATTGGTACGGCGGCTAGAAGATCCGGTACGCGAGTCGCGTCGGCCATCACCTCTAGAGGGTTTTCGAGCCGTGTTTCGATCTTTTCGCTGAGGTCCGCCCGAGCGCTTCTGGTCTCCTCGACCGCTGTTCTTACGGCGCCCAGTTCGGTCATTCACATCGGTCCATGCTAGGGGCGTAAGGGACCTAATCCGGTCGCTAAGGGGCCGATTACCTTGCCAGCAAAATTTGGAAGGCCCCGCTGCTCCGACGGATCCAAAATTTCGGTCCATCGGGCGAACGGGGCCCCCTCAGAGAAATTCTGGCGGCGACCTACTCTCCCAGGGGGTCTTCCCCCAAGTACCATCGGCGCTGGCAGGCTTAACTTCCGTGTTCGGAATGGGAACGGGTGTATCCCTGCCGCCATAACCACCAGAAATATGTTGCGCTCAACTCGAAGCGAGAGAGCACGTTCTTGCGTCGACTCGGCGATGCCGGAACCGACATGTGCGAGGGACCGACAGCCCCTGAGCACTCCATAGCGATGCACGATCCCCCTGTTCGGGGTGCGTCTTGTTTTCTCGAAACTGAGTATCGAGCCCAAGCCCTCGGCCGATTAGTACCGGTCTGCTGAACACGTTGCCGCGCTTACACATCCGGCCTATCAACGTGGTGTTCTGCCACGGGCCTTACC
>DGLO01000058.1:0-1036 GCA_002388005.1 Candidatus Neomicrothrix sp. UBA4542
GTCCGCGATCTCACTGACGAGGAAATCGTTAGTGTGCGAAATTTCATTGATGAGAACTACACCGTCGAAGGTGATCTGCGCCGCGATGTCGCGCAAGACATCACGCGAAAAAAGGAAATCGGCTGCTACCAAGGAATCCGCCATCGACGCGGGATGCCAGTCAGAGGTCAGCGCACCCATACGAACGCGCGCACACGCAAAGGGCCCCGCAAAACTGTCGCGGGTAAGAAAAAGGTCCTGAAGTGATCGCCGGCCAGGAAACGGATTGAAAGAAGATCATGGCCAATACTGAACCAGCGCCAGTAGCACGACGCCCCCGTCGCAAAGAACGCAAAAACGTCGGACACGGCGTCGCGCACATTAAGAGTTCCTTCAACAACACCATCATCAGTTTCAGCGACCAACAAGGCAACGTTGTGTCGTGGTCCTCGGCAGGCAACGTCGGTTTCAAAGGTTCCCGTAAATCGACTCCGTTTGCTGCCCAACAGGCCGCCGAAGAAGCCGCTCGTAAGGCCATGGAACATGGCGTCCGAAGAGTTGACATCCAAGTTAAAGGCCCCGGCTCTGGACGCGAAACAGCGATCCGTTCAATACAAAACACCGGTATCGAGATCACAGGAATTAAAGACATGACCCCCGTGCCACACAACGGTTGTCGACCACCTAAGCGTCGGAGGGTTTGACCCATGGCACGCTATACCGGACCCAAAGCGCGAGTCTCGCGACGCTTAGGCATCAACATTTGGGGGACAGAGGGCGAAACTAAAGCCCTAGACCGCCGCCCCTACCCGCCGGGTGAACATGGTCGCACTCGGCGGCGAAGCCAGAACTCTGAATACCTCGTCCAGCTTCAAGAGAAACAAAAAGCGCGATTTACCTACGGCATCACTGAGAGGCAGTTCCGCAACACCTATGACGAGGCTGCCCGCCAACGCGGAGTCACAGGGGAGAACCTCCTCCGTCTTCTCGAACTCAGACTAGACAACATCGTGTACCGCGCAGGTTGGGCAGCAACCCGGCCCCAAGCTCGCCAGTT
>DGLO01000058.1:1355-7903 GCA_002388005.1 Candidatus Neomicrothrix sp. UBA4542
GTCAGTCATGGACACATAAATGTCAACGGTCGACGGGTCAACGTACCCAGCTTCCGTGCCCGCAAAGGTGACGCCATCGAGTTGCGGCCTAAGGCCCGCGAGATGGTCACCATTAGATGGAACCTTGATGTGCTGGATCGAGCCGCCCCAATGTGGCTCGACGCCGGCGACAATGGCCAACAGGTCACAGTGCGAGAGGTCCCAATACGCGAACAGATCGAAATTCCGGTTCGCGAGCAACTCATTGTCGAGTTGTATAGCAAGTAGTCCACCCTTGGCCCTATGGAGATACTGTGAGCATGCTCACCATGCAGCGTCCGACGGTTGAAGCCCTCGGCGACGAGGACAACAACCACCAACGTTTCGCCGTTGGCCCTCTTGAACCCGGATTCGGGCACACCATCGGCAACTCTCTGCGACGAACATTGCTGTCGTCGGTGCCTGGTGCTGCCATAACTCAGGTCAAGTTCGACGGAGAGACAGCCCTCCACGAGTTCGCAACTATCGATGGTGTCGTTGAGGACGTCACGGACCTCATCCTCAACTTCAAAGACATCGTGTTGACATGTGAAAGTGACGAACCTGTCGCCGTACGGCTCGACGCCTCAGGTCCCTGTGACCTCTTGGCCGGCGATGTCGACTGGGGCGCCGACGTCGAATGCGTCAATCCCGAACTGCAAATCGCCACCCTTAGCAAAGGCGGACGGCTTGCGGTAGATATCACCGTCCAACAAGGACGCGGCTATTTGTCATCAGAAAACCAGGACACCAGTTCCACAATTGGTGTAATTCCTATCGACGCCATCTTTAGCCCTGTGCGTCGCGTTTCATTAGAGGTAGAGCCCACTCGTGTTGAACAATCAACGAATTTCGACCGGCTCATTCTCGACATCGACACCGACGGAGCCATCAGCCCAAGAGATGCGCTCGCTTCGGCCGGAGACACGCTGCGTACCCTGGTAGGGCTTGTCGCCGATATGAGCGAAGAACCCCTTGGTTTAGAAATCAACGAAGTGGCGGTTGTGGAGACCAGTTCGCCTGAACTCGAGATGCCCATCGAAGATCTCGACCTGAGTGAACGACCGCGCAACTGCCTAAAACGCGGTCAAGTCAATAGTGTTGGAGAGCTCTTAGAGAAGAGTATTGATGACTTAATGGCCATCACGAACTTTGGCCAAAAGTCTCTTGATGAGGTTATTCAGAAACTCGATGAACGCGGTCTAGCCCTCAAGGGCATGACCCCCTCAATCCAGTAGGAGTTCTTCTATGCCAACTCCCAAGAAAGGGCGCCGGTTAGGTGGTAGTTCAAGCCATCAAAGATCGATGATGGCCAATCTCGCTGCGTCGTTGTTCGCGGCAGAAGCAATCGAAACCACTGAAGCCAAAGCCAAGACTCTGCGTCCCTACGCTGAGAAACTGATCACAAAGGCCAAGAAAGCCAGTGCAGGTTCCAATAGCTTGCATCGGCATCGCCAGCTCGTAGCAAGTCTTAACGGTGACCAGGAGATGGCTCAAAAACTCATTGACGAGATCGGACCACGGTACGAAGATCGCCCAGGTGGCTACACCAGAATTCTGAAGCTTGGCCCCCGCCAGGGTGATCGTGCACCGATGGCGCTTATCGAGCTGGTCTAAGCCAGACGCATAGGCTCCAGCCATGTTGGACTCCGCGATAATCGCAACACTCAAAACATTCGACACCCCGACCGTCTGCAACGCGTTAGAACTTGTTGCTCCTGAACGACGCGCTGAAGGTTTCACGACTCTGCCCTTCGTCTGTCACGACCCGTCGCTTCCTCCGATGGTTGGGTACGCGCGTACAGCGAAGATCCGAGCGACGGTGCCTTCGGAACGATCCAAAGAAGACGACTTGGCTATGCGGATCGGATATTTCAGACATATCGCTGAGCCACCTGGACCAACGGTGACAGTAATTGAAGACGTAGACGATCCAGTGGGGTTCGGCGCTCATTGGGGGGAGGTCAACAGCAACGTGCACAAAGGTCTTGGCTCAGTAGGTACGGTCACCAACGGATCTATTAGAGACACGGACATGTGGGCCGAAGGGTTCGTCGCCCTGGCCGGATCCATCGGACCTTCCCATGGTTGGATTCATGTCGTCGAATACGGCATCCCAGTATCGGTCCACGGCATGACTGTGTCACCCGGTGACCTTATCCACGCAGACCACCACGGGGCCGTGGTGATACCTCACGCCATTGCCGCTGACATCAAAGATGCGGTCGAGCGTTTAACAAAGGCCGAAGCCCGTCTCATCGGCGCGTCTCAACAAGCAGAGTTCAGTATCGAACAGCTTGTGGCGATTCTCGACCCGGAGGGCCGCGATCATTAACTAGCTCACAGCAGATACCGGATCGGTATCTCTGCCAGCGCGAAGCAGCGTGCCAGGCCGAACGTCGGTGAACTGGCCGTCCTCAACTGCATGTTCTCCGTTGATGAAGACGTGACGGACACCTACAGCTTCACCGTAAAGACGCCACCCTCCCCCAGGAAGATCCGTCCGAACTTCGATCTCTTTTGGAGCAACCTTCTCCGCGTCGAACACGACAAGATCAGCCCACCACCCTTGTTCGATGCGTCCTCGGTGCTTAAGCCCATACAAACGTGCCGGAGCATCAGTGAGTTTGTGCACCGCTGTCTCAAGTGTCATCAATTCTCTATCCCGCGCAGCAGAAAGCAGATATGTCGAATAATTGAAAGTGGCGAGAAAATCGAGATGAGCACCAGCGTCGGAAGCCCCAATGAGGCAACGATCGTCGTTCCACAATGCTTGACGTAACGCCCACGACTCATCGTTGTCGCCGGCCGCTGGCGGATACAAGCCGGTTTTCAAGTCATCAGCAACGACGATCTCACACAACGTATCCCAAGGCGTCTGCCCCAGTTCCTCAGCGATCTCACCGATCGAACGTCCTTCGAAATGCTTCAACTCACCCTTCGTTACTTCCCCCACCGTGAGACGTTCCCAGCGGGCGAGGCCACGAAAAGCACTCGGTTGCTGCGCGTCCTCGTTTAATTCAGCACGGCGAACGGGATCCGCCAGTAACGCCAGCTTCTCCGCATTTGGCAACGCCATTGGTTCGGCCCAACCATGCAAAGTGTCAAGCAAAAAGCCGCTCTCGAAACAAAGGCGACTTTCAGCGGGCATGGGTGCCGTTAGAGCGATAACACGACCTCCCTGACGCGCCGCATAATTCGATGCTTGTAACTTTTCTTCGATTACCTCTGCTTGTCGCGCGTTGGCGAAAATGACGTTCCAATTCAAGGGCTTGTCAGCCGCCACGGACATATCGGTGAGCAACTGGTAGACACTCTCATCGAATCTCTCAACTGTCGGAATGAACTCAAGGGCAACGGCTCCGGTATTTCGCAAGACCGAACAAAGCTCTACCAACTCACGTTCTGATGCGTGACGAGAAGGCACGGCATCTCCGTGTGCATCGTTGTGGGTCTTCGCCCAGGAGGAACTGAAACCCAGACCACCAGCGTCGATGCTCTCCGCCAGCAAATCCTTCATCTCCTGTAGTTCTTTATCCGACGCGGTTTCGCCTACTGATCTTTCCCCCATCACCACTCGCCGTAACGCGCTGTGGCCCACCAGAAACCCAGCATTGGGCATCAAGGTTCCTTCGATCGCGTCGAGGTATTCGCCGAAGGTTCTCCAATTCCAAGGCACTCCCTCCTGCAGAGAAGCCAAAGGCATTCCCTCCACTCGTGCCAACATGCTCATGAGGTAGTCACCGTCTTCAGGTGTCAACGGTGCGATAGTGAAACCGCAGTTGCCGCCAATCACCGTCGTGACACCGTGTAAGGGGGAGGGAGACAGCGTGGTATCCCAAAACACTTGAGCATCAAAATGGGTGTGAACATCAACGAAGCCGGGAGTAACCGTGAGGCCAGTGGCGTCAACTTCTTCACGAGCTTCTTCAACAATCTCACCGACAGCGACAATGCGGCCATCACGGACCCCGACATCGCCAAGACGTCCCGGACCTCCTGTGCCGTCAACTACCAAGCCGTTACGAATTACCAGATCGAGCATCATTCCCCCTCAACCGCAATAAGAAACTACCGTCCTCACGGTGACCTCCGCCCAGAACATTCGAATTGACCTTGCCTACAAGGGCACTCATTACCGCGGATTCGCTGAGAACCCAGGAGTACCCACCGTCGAAGGTGAGTTGCGGTCGGCGATCCAACGCGTCCTCGGTGAGGTAGTCCATCTAGCGGTCGCCGGTCGAACCGATGCCGGGGTCCACGCTTCGGGACAAGTGGTCTCGTTCCGCACCAGCAGCGCCCGTGTGGAACCTGAACGCTTACAGAACTCACTCAACAGGCTCTGCGGACCCGATATCCAAGTTCAACACATCCAATCCGTGCAACCCGATTTTGACGCCCGGTTCACGGCCGAACGACGTCTCTATCACTACAACGTATTGAATTCCCCAGTTGCCGACCCCCTCTTGTCAGACATTGAGTGGCATCTCAAAGAGCCCCTCAACGTTGAGGAAATGAACCAAGCGGCTCAACGCTTCCAAGGTGAACATGACTTCACTTCGTTCTGTCGTCGCCCCAAAGGTCAACCCGAAGCTTCGCTGGTGCGCACCATCCACCAGGCCGAATGGCATCAACGATCACAATGGCGGCTGCAATTTGAAATCACAGCGAACGCGTTTTGTCATCAAATGGTGCGATCGCTCGTAGGTTTCTGCGTGGCGGTAGGAAGCAGCAAGCGGTCAGCGCGAGACGTCGAAACCGTATTCACTGCCAAAGATCGAAGCTCGGCTGCGCCTATAGCACCTCCCCACGGCCTTACCTTGGTTCATGTCACCTACCCTTCGGATGACTGAATCGAGCAGAAACAACAAAATCACGCGCCTCTAACGTTTGCCGTTTCAACACGACACCCGTAGCCTTGTTCCCCGGCCACTCCACTGGGGTGCCACGCCAAATCTGGAACAGATTCACGTTTCAAAATTCCGAGAGGTTGACGCATCGTGCGTACCTATGCCCCTAAAGCGAGCGAAATTGAACGCAAATGGTTCATCGTCGACGCAGAGAACCTCGTGCTTGGTCGAATGTCTACCGAGGTAGCTCGGATTTTGCGCGGCAAACATAAGCCCACGTTTGCTCCCTACCTGGACTGTGGCGACCATGTCATCATCGTCAACGCTTCAAAGATTGTTCTGACCAACGAAAAAGCAGAGAAAAAACTTGTTCACAGGCATTCCGGTTACCCCGGAGGCATCAAATCCCAAACCTACGGTCACTTACTATCCCGCCAACCCGAGGACACGATCCGACGGACCATCAAAGGCATGCTCCCCAAGAACCGGCTAGGTGCGCAGATGATCACCAAACTCAAGGTGTATGCAGGCCCAGAACACCCGCATTCTGCCCAACAACCAGAGACGCTTGTCCTCGAACACGCAGTGGCAAAAGCCTGAGATTGATACACACATGACTGCTCCCCTTACCCAAACAACAGGTCGACGCAAACAAGCAGTTGCCCGCGTGCGGCTCCGTCCCGGAACCGGTGTGATCACCTGCAACAAGCGGGCCTTTGACGACTACTTCACCTCCTCGGTCCATCGCCTACTCGTCACCGAACCCCTGCGACTCGTGGAACAGGTTGAAACTTACGACATTGATGTCACGCTCGATGGAGGTGGGCCAGCAGGTCAGGCAGGTGCCCTTAGATTGGGAATTGCCCGCGCTCTTATCGAACTCGATCCCGACCAGCGTCCCGTTCTGAAAGCCGCAGGTCTGTTGACCCGCGATTCTCGCGTCAAAGAGAGCAAAAAATACGGCCTCAAAAAGGCTCGCAAGGCTCCACAGTATTCGAAGCGGTAAGTCTCCAAGGAGTCGACATGACACTGTCATTCGGCACCGACGGCGTCCGCGGTCCCACGCCCGAATTACTAAATGAACACTTCGTAGTCTGTTTGGCGATCGCCGCGAGCGAAGTGCTTTCTACCGACCACTGGATCTTAGGTCGAGACACCCGAGAATCGGGCCTATCTCTATCCCAGGCGATGGCACGAGCCATAGCTAACACGGGACGAAGTGTCGTTGACGCAGGAGTGGTCCCTACACCCACTGTCGCCTACCTCTCGAACGTAGAAAACTGCGCGGGAGTGGTGATATCGGCCTCCCACAATCCCTGGACCGACAATGGCGTCAAGATTTTCGCCCCCGGAGGTAGAAAACTTCACGACCAAGAACAGACAGCGATCGAGAATCGACTCGAAACGCTACTCAAAGACCCTGACCAGTCACTTGATGAGGCACCCCCAATTGTCAACGAACACCCGGACCCTCTCCAACTCTGGTCCGCCTCAATCGAAAACGCACTAGAAAAGAGAAGCTTGGAAGGCCTACACGTCGTCATCGACTGTGCGAACGGTTCCGCCTCCCATATCGCCGAACCACTCTTCACACGGCTCGGGGCGCGCGTCGAAGCTATTCACGCCGAACCCAACGGTCGTAACATCAACCAACACTGCGGATCAACCCACGCAGCTACA
>DGLO01000132.1 GCA_002388005.1 Candidatus Neomicrothrix sp. UBA4542
GACCACTGCAATCGCGACGAATGTCGCATATCGGAGGATCCTCGGAAGACGACTAGTCACGGCAACTCGAACCCGAAATGAACCATGACGTCACTACCGGTCTCACTTTCGAACAAAGACGCGAAGTCGCGTGCTTCTTGCGCTCTCGTCGAGTTCGTTGCGACCGCCAGCGAGTAGGAAGTTGTGTGCCGTTCGGCCCCGGACTCCATCAAACGGCCCAAATCAGCAGTCGACGACCGCAGGTCCGAGGCGTATACGAACCCTACGTCCACCTCATCACGTTCAACCTTTGCTAGGACCGCCCTGACGTTGGGCTCGCGGGTAGCGGACGCCAAGTCCAAACCAATAGACGACGCGTATGCCAAAGCCAGAACACCGCACGGTGCAGATTCGACACAGATCGCAATTTGCAGATCACTGTCGCGGATCTCGTCCATAGAAGTAACTTGTCCCGCAAGCGACGGCGACACAGCGATCCCCAGAGAATTGAGCGCAACGATCCTGGGCCGACGCACCAGCCCTGATTCTGCTAACTGACCCATGTAGCTTTCGCTTGCGAGAATCACCACGTCAGCATCTGCTCCTTCTTTCAGCTGTGTCATGAGCGTGCCGCTGCTAGCGACATTGAGTTCAACATCGGTATCTGGATGAAGCCTGACATGTTCGGCGACGATTCGGTCGACAACGCCAGCGAAGGAGGACGCTACGAAAACCCGTAAAGGCTGGGATCCCGAACCGCATCCACTCAACGCTGACGAAACCAGAACGATGGATGCCAGCAATAGCAGCCGTCCCGCTCGCCACCGCGATCGAAAATTTTCCCTGTTCTTCACAAAGCCTCAATGTCCGGGGTTCGTCTAGGTTTTGTCCATGACTGCTCGTTTGGATTGGTACGGCTGTGCCACATTCTCACTTCGCACAGCCGGCTTGACAATATTCTTGGATGCTTACATTGACCGCCCCGATGGTGCCGAGGGAACTGGTCTGACGGCTTCTGACATTACCGAAGCGGATTGGATTCTCATCGGGCACAGTCACTTTGATCACCTCTGGGGAGCAGAGCGAATACTCGCCAACACAAACGCAACTCTGATCGGCTCCTATGAATCGGTGCGGGTCATGGAACGCCAAGGAGTCCCGCTCGAGCGAATGATCTGTGTGGCAGGTGGGGAGAAAATTGATTTGAGCCCCGAGGTCGCCGTTTCGGTATATCCGAGTCAACATTCCTGCGTCTGGTCTCACGCCGAAATGCAAGAACCTGACGTTGTGTGTCTGGGAGATCTGGACGTTCGCTGGCATGAACAGCAAGACCGCTTCGTTGACCTAATGAATTACCTAACAAAGGAAACATCGGACGCCACTCAAGCTCACATAGTCGACTCTCAACCCGGACATAGCGAACGCGGTGATGGGGGAGCCCTCATCTACCTACTTGAGACCCCATCGGGGAGCGTTTTGTTTCAAGACACCAGCGGTCATTGGGAAGGTGTAATGGAAACGATTCAGCCCGATGTCGCAATATTGGCCGCTGCCGGGAGAGGAAATATTGATGGCGAACCAATCCAAGGGTCGCTGGCCCAGTTCGTGGCACGACAGGTGGAATTATTGAAGCCCAAAACGGTCGTGTTTGGTCATCACGACAACTGGATGCCTGGTTTCTCCATACCGGTCAACACCGAGCCAATAGTCCGCGAAATCTCACAGGTTGATCCAACCGTGGAGGTTTTGGAGCCCGGATACCTGGCGGGAACGGAGATCTTGCAGTGATTCGGTCGGGCTAAGGTTCACGGCGTGACGAGACACCATCCTGACCAGATTCGCGCGTTTATTTCCCAGACCTGCCAATCGCTCGGAAGTCAGCAAACCGAAGCAGAGCTCGTAGCCAACAATTTGGTGGAAGCCAATCTTGCCGGTCACGACTCTCACGGCGTCGGAATGCTTCCCACTTACGTTGATGGAGTGGTGAACGGGAGACTCAAAATTAACGTCGGCCCGGCTGTGGTGGTGGATCGCGGCCCGTTGGTGACGCTCGACGGGCAAGCCGGGTTCGGACAGGTGAACGGGTTCGAAACGATGAAAATTGGGATTGAGCGAGCCCGAAATCATGGGGTCGCGATCGTGGGGCTGCGTAACAGTTACCACATCGGCCGAATTGGTCATTGGGCCGAACAGTGTGCCGCGGCAGGGTTTGCATCACTTCACCTCGTGAATGTGATTGGCCATCCGCCAATCGTCGCCGCGTATGGCGGAGCCGATGCTCGTTTCGGCACGAACCCTTTTTGCGCCGCTGTACCCGGCCGCGATGGACGCCCGGGATTTCTTTTAGACATGGCCACCAGCATCATCGCGGCTGGCAAGGCGAGGGTCGCAGCTAACAAAGGGGAGAAAGTTCCGCCCAACACGATTATCGATGCCGACGGGAACTTGACCGATGATCCAAACGAGTTGTGGTACACGGCTCAAAGCGCCGATCGTGGGGGCGCCTTGGTCGCCTTTGGGGACCACAAGGGGTCAGGATTGGCAATTATGTGCGAACTTCTGGCGGCGGCGTTACTGGGCGGAGAGACCTCTCATCCTGACACCCCCCGCGACGGACGCGTAATCAACAACATGCTCTCTTTCATCATTGATCCCGATGCGGTCGGAGAAGCTGAGACCTTTCTCGGAGAGATCGAACGATTCAGGGAGTATTTACTTGAGTCGCGTTTGCGGGCAGATTGCGACGAACTGCTCGTTCCTGGTCAACCAGAGCAACGAGCAAGGAGCGATCGGGCGACCGGATTCGAGATAGACGCTGTCACATTAAAGCAACTGAAGGCGTGCGCGATCAGGGCTGGAATGGCTGAGGCCGACGTTGAAGACTTACTTGACGCCTGATCCGTCACGGGCAGGTGGATGAGGAGGGGGCACGTGCCGAGTGGCCCCGTTCAGTCGAATGTGATGACTGTTCGGGCGATGGTTCCTGCCTTCATCCACTCGTAGCCTTCATTGACTTGCTCTAAGTCAATGGTCGCCGACACCATTTCGTCTAGCAAAAGTCGACCTGTGAGATACAGGTCAATCATTTGAGGGATATCGGTCCGAAACTGATTTGACCCCATCATCGAACCCTGAAGTTTCTTCTCGCTCAATAGGTCGATGCCTCGAATTTCCACTTTCGTGTTTGACGGAACCATTCCGATGACGGTGGCCGTACCGCCCATCTCCAACATCTCGAATGCTTGTTCTGCTGTTTGTTTCAGGCCGATTGCCTCAAAGCTGTATTCCACCCCTCCCGACGTCATGTCTCGAACTGCGGTCACGACGTCATCAACTTCGGATGCGTTAACG
>DGLO01000118.1 GCA_002388005.1 Candidatus Neomicrothrix sp. UBA4542
GCGACGGTCGTCGCGGCTGTGTCAATTGACTGTTGATTCGGAGTGACCACGACGCCGTAGTCACGACGCGCACCCTCAACCGAGACCAACCCGTCTCGCACGTCGCACAAAACTAAATCCGGGTCCCTGGCGAAGGGATCACCCCATCCGCCCCCGCCGGGTGTTTCAGCGATCATTCTCGCTGGACCGAGTTTGGTGACTCCGTACTTCGGGGGAACAAACGTTGGGCCATCATCGTCACTATTGACGGGAACTATCCACTCGAAACCGACTCCACCGGTCCCACCGCCCTCGACGCCGTGGCCGCTAGGTGTGTCGAGTCCCTCAGCTCGAAAAGACCAAATGGCTGGTTCAAGAATGTCGGCTTCGTAGCGGACGCCAGTTCCACCTCTCATCGCGCCGGGACCGGCATTATCGCAGCGCTGTTCATGGCGAATGTAGCGAACAGGATAATGCTGTTCGTGAAACTCCAGATTGGGCATATCCAGGCCGCCGAGGGTGATCAAGTGACCCATTTGGGCGAATCCGTCTCGCTCCGCGGTCGCGCCTGGGGTGCCCATCGCGTGCCACTGATACATCACCCAAGTAGATCCGTCGTCTCGGCGGCCCGCTACATGCCCGTGCATTGTTTTCGACCATGCCGCGCATGCCCGCGATGGATCGGCAGCAGCTAGCGCCTGCCAAATGGCGATAACGATCTCATGAGCGACATACACGGTGTTCATAGTCATAGGAGCTGGAGCTAGAGCGTTGACTATCGAGCCCTCAGGTGCGTTGATCGAAACGCAACGATAAGTGCCCTCGTTTCGAGGAATGCTCGTGTCGAAAAAGGAAGAAATCGCTAGAAAGACAGACGAGTAGGTGTTCGCTAGGGAGCTGTTCTTAAAGCCCTCGATTTGTGGATCTGTTCCCGAAAAATCGATGTCTATTTGATCTCCGTTGACGGTCAATTTTACTCGAACCGCGATATCTATTTTCTTGAAGCAGTCGTTGTCGGTGTGATCTTCGCCGAGGTAACTGCCGTCGGGCAAAGCGAGTACCGCCGAACGCATACGTCGGTCAGCATGATCAAGGACACCTTCCAGATACGAAAGGTAAGCGTCTATGCCAAGTTCGGTGGCTAAGCCGACGACGCGTTCCCCACCTATTTGGGTGGAGCCCAACATGGCCAACAGATCACCATCGAGAAGTTCAGGTGTCCTGCAGTTGATCAGAAGTAGCTCCCACAGGTCCTCTCTGACCTTGCCTTCCTCTATCAGTCGCATGACCGGAAGACGAATCCCCTCCTGCCATATCTCGGTAGCTTCAGGGTTGTACGTCCCCGCCAACCCACCTCCGATGTCGGACTGGTGTGCTCGATTGCAGCAGAACCCTGCGAGCACAGGATCGGCGGTGCCGACAAAGATTGGTCGAGCGACTACCCAGTCGGGCAAATGATTTCCACCTGCCACATAGGGGTCAGATAAAAGAAAGACGTCGCCGATCTTCAAGTCGCTGCCATATTTGGCCAGCAGAGCGCGAACAGCGAACCCGCCGCCGCCAGTGTGAATCGGAATTCCGTCAGCGTTAGCGACCAACGTGCCGTCCGGCGTTGTGATGAAACAACTGAAATCGTGACTTTGGCTGAATATGGTGCTTCGCGCGGTTCGGGTCATGACCCAACCCATATGAAGACTGATCTGATCAAGCCGATTTTGCATCAACGCCAAGACCACCGGATCCAGTTCTCCGGCACGATGTTCGACCCTGCTGTCGGTTTGCGCGACGTCGATAAAGAAGTCTCCCGACGGGTCTACCCATACGCGGTCGCCTGGGCGGACGACAACCGTTGTCGTTGCTTCTTCCACTAATGCTGGTCCGTCCAGGCTGTCACCGGGCCGCAAGAGAGACCCGTCATGCACTGCGGTTTCTTTCCACCCTGTTTTCGGGAACCAGACCGGCCGCACGTCAATCGGAGCGGGTAGACCTTCCGATGGACTGCCCGCGGCCATATCTACGTCACCAGTTGAACCTCGAGCAGTCAAACGAAGAGACGAAACCATGATCGTTCCTTCGTCCTGCACATGACCATACAAGCGTCGGTATTCGGTCTCGAATGCCGACCTTGCTGCCCGTTGGTCGAAGCGGTGAGCTTCAACGCCAACTCGGATAGACCAAAGTTGCCCCGGATGATGCAACTCGATTTCGTAGTCGAGGGCCACTTCTTGTTCTGCGAATCCCTCGTCTGCCATGATGGCGAGCGCTCGTTCGGTCAGCGAATTGAAACCCTGTTCAATTGTTTTGGCGGGGGTCTCGTCCAATGGGCTGAGCAAGAATCTTGTGAAATCTTGGCGGACGTCGGCATGCAGCATCCCGATCGCACAGAGGGCACCGGCGTCTCGAGGTACGTGGACTCGAGTACAGCCCAAACCGGCGGCGACGTTGGCACCGTGCATGGGACCCGCTCCGCCGGCAGCAACCAACGTAAACCGCCTTGGAGAATGCCCTCTTTCGATGGAGATGTGTTCAACGGCGCTCAACAAATGTTGTTCGACTAATTCGATGATGCCAGCAGCGGCGTCTTCGATTGACATGTTGAGCTTTTGTGCCACATGAATATCGACGGCCTCTCTGGCGGCATCAAGATCTAAATCGAGGGTTCCGCCTGCGGATTTGCCAGGGCGCAGCCGCCCCAACACCAAATGAGCGTCGGTGACCGTGGGTAAGGTCCCCCCGGTCCCATAACAGGCGGGCCCTGGATCAGCTCCGGCTCCCTCAGGACCGACATAAAGGAGGCCTGCTTCGTCGACTCCGGCGATGGTGCCGCCGCCAGCGCCGATTGTATGAATATCAATAGCGGGAGTTGAGACGTGATACCCGGCGATATCAACGTCATCGCGGGTTGCCACCTCACCGTTGGACATAAGGAGCACATCGCACGATGTGCCACCGATCTCCATTGATATGAGATTGCCTTCGTCTCCAGGGTCGACACCTGCTTGATCGACGGCGCGTCGGTACAGATTGAGTGCGCCGACGGCTGCGGCAGGCCCGCTGAGCAGCAGATTTACTGGTCTGTTTGCCAGTTGATCAACAGAGGCCGCGCCACCATTCGATTGAACTAACAAGATCGGTCGAGCGAGCCCTTCAGCTGTTAACTCAGCGTCCAGCGAGTGTAGGTACCGCACGATTCGAGGAGAAAGAGCGGCGTTGACTACTGCGGTAGAGCTTCTCTCGTATTCGCCCATCAGTGGTGACACTTCTGCTGAACAGGTCACCCACTCCTTTGTCCAATGCTCCCCAATCGTGTGCGCCAATTGTTGTTCATGACTCGCGTCCACAAAGCTGTTCATCAGAGCGATTGCGATGGCCTCTACTTGCTCATTCTCGAAGTCGTCGAGAATTTCGGGTACCGAAGAGGTGTCGAGCGGCTGATGTTCGCTACCGTCGGCGTCGATTCGTCCGGGGATCGAACGCCGAAGATGGCGAGGAACCAGTACGGGCGGGTAGGGAGCTCGATGGTCCCATTGATCAGAGCGAAGGCCGCGCCGAATTTCGAGGGTGTCTCTGAAACCTTCAGTGGTGATCAATCCGACAGTCGCGGCCTTGCCCTCCAGCATTGTGTTCGTTGCGATCGTCGAACCGTGAACGAACAGCGAACACTGATTCAGTAGTTCGGACTTAGGTAGACCCAAATCGACCGCGATTCGCTGAACAGCGGCGATTACTCCTCGGCTTGGATCGGAAGGTACCGAAGGAACTTTGGCCACCCACGCTTTGCCGCGAGAATCAGCGAGCACAAGATCAGTGAATGTGCCGCCCACGTCCACACCGATCCGCCAGGGAGCCTCGGGTCCGCCTTCGTCCGTTGCTGATGTTTCGGGCTTGGTCATAGGTATCGATCATCGCGCACGTTGACCTGCGAAACTATCGAAATGAGAATCAGCTACCCGGCTTCGACCTCTCGTTCCGCAGAACTTCATCAACGCGGCCTATCGGTCATCCCCGATGGCTTGTCACGATCTACCGTGATAATTCGACCTCACCCCATCTATGTGGACCATGGGAAAGGCGCATGGCTCACCGATGTCGACGGCAACCGTTATCTAGATTGCAACAACAACTTCACCTCAATCATTTTGGGTCACGCAGACCCAGTGATTGAGAGCGCTGTCCGAACCCAACTTGCGAGTGGGACCGCGTTCTCGATGGCGACCGAAGCAGAAATCGAACTTGCCGAAATTCTCTGTGGTCGAATATCGAGTTGCGAGCAGATCCGCTTCTGCAACTCGGGGACCGAAGCCGTGATGGGAGCGATCAAAGCCGCTCGAGCGTTCACCCGCCGGCCGGCGATTATCAAGGTCGAAGGCAGCTATCACGGGACTTACGACCATGCTGAAGCGAGCCTGGGGTCCGACCCATCGAACTGGGGTGTTGCGGCCGCCCCTTCCACCATTCCCTACGCACAGGGCGCCCCGGAGTCACTCGCAGAAGAAGTTGTTGTCGTGCAATTTAACGATGAGCAGGGTGCGGTTGAAGCTATCCGGCGGGTCGGGCCACGTCTTGCAGCAGTTCTCCTTGACCCCATGCCATCGAGAGTGGGCATGCCCGCCCTCGACCCAGCGTTCAGTGAAGCCCTCCGCCAAACAACTCGAGAAGTTGAAGCTCTGCTCATTCTCGACGAAGTGATTTCTTTTCGTTTGGCGCAGGGAGGTGCTCAAGCTGTTCACGGCATTGACCCAGACATGACGGTGTTAGCCAAGATCATTGGTGGTGGCTTCCCCGTCGGCGCGATAGGGGGAAGATCTGATGTTATGGAAGTCTTCTCAGCAGTGGAAGGAGACCGCGCTGCGGTGCCTTCGGGGGGGACCTATACCGCCAATCCGGTAACGATGACAGCTGGAATTGCTTGTATGCGACAACTCTCGGAGTCCAGTTTCGATCGATTGGACGATCTTGGTAATCAGATTCGCGGGGGGCTGGAACACCTTTTCGAACAACGTTCAGCCCAGTGGCAGGTGACGGGGGATGGATCGTTGTTCCGGATCCATCCGCACCAACGACGAATTCGCAGCTATCGAGATGCGCATCTCGATAGCGACGAGGCGACGGTCATGACATCTCTGCAACATCGGTTACTTGAGCGCGAGGTCTACCTCAGTGGCTACGGGATGGGTTGTGTAAATCTCGCTACTTCTGACGCCGATGTTCACCATCTGTTGGGTGCGATGGATGAGGCTCTCGAGCTAGTGGTTGGCTGAGAAGAACTACGGTCTGGCCATGTCAACCGACTTAATGTTGAAGCCCGCTTCGGAATTAGCAGTGCTGATCAGATCCCGCGAAGTCAGCGCCCGAGAACTGCTCGACGAAGCCATAGCTCGATTTGAACTCTTTAACCCAGCGGTAAATGCGATAACCGAAAGTCGAGTTGAACTGGCCCGAGAGCGAGCCGTCGACGCCGACCAAGCGACGTCACGAGGGGAGTCATGGGGGCCGTTTCACGGACTGCCAGTAACAATCAAAGAGGCCTACGATTGGGTAGGGACGGCTTCAACCTGGGGTAATCCCCAATGGGTTAACAACTTTCCCGATGCCAACAGCCCTGCTGTCGAACGCCTGCTCGGGGCAGGCGCTGTCATATGGGCGAAGACCAACGTGCCTTTCATGCTCGCCGATTGGCAATCGTTCAACGAACTATATGGCTGTACCAACAACCCTTGGGATCTAGACCGAACCCCGGGCGGTTCGTCGGGAGGATCGGCTGTGTCACTAGCTACCGGTATGGCCGCACTCGAAATTGGCAGCGACATCGGTGCTTCGATCCGGAACCCCGCCCACTATTGTGGCGTGTTTGGTCACAAGCCAACCATGGATTTGATACCTCAACTTGGGCACGCGGCCCCTGGGGTGGAGACCACCGTCGACATAGCGGTAATGGGACCGCTTGCCCGTAGTGCCGAAGACCTCGACACTGCGTTATCGGTTCTCGCGGGTCCCGTTGGATTAGATGCCGCCGGATACAAGGTCGATCTACCTAGCCCCGATAAGGAATCCTTAGATGACTATCGCGTTGGCGTGCTTCTTGACACACCCGCGTGTAAAACCGCTACATCGCTTATAGATCACCTTCACGGCACAGTGGAACTACTTGCCCGCGCAGGAGTGCAAGTTACTGAAACCAGCCCGGAAATCGACCAGGTGGAATTCTTCGAGAACTATCTGTTGTTGCTGCGCGCGGCGACCGGTGTCTCCATCCACGACGAGGCCTACGTTGCCGCCTTATCTGGACACGAAGCTTGGGAGCGAGGAGAACGTACCTACCGGAACTTGGTCGACCACGCGGCACATATGACTCACCGCGAGTGGTTCGCGCTTCATCAACAACGAGAGCGATACCGACTGCAATGGGCCAAATTTTTTGACGAGTACGACCTTCTGTTGTGTCCCGCTGCCGCTTCAACTGCTTTCACCCACGATCACCAAGGAGAGCGTCCTGATCGCACCATCGATATAGATGGTCAGCAAGAACCCGTAGTTGACCAACTGTTCTGGGCGGGTTGGAGTTGCAGCGTTTACCTACCGAGCACCGTCGCCCCCGTCGGTCTGATCGAAGGTTTACCGCTGGGTGTTCAAATAGTTGCCCCGCATTTACATGATCGAAGGTCCATTCATTTCGCTTCATTGATTGAACGAGAACTCGGGGGGTTCGTTGCGCCTCCCGGTTATGAAACAGTTTGAAGCGAGGCGACAGATTGGCTGACTTCTGGCAGCCTGTTCCATTGTGGACGATCCCATCAACGGCCTGCTTGATGTCCTTGACCTCTCCGAACGAGGTGATCAGGGATTCGTTGGACTTGGTTCGGGGCACAGCCAATACGGTCTTTTCGGTGGCCACCAAATAGCCCAATCAATTGTCGCCGCTTACCGATCCGTGGATCCTGAACGGCGTCTTCACTCGGTTCATGCGCTTTTCCTTCGTGGAGGCGACGGGATTCAAAACATTGACTACGACGTCGAGACAATCCGAGACGGTCGCACATTTTGCCAACGTCGAGTAACAGGTTCCCAGAACGAAAAAACCATCTTCGATCTCACTGCTTCCTTCCACACCCCAGAACCAAGCTCTGGGGTCATCTCGCCGTCGCCACCCCAAAACCGGGAGAAGCCCGAGAATCTCCCGACCTTCGAAGAATGCATGGCTGAAGTGGGCCCTATCTTTGGAGAGGAGTGGTCAGAAGGCCCTCGCCCGGTTGAGTATCGAATCGAACATGCTCCCTGGTCACCAGCCGGACCTTCAGAAGATGGTGGAATCAATTTCTGGTTTCGTGCCAGGCGACCACTGCAAGACAAGCCAGAAACCCACGCCGCAATCCTGGCTTACATGAGCGACGACTGCGTCGCCGACACACTTCTAGTTCCTTACGGACGGACGTGGGGTACTGAAGGAACCATGCTTGTGAGTCTCGATCATGCAATGTGGTTTCATGGAGAGGCACGAGCAGACGAATGGGTATACGTAGAGCAATGGCCCGTTGCGGCTTCAGGCGCCCGGGGATTAGCGAAGGCTCGGATGTGGCAAGAAGATCGACT
>DGLO01000097.1:0-6557 GCA_002388005.1 Candidatus Neomicrothrix sp. UBA4542
GCGCGACCGAAGGTGGCGCTGTACCTCATTTTGACCATCGCGCCATTTGCGGTGGTTGGACCCCTCATTGGGCCCCTCATAGATCGGCTACGTGGCGGACGACGCGCGATGGTCATCGTAAGTGGAATGGGTCGGGCCGTCTTGGCGTTCTTGATGATCCGTCACTTGAACTCCTTACTGCTTTTCCCCGAAGCATTTGGTGCGCTTGTACTCGGGAAGACCTACCACGTCGCAAAATGCGCGATCGTTCCCGGCCTCGTCCAGGGACACGAAGACCTGGTCGAAGCGAATTCCAAGCTGGTCTTACTCAGCGGTGTCGGTGGGGCGTTAGCCGCAGGCCCTGGGCTACTGCTCGGATTGATCGGATCGGAATGGGTTCTAGGGGTTGCAATGATCGTTTTCGCTTCAGTTGTACCTCTAGGGGCACGACTCCCGCGGACCTCAATTGCGTCTGAAGCAATACGACCTGACGAACGCAGCGATCTGCGCACCGGTGGGATCGTCCTCGCTGCTTCGGCCATGGCGGTGCTGCGGGGAATGACTGGGTTCACCCTCTTTCTCGTTGCTTTTTGGCTGCGCCGTGAAGACGCCTCCACTATCTGGTTTGGTTTAATGGTTGCCGCAAGCGCAGTAGGAGCACTCGTTGGCGCCGTGGCTGCCCCTCTTCTCCGTCGATTTGTGCGCGAGGAGTACCTACTCGGTGGAGTTCTTTCAATCGCTGCAGGCGTCGGCTTTTTGGCGACGTTCCCGGGTGATCGGATGGCCGTACTGGCGTTCGTCGCCGCAGTGGGCCTAGCAGCGGGTCTCGGCAAACTTTCGTTTGACGCCATCGTTCAACGTGACGCTCCCACGGTCAATCAAGGTCGCTCCTTCGCACGTTTCGAAACGCGATTCCAACTTTGTTGGGTCATTGGCGCGCTGATTCCCGTCATGGCCCCTAACGGGGTCTTGCCGTTGCGTGCGGGGTTAATTGTTCTGGCTCTTTCCGGTGGAGCGGCAGCATTTCTCTATCTCGGTGGACTGGTCGCTTTAGCACGAGGTAAACGAACTCCCTCCCGCGTAATCGCAGATCAAGTGTGGACCGAAGCCCGATACAACAAAATCAGTAACGGGCTACCCGCGTGGATTAGTCGGTTCCTTCCCGATCCCAACGACCGCGAGAGAGGTCATTCTTGATCCCACTCGGGTAAATCGATTCGAGCCAGCCATAAACCGGGCGCGGTGATTTCGTTCTGGGTCGGCAGCGCCTGTTCGTCGGTCCACAAACGCGTAAGAGCGTCGTCGCCAGCTCGTTCGATGACTCCCGCAATAAACGCCTCTCCGCGATCAACGAGCTCGGCGGTGATCTCCACTCCGAACAACTTCTCAACAAACCTGTCACTTCGGCTAGCGGTCACTCGTTGACGGCGAAAAACCTCCGCGAGAGACCCGTAAGAGCTCAGTAACCCTGTCCCGATTTTTTCGATCACATGATCGACGTAACCAACCGTTACCGCCAGCAGCGCGTCGAGTTCCGGAACAACTGCAGTTTGGGCATCAGATCTCAACGCACCCAGCAACGCTTCTGGGTCCCCGAGCGCGTTCTGCAAGTGTTGCTGCAAGTCAGCGGGGTCATCACTCCCAATATCCAAATCCGCGAACCGGTCGCCAAAAGCTCGAGAGTCGGCGTGGAAACCATCAATGTATTTGTTGAGCAATCGGTCAAACGACTCTTTCACGTGCGGAACAGTGAGAACCGAATGCATAGCAATTTCGTAGATGCATACCCAAAGTTGCACATCTTCGATGGGGAGCGACCACTCTGAAGCGAATTCTTCGACGTTGCCGACCAAGATCAGCATTTGATTATCAATTCGAGGAATAGGAAGCACGTAGTTGCCGAATGCTCTCGTCGCTAGATGTCCTGCCATCGAACCGGCGCTCATGGCCATCATCATCGGGTTAAGCGCCCGCATAAGGCCATCAAGAATTTGAGCTTCAGCAGCTGGTAACTCGACAGAGAGCGTTCCGGCCCCAAGTCGCTCGGCTAGGCGTTCCATTAGCGGGCGGTATGCGTCCAAAGCCGCCCACGCCCACTGCGTTCGCGTTGCAGGTACCACCACAGCGGGTTGACCTGGAATCCCAGGTTCAAGTGATGTGGCGTTCGCAACGTGCAATTCGGCGACGCGTGCTAATTCAACAAGTTGCACCCTTTGGATGGGATCGATATTGGGTTCGGACAGTCCCTCAGTGGCTATTTGTTGTGCGAACTGGCGAGCTACATCCCAAGCGATTGGGCCTTGCCCCTTGAATAGCTTGCCGAGATCACCTAAGAACGGAAGTCCACCGAAAGGGTCGTCGTTGTCAAATGGATCGTCATTACCCACGTCCGCATGGTAGGCCGGTGCGTGTGCAGCTTCACCATGGCCCACTAACGAGCGACTCAGAAAAGTGAGAGTCGGTTGATGGCGACCGTGGCTGTTTCAGGTGCGCGTGGAGCGCTGAGAACGCGAATATCTGAAGCCCTAGAACAAGTTTTTGACCGAGTGATCAGTCCCACACTCGCCGACGAAGAGGTTTCATTCCATCATGCGGAATGGGTCGTTCACCTCGCATTCTCTGACGATTCAGATCAACGGGAGTTAATTGGGTTACTGGACGCTGCGGGCACGTGTGAGGTTTCTCGTTTAGTTCTTGTTTCCAGCGCCATGGTTTACGGTGCGTGGCCAAATAACCCTGTTCCGTTGTCCGAAGATGCTGCGGTCCGCCCCAACCCGGAGTCAGCCTTCGCTGTTCACCAGGCAGATGCCGAACGTACCGCTCTTGAATGGGCAGACCGAGACCCGCAGCGCCAGGTGATCATCTTGCGACCCACTGCAGTGGCTTCTCCCGGGGCGACAGGATTGATTGGTGAAGCCATGCTCGCAGCGGCGCCGATAAGAACCCGTCGAGATGATCCGCCACAACAATTCGTGCATCTAGACGATCTCGCGACCGCTGTCGCGACCGTTGTGCAACTCAACGAATCTGGTGTGTTTAACGTCGCCCCAGATGGGTGGCTCACAGCCCGCGAAGTGAGGGAACTTCTGGGAGCGCGCCCAATCATCCGAGTTCCGATTCCCTTACCCGGTCGGCTGGACCGATACGTGGCTCGTCGAGTAGGCCACCAGGCCCCGAAAGGACTGCTGCCCTACACCCGGTATCCGTGGGTTATTGCGAATGATCGGCTGCGGGCTGTGGGATGGGTTCCGCGTTACGGCAACGACCAAGTCTTTGTTGCAGCCGACGCAGGAATGCCTTGGGACTCAATGAATGCCAAGCAACGTCAATACTTGTCACTCTTTGTGGGCACTTCATCACTACTTGGATTGCTGTACGCAGCTATTTCCTGGTTGCGTCGAGTCGCCCTACGAGACGACAGCTAAGGTAACTCTCCGACTTCTACGGTGACGGTGATGAGCTGGTCGTTCCGCCAGACCCGCAAGGTAGCCAATTCACCCGGCTCGAGCATGCGGGCATCCACAACTAGTGCCCCCATGTCGGGAATAGCCTGTCGGTTAAGTTCAACAATGACATCCCCAATTTTCACCCCTCCGACCCCCGAAGGACCTGCGGGGTCAACAGATTGGACAAGAACCCCAGCAGAATGAGTTGGAGGTAGAGATGTCTGTGGGGCATCTTGGCCTCTAATTCCTAGACGTCCGTGTCGGGGACGCCCCCACTTAATGATGTCGTCGGCGACATCGCGAGCAATCTCGATCGGCGTAGCAAACCCCAAACCTTCAGCCCCAACTTCGCTTACAGCGATGACCGTTGTTATGCCCACCACAGTTCCCCGAGCATCGACGAGCGCGCCGCCTGAGGACCCAGGCGAAATAGGAGCATCGGTCTGGACAAGTTCATACAACCAATCACCTTGGGGCGACTGCAAGCGACGATTGGTCGCGCTGATGACTCCCACTGTCACTGTGGGTCCTCCAAGCAAACTCAGAGGTGAACCGATAGCGATTGCTGTTTCCCCGGCGCGAAGTTGGCTGGTGTCGCCAAGGACGGCTGGGCTGAATTGGTGATTGACCTTTTCCACCGGGTGCAGTACCGCAATGTCGGTTCGGCGATCGGCACCCACCAAACCGACCTCAAATGTGTTTCCCCCAGCCAACACCACACGAAAGCTGTCGCCATCCTCTACAACGTGAGCGTTAGTAATGAGGTGGCCATCATCTTGGAATATGACTCCCGAACCCGAACCAATCACCCGGTTGTATCGCAAGACCTCGACTCGCACCACGCTGGGAGTCACCTTGGCGGCAATGTCGGCGACACTCCAAGATCCGTCGTCTGCGGGTAATACGGTCGAAGAAACGTTTGCTGTTGTGATTTCCCGTTCGATGATTCGCTCGACTACTTGTGGTGAAGGTTGAAATATGAAACCGACGACCAAGGCAGCGACGACCGCGCCGATGACTACGCCCGTTAAACCAGCACCCAGGAGACGGCGGTTGCTTAATGAACGGCGGCGGGAAACAGTGTCTGGGGCAAGATATTGAAGTTCACTTGGGTGACGCCAGATCCGATCATCGGGGTGCAAGGGATACCTGCTGGTGGGGTTTTCCTCAATGCTGGTCGCGGGGTCATCAGGGATTTGTGACCAGTCAACCGAACCCAGCGCCGTCGGGTCCGCCGCACCGGATTCGTCGGACGCGTCCGAAGGATGCCCTTCATCTGATGATTCTGTTGGATCTTGTCCAGGATCTTCGGTTCGGTCCACACTCCAAAACGTACCCATGGATGTGTCGTTGTTGTCCGCGGCCTCGCCGACTCGATGGGGAGGCACGTCTTCCTCGGCGTACCATAACCATGTGCACGCTCCACAAGACCCTGACTCTTGGCTGCTTCTCACACCTGACGAACTCTTGGTGGGCGAATTTTATGACTGGTGTGTTCAACCATCTTGTGGTGCAGTAGTCGTGTTTTCTGGAACTGTCCGCGACCATGCGGAAGATCGACTAGAGGTATCTCTTCTCGAATACGAGGCTTACGAGGAGCAGGTTGAGCCCCGTCTCGAAACCATCGTCGCCGAGATGCGCAACAAATGGCCAGACATATCAAGGGTCGTGCTAGCTCACCGAATCGGTGCTCTCAAACTCGGTGAAAGCTCAGTCGTTGTAGCTGTGTCTTCCCCGCATCGTCCCGCAGCATTCGAGGCCGCGAGGTTTGGCATCGATACTCTCAAAGCCACGGTGCCAATTTGGAAGCGCGAAGTATGGAAAGACGGCGAAGATTGGGCTCTCTCGTCCCAGGACATCACCGATGTCAGATCCGCGGACTCGGTAAGTAAGGACTCGCCATGACTCCCTTAGCATTCCTTGCTCTGGCCGCCGCGATCACGCTGTTAGGGGTATTGCTTCTGGCCCTAACTGGGCGGAAACGGACACCATGGGATGCAAGCATTGACGATTTTCGTCGACGCTTAGACGCACTTGCGCCTACTGACGACGGGGTCACAGACGTCGCAGACGGTGACGCGTCGCAGGGTGAGGGGAGAACTTCCGCTGGCACGTGACCTCGCGATCGACCTCGGCACCGCAAACACGCTGGTGTACGAACGCGGACGCGGCATCGTGCTGAACGAGCCGTCAGTGATCGCGATGAACGAGAAAACCAATGATGTGCTCGCCATCGGCCGTGAAGCTTGGCAGATGATCGGACGGACACCCTCTTACATCGTGGCTGTTCGTCCTCTCCGAAAAGGAGCGATCACCGATTTCGACACAACCCAGCGAATGATTCGACTGATCCTTCAGCAGGTTGGGGTGGGCCGATTCGGCAAAACGAGAGTCGTCGTATGCGTGCCGTCGGTAATAACGCCAGTTGAACGGCGCGCCGTTACCGACGCAGCGCGTCGAGCCGGCGCGAGCGATGTTCGGCTTATCGATCAGCCAATGGCAGCCGCGATCGGGTCGGGTTTACCAATCCACGAACCCGTCGGGAACATGGTCATTGACGTTGGGGGCGGTACTGCCGAAACGGCCATGGTGTCGATGGGAGGAATCGTCTCACTCAAAGCCATCAGAGTTGGATCCTTCGACTTTGATGTAGCGCTACAGACCTATGCCCGAAGAGTGCACGGTGTCGCAATCGGAGAGAGAACCGCCGAAGAAATCAAAGTGCAAATAGGGTCCGCCTGGGCAGGTGAAGACGAATTCGATGCGGAAGTCAAGGGGCGAGACCTCACTACCGGGTTACCGAGGACCTTTATCCTGACCCCCGATCAAGTGAGATCTGCGCTCGAAGAACCCATTCAAGCAGTTGTTGATTCTGTCATCGACTGTCTCAGTCAAGCCCCTCCCGAACTCTCCCAAGATTTACTGGTTCATGGTGTTCATTTGGTCGGAGGTGGGGGACTGCTAAGAGGTTTAGACAAACGTCTGGCACACGACGCGCGTGTACCGGTGCGAATAGTACGTACCCCGATGGAAGCGGTAGTCCTGGGGGCAGGACGCGCTCTAGAGAATTTCGAAGCACTTTCATCGACATTCAATACCTATGGCCCTCGCTGGTAAATGTCGCGTGTCTCT
>DGLO01000097.1:6954-11392 GCA_002388005.1 Candidatus Neomicrothrix sp. UBA4542
GCGTGCTCCGCGAAAGGAGATGACATTTCCGATGTAAGTACCCCCCAGGCACCATCGGTGGAGAGGTCAGTCGGGTTTGACGGGGACATTGTACGACTCGGAGTTATCGCCAACCTGACCGGTAGGGGGGCAACCTTGGACAGGGCTCGACTTACCGGCATCTCCGCGTACTGGTCCGATATCAACATGGGGGGAGGGCTTGGCGAGCGCTATGCGGTCGAACTAGTGATTATCGACCACCGCGGTGACCCCCAAGTTGCAGCAGAGATAATTCCCGAGCTTCTCAATGAAGTGGTTGCTCTCGCTTTCGTAAATGAAACCGCGATGGGAGCGGCACATCCCTTTTTGGTCGCTGATCAAGTATTGGGAGTAGCGCCCACTTCCACCTTGGATTGGGAATCTGATCCGAGGTTCTTGACGCATTCCCCGCCGGTGGAAGCAATAGTGCTTTCCCTGTTCGAACGCGCCCCATCGGCGCGATGGTGCGTCATCACCGATGGATCGCCGTTAGGAGTAAGCATCGAAGCCGCAGCTCCTGAAGCTGCCGGCGTAGCGGGGATGCAGCGCGTGACGCTAATTGACATCTCCGAAGATTTGACGGCAGCGATCTCCGCTGCTGCGTGCGAGCAAGTTCTCGTTGAAGCCGCTACCGAATTTCAAGAAGAGATTTTGGCATCTGTACCTGCAGGCAGGACCGTCTTTCGACAAGCAGCGCTAATGGGCGTTTCGGATCGTCGCGACGATGTTGAATTCGCGTACATCGACTCAGGCCCCGCATGGAACGTCGATTCATCAACCGGCATGCGGCGATTCCTTGCATCGATGCTGCGCCATGCCCCTGACACAGAACCCGAGACGAGAATTCGCGAAGGATACGTGTCACAAATTCGCCTGCACGCGCTTCTCGAACAAGCGGTGAAGCTCGGCGATTTGCGACGCACCAACGTATTTGAGTTGGGGCAATCCCACCAGATCATCAATATGTCAGGATTAGCCGAAGACATAGACATGTCCGCCAATCCTCCGGTCTTTCCTCGATCCGCAACGCTGTGGGTCGCAAACGATGACGATGAACAAATCGAATCTGACGGGAGAGGTTGGACCCCAATCGGCCTTTTGCGCCCAGACAAGTTCTTGACGCTGGCGTCCGAGCTCAGAGACTAATCAGTCACTTACAACACCAAGAAGTTCGCTCGCAACGGCCCGGACTTGACGGTCCTTATCCCTCAACGCGCCCTCAACTGCCCGCCGCGCCTCGGCCTCCTCGAATTGGAAAAGCCCCAGAATCGCACGTCGTCGAATTTCGGCACGGTCTTTCATGGCACCAAGAAGACAGACGAGTATCGCTGGCCGATCAGATCCCTCGATCGTGGCAAGAGCACCCAACGCCGCTACCGCAGTTTCTCTACATAACTGGTCTTCATGAGTGGCGGCCATTCTTGCGAGTCCATTCACCGCTCCAATTTCTTCGCGCTCGCCGAGTGAGAACGCTGCCGCGTCAGCTACAGACGAATCTAGGTCACCCAGGCAGAACTCAATTTTCACGTCCGGCCACTTCGTAGCAAGTTCGAGCGCTCGTCGACGAACCGAAACGTTCGAGTCATTCAATGCTGTCTCCAACTCCGCCGCCGTCAACCTATTGAGACGACCTAGAGCACCCAGCGCCATCGATCGTGTAGTTGCGTCGGGATCACTCAATAACGTCCTCGCGAGCGATGCTTGGCCCCGGTGGCCTGCCAAAGCAGCGTTGATTCGGCGATCGTGGACGTCATCGTTGCTCAACTGATCGCAGCCTGCAAAATTAGTGCCGTCACAATTGCCATTACACCCACAATGAGAGTGATCGCGACCCCACCCAAGATGGAGAAGGCGCCTAAACCAAGCAACGCGACGAATTTGCGCCACAGCGAGGTTCCCCGATACGGCCGCGTAGGCAGAATTCGGCGCGGATCATTCAATCTGCGTTCGAGTCCACCGCCTGATCTCGCCTGAGATTCTGGGGGCCCTTGTAAATGAACGTCAGGAGAAATTCGCTGATGGGGGAGTGGTTCGAGACGTGCTGTGGAGTCTGAGTCGTCTTCTGGGTGGTTCATTAATTTCATCCAAGCCGCGCGGGGGCGTCAGGGTCCAGCGTGGCACGCTTATAACCGATGTCCGAGCCACCACCAACGGAGAATACTTCGACGCCGCCTATCGGATCGGTCGACCCGCGCCGCATGCCCATCTGGGCTTTCCTCGTAGTGGCCGTTGTCTTGTTCGGGCTGGTGGGGGTATTTGCGCTAGATCAGGTGAACATCACTTCAAAGGTGCTTACGAGTCCAGGCAGCACACGCGACATAACACCGATGTTGGTCCTAGATGACGCCATGAGCTACAGATCTAAAGGCGAGATCCGTATGGTCACGGTCAAATCAAATCTTGAGCCATCCCTCCTCGAAATACTCGGAGGATGGCTCGATGATTCCATAGAGATATCGGACCGCCACGAAATACTCGGAGATCGCACGATCGAACAGAACCGAACGCTGGGGCGAGAACAAATGGCACAAAGCCTCGATATCGCTGCCCGGGTTGCTCTTGAACGCCTCGGATACGAAGTCATCTCCGAGGCAGGAGCTCTCATAATGCAGATTGTTGCTGGCACTCCAGCATCAGATGTTCTCGATCTGGGCGACGTCGTTATCGAAGCCGAAAATAGACAAGTCCGAAATGCTAGAGACCTAGGCGAGATCGTTCGGAGTCGATCACCAGGCGACAGTTTTTCCTTTTCAGTACTTCAACTAGATGGGACAACTCGGGATGAAACGGTAGTGCTTGCTGACAAGGACGGCAGCGCATTCCTCGGTGTTGCTATCAGCACCTATGTCGAACTGGACGACTTGCCCTTTGAAATCAACTTTACGGTGGAGCGGGTAGGAGGACCGTCTGCAGGACTTGGCCTGACCCTCGCCTTGTTGGAGGCGATGCTTCCAGGAGATTTATTGGCTGGGCTGCGAGTAGTCGCGACCGGCACCGTCGACCCACTGGGGAATGTCGGTCCGGTAGGCGGAATAGAGCAAAAGAGTCACGCGGTGATGCGCAGCGGAGCCGAACTGTTTCTCGTTCCCTCTACCCAGGTCGAAGCAACGAAAGCGATCTTGGGAGAAATGGTTGACGTGGTCTCAGTAGACACGCTGGACGATGCCCTGCGGACACTGCACTCGTTTGGGGGAGATCTATCAGGGATACGTTTGGAAACGCGCTAAGGAACCGAAGGTTTTTGAGTCATACCATCCCCGTCCCACGAGTCGCGATCGGTACCCTCGATCATCATGGTTCAGCACGCCCAAGGGGCGTCAGAGATTGATCCAGATTCGGTCACCAAAGCTGAATTCAGCCACGTATTCCGCGGCTATTCGATTGACGAAGTGCGACAGTTTCTCAGACACGTTGGCGAAGAACTCCACCGCCTCAGAAGCGAGTTGTCCGCTGCTCGTTCCGTCCAAGAAGCGATGTCGACCAACAACGCATCTTCTTTCGCTACGGTCACCGAACCACATAGCGATACGTCGACGGAGGTTCGTCCCGGAACGGTCATCGATCTCCAATCCCACAGACTTACCCTCGAAAGAGATGATCTGGGAAGCGAAAAAGATCCTGAACTTCCGCTCGGAGATCAAATCGATGCTCGCCGAACGGCTGAACGCCACCACGCTTTCGCCGAAAATTTTGACAGTGAAGATGTAGTTCCCTTCCAACCTCCAAGGTTGCCGCGACGTCGGGCGGTCATTGACGAGTTATTTGCTCGACTAGGAGAGCCGCAACCTGACGATGTGGAATGGGCGAGGGAGGTCCTCATTCGGACCGGGGAAATTCCAGTGATTCCCCAGTCACCGTATTCGTCGCTCCATGGCGAAGCCGAAACCATTGACGATCATCACGATCGTCTTCGAAGCACCGTGAGTGAATTAGTGCGTCCCGCCGTGATCCAGTTGAAACAAAATATGGCTGCACGACTAGAGATGCTTCTTCCGGAACTGAAACGTGCATCAACAAACAAATTCGAGATGCCACAACTAGTACCCAGTGCCATGGACAACGAACTCGTAGAAGGTTTGGCACCGTTTATTGCGGCTGCCGCGAAATACGGAGCAGGAGGGACAAAGGTAAATATCGAGGGCTTACCCGAACAGATGGCCCGATCATCGGGTGACTGGTTACGAGAGCGCCTTGCCGCGCATCTAGACGACGAAGTGGCCATTGAAGTCCGACTCCGCGCCGTGTACCGAGAATGGAAGAAGACAGCGGTAGACCTCATGACCACGGATGTGATAGCAGCAGCGTTCGCTCTTGGTCTCTACGCCACCATTCCCCCTGATGTTCGGGTGAGATGGCAGACCCCCGCAGAGGGCTGTTGTGGGACCAGTTGCCACGACAACGCGTTAGCTGGCACTCGCCG
>DGLO01000097.1:11768-14188 GCA_002388005.1 Candidatus Neomicrothrix sp. UBA4542
TGTCGCAGTCTGGTCGTGCCTGACGGCCAGTAGCATTCCGTATATATGCGACCACCTGAGGAAATGAAGTCACGCCGTAGACGCATGAGACGCGGACGAGTGCTGCTTGGTTTTGGCGGCCTCGCCCTATTTTTGCTCATCACATCGGTTCGCGGTCTTGCACGGTTTTGGACCGATTACCTCTGGTTTGACAGCCTCGCGTTGTCTTCGGTTTGGACTTCGGTGCTGTGGGCCAAGATCGGGTTAGGGCTGTTGTTCACAGCCGTATTTTTTGTGACTCTGTGGGTGAACCTATTCATAGCTGACCGACTGGCCCCAAAGCTTCGACCACCCGGACCTGAAGATGAACTCAGCCGGAGATGGCAACAGTTCATGGGAAGACGGGCGATCCTGGTACGAAGTCTGGTCTCTCTGCTTTTCGCTCTGCTAGTAGGTGCAGGCGTTTCGTCGCAATGGCAAAGTTGGTTGTTCTTCACTAATCGTGTCGACTTTGGAATTGTTGACCAACAATTTGGGCTTGACGTTGGTTTCTACGTCTTTCAACTTCCGTTCCTGACATTCGTTGTCAGTTGGGCGTTTGCAGCGATCCTCGTCATATTTGTCGTAACAACGATTCAGCATTACCTAAATGGAGGTATTCGGATCCAGGGTCAAGCCGGATCGCGGGTCACCCCGCAGGTTAAGGCGCACCTATCGCTGCTGTTGGGACTTCTGGCTCTCGCAAAAGGAGTCGGCTACTACCTAGATCGCTACGAGCTCACACTTTCGGGCCGCGGTTTTGTCAACGGCGCCACGTATACCGATGTCAAAGCCCAACTGCCCGCCTTGCAGCTGTTGATGATTGTCAGCGTCTTTTGTTTCGGACTGCTGGTCTTCAACATTTGGCGGCGAGGATTTACCTACCCCATCATTGCTGTCGGTCTGTGGGCGCTCGTCGCCAGCCTCGCGGGAACGATTTATCCGGCTTTAGTGCAGCGCTTTCAAGTTGAACCGTCCGAATCAACAAAAGAAGCCCCGTATATCGAACGAAACATCGAGATGACGCGCATCGCCATGGGACTCGACCAGGTGACATCGCGAGATTTCAATTATGAACCCACTCTTAGCGCGACCGAAATAGAAGAGAATCTTGCGACTGTTCGCAACGTCCGACTCCTCGATCCGGCAGTGATGCGTGACACCTTCCAACAGACGCAAGGCATTAAGAGCTTTTACGACTTCAGAGATATCGATGTCGACCGATACACCATCGATGGCCGAACGACCCAAGTAGTTGTCGCAGCGAGAGAGCTAAAACAAACGGATCTTCCAAATAGCTCCTGGGAATCGCAACATATCGCCTTCACCCATGGGTATGGGCTCGCGGCCGCGCCAGCAAACGCCATCGACGCCAACGGCCGACCGGCCTACGCGTTAGCGGACATCCCGACCAACACGAGAGACGGAGCCGATGCGTTAGCAGTGTCCTCACCCGGTCTTTACGTTGGTGAAGGCCTAAAGGGTTACGCAATCGTAGGCGCAACCCGCGACGAGGTGGACTTTCAAGACGACGATGACCGGACAGAAGTCACCAGGTACGACGGTGCCGATGGCGTTCGGATCGGGTCATTCGCCAGGAAACTTGCGTTTGCCCTTCGCTTTGCCGAGCCAAACCTGGTGGTTTCCAATGAGCTTGGTTCCGATAGTCGCATCCTGTACAAGCGCGACGTTGTTGACCGCGCAAAAACCATCGCGCCATTCCTAAGGTTCGATCGAGATCCCTACCCCGCCATTGTGGACGGCGAGGTGAAGTGGATACTTGATGCGTATACGGCGACCGATATGTTCCCGTACGCGCAGACAGTCAACGCTCGGGCGGTACGTTCAGGTGATCTGCGTTCTTCATTTAATTACGTGCGTAACTCGATCAAAGTTGTGATCAACGCGTATGACGGAGCACCAACCTTTTACATCGTCGATGATGACGACCCACTTGCAGAGTCGTATCGTCAACAGTTCCCTGATTTGTTCAGCACAACGCCACCCCCCGTAGAGTTGGCTGAGCATTTTCGATACCCCGAAGATCTATTCCGGTTGCAAACCGATTTGTGGGGCCGGTACCGCATCAGTGGCGCCGCCGAGTTTTATGACGCTGCCGGAGCTTGGAGCGTCGCTCAAGACCCGGGAAATTCAATTGGGCAGACTGCAGTCGAATCGGTCCTAGATGCCACTGGCAAAATCATCAGTAGTTCAGAGGTTCGGATCGCTCCTCAGTATTTGCTGATGCGGCTACCAGACGACGACGATGAATCATTCGTCATCTTCAGGCCTTTCGTGCCCTTCTCCGATGATGACTCACGCAAGAACCTTGAAGGTTTCATGGTCGTTCACAATGACCCAGATCGGTACGGCCAGATCGAGGTGTACGAGATCCGATCCTC
>DGLO01000097.1:14625-15225 GCA_002388005.1 Candidatus Neomicrothrix sp. UBA4542
CTGCTTATCCCCGTCGGGAACTCTTTGCTGTACGTCCGACCCTTGTACATAGAAGCCACGGGTACGACGGCGGTGCCCGAACTGCAACTCGTCATTGTTGGAGTAGGCCCAGAAGTCGTTATCGCGGACAGTTTCGAGGCAGCGCTTGCTCGCGCAATCCCCGGACTCAGCGTCGATCTCAATGCGGGACCGGCGCAAGAAGATGCGACTGTGTCTTCGGAGGGCGAAGATGAGGAACTCGACGACTCTGGCGGAGATCTAGAAAGCGACGATGCTGAGCCTGACGACAAGTCAGAGGAAACGTCGGTTGAGGAGTTATTGACACTTTCGGCAGACGCGTTCCAGCGTGCCGATGCTGCTTTGCGCGCGGGGGACCTTGCTGCCTATCAACAATGGGTGGAACGCGCTGCGGGGTACATAGCCAAGGCACAAGAGCTGCTTTCTCAGTCGCCAACCCGAGACGACAGCGACGCGGCGTAACGCCGTGCCGGGCACCATCCCTACAGCGACGGGAGACGTTGAGGCCCCTGGGCGAGTTCTTGTTGTCGTAGCCCACCCTGACGACGTTGACTTTGGAACTGCGGGGACGATGGCTGCGCT
>DGLO01000097.1:15628-17701 GCA_002388005.1 Candidatus Neomicrothrix sp. UBA4542
AACGATTTAAGTGCTCTTCGCCAAGACGAACAACACGCAGCGGCCGCAGCTGTGGGAGTCGAAGAGCTTCACTGGTTAGGTCACCCTGACGGGCGGGTCATGAACAGCCTTGAGCTTCGCCGTGACCTCTCGCGCGTGATGCGAATTGTTCGCCCTGATGTTGTCGTAACCCAGCCAACCACCGCGAACTGGGATCGAATTTATGGGTCACATCCCGATCACTTGGCCACAGCATGGGCAACTATGGCCGCTGTTTACCCCGATTCACGCAACCCGCGCGCGCACCCTGAACTTCTTGAGGAGGGCCACGAGCCGCACACCGTCTCGCGGGTATGGATGATGTGGATGGCGGCACCAGAAGGAACAATGATGCATGTGGACATCACCGATACCTTTGAGCAGAAGGTAAAGGCATTGCAGTGCCACTCCAGTCAAACGGACCGCATGGAGGAACTGGAAGACTTGTTACGTGAATGGGCGTCGGGAGTTGCTTCAGCAGCCGGCATGACACAAGGCCGACTTGCTGAAGGCTTTCGAGTCATCGGTACCAATCGAGAATAACCAAAGGTGGGAAACAGGGGACTATGAGCAACGAACATCTCATAGATTCGCCGCGTGCATGGCTCACCGTCGTGGCTACCTTCTTGTCTTCAGCTGTTGCTCTTGGCAGCGTCTACAGCTTCGGTGCTTTTTTTCAGTCGATGGCAGATGACTTCGGAACTGGGAAAGGTTCGACGGCCGTAATCTTTGGAGTGACGACCTTCTCCTTCTTCTGGTTGAGTTTGATTACTAGTCGTCTTGCTGATCGTTACGGTCCGCGGCCGGTTCTGGCCTTTGGAGCGGTCGCTCTTTTTGTTGGCCTATGGACCACAAGCAACGTGAATTCAATCAGTGTTGGATACGTCACCTTTGGTACAGGCGCGGGAATCGCTGCAGCTTGCGCCTACATCCCGATGCTCGCGCATGTCGGCGGCTGGTTCGAAAAGCGCCGTGCGACAGCGGTTGGTATCTCCGTAGCTGGGATAGGTGTCGGCACATTGGTTATGACTCCATTGGCCGCTCGGCTAATCGACTTATATGGATGGAGAACCACCTACCGAATCTTCGGGGTGGTCGGCTCGCTGGTGCTGGCTGCGTGCACTTTGATGATGGCGCGAGCCCCGGGAGTAGCAGGTGCGGCTCCGTCAAGAATCAAAGAGGCGTTCAGATCTGCGACTTTTCGCAAACTATGGATAGCGGGCCTTTCGTCGGGTATGGCGCTCTTCGTTCCATTTGTGTTCGCAGTTCCCTATGCAAAGGAACGGGGTGTCTCGTCGGTCGCTGCAGCCACTTTGGTGGGTGTGTTGGGTGGGTCCAGTGTGCTCTCACGAATCGGTTTTAGCTGGTTGACGAACCATTTTGGTAGCTTCCGCGTCTTCCGATTTGGTGCAGCGTTGTGTCCTTTATCGTTCGTGATATGGCTGTTAGCCGGTTCCTCATTTGCGACTTTGGTGGTCTTTATGGCCGTGTTGGGGGTGGGTTATGGCTCTTTCGTGGCGGTGAGCCCGCTAGTTCTCGCTGACTTATTTGGTGTAGTTGGCTTAGGTTCGTTGATGGGAATTTTTTACACAGCGCAGGGCTTAGGTGCATTGATTGGGGCTCCCGTCGCCGGGAGGTTGATCGACGTCTATGGCGGTTACACGATGCCGCTTTTGGTGGCTTTGGGCTTTGGCGTGATTTCGTTCTTGCTGTTGACGCTTCTGCCGACGACACCGTCGGGGAATCTTGCCGTGGCCGGTGTACATCAGGCTGAAGCTGGTGGACCTGGGAGTGATCTTGCTGTTGCGTTGAATGCGTTCGATGAAACGTTGATGGAGTTAGAAGACTGGGCTGATACCTAGCGGATTTTTCAAAACTTGGGGGAGGTCTTTAGGCGCCGAGGTTGTGGATGGGTTCACTCAGCGGCCATACTGATGTCTTCGCCGCGGGGTGGAGCAGTTTGGTAGCTCGTCGGGCTCATAACCCGAAGGTCGTCGGTTCAAATCCGGCTCCCGCAACCAACTGAAATTAAAGATTAAAATTAAATGAGTTTGA
>DGLO01000077.1 GCA_002388005.1 Candidatus Neomicrothrix sp. UBA4542
GGCGAAATCACCCAAGCCGAGGCCGATGACATCCGAGCCAAGATGGCAGAACGCAAACCCAAACTCGGAAACCGCAAAGGCAATCGGTAAGGGCAAAGAATCATTCACTTGGTTAGACGAGCGAAACTTGAGGCCGCTACACCGGCCTCAAGTTTGCGTTTTGTAGCACTCTGATATCTAGGAACGGCTCTGTTCTTGTTGGGGTACGACAACCCAACTGCCCATGGGAATCATGTCAAATGACGCTAGATACAGGGTCGCTGGTCGTTCTGGCGTTCCAACTTCCATGCGAAACACGAGACGACGCGCCAAACGAGTCACCCATCCTTCTTTGCGAGCTGGTTTTCGTCGGCCAATCTCACTCTGGTCTCCCTGGGGGACCGATGTGGGCGGTGCATCCAACATGGAAATAACTTAGCAAACGTTTAGTAGGCGAATATGCCAGCGGTTCTAACGTCCGACTTGTGAAAGGATGCTCCTCTTCGATATAAACACCCGAAACAAGAAGGTAAAGGAGACCCCATGCCCACGGCGGAGCTAGTCCACATGTGCACAATTAACGCCCAGGTAGGTCCGATGATCGAGGTCGGAAGCGGACCGAAAGGAATGCGGGTAGTCGCCAACGTTCCGAGTCTGTCCGTAACCAGCGACCGGTTGAACGCGCGACTTGCCACAGATGATGCTGCCGACTGGCTAACTATCGCCAGCGACGGAACGGGTCTACTTGACGTCCGTTTCACCCTTGAAACCGATGACGGCGCCTTTATCTACGTCGAGTACCAAGGGCGCGCCAACATGGCTGAAGGTCTCATCGCTACCGCGCCGACATTTCAAACCGGAGACGAAAGGTACGCCTGGCTCAACAGCGTTCAAGCCGTTGCGGCTGGTCAACTCAATGGCGAGACCGGCGAATTGGTGTACGAGGTGTACGAGGTCAAAGTCGCAGCCTGACACGACATTCCTTCGATATTCACCTTCGACGCTGACAGCATGGACGAGGACCGGGCGACCGCCGCTCATGTAGCTGGCCATGCCGTAGTCGGAGAAGTCATGGGTTTCGAGTGCTTAGGTCTAACGATTCGTTGGACTGAACAGCATCTCGGTGTCTGTCGGTGGCCGGCTATGCCTGAGACAGTTTTCCGACAACTGCAATTTCAAAGCTACGTCCCAAGCGATCCTCAATTTGAAGAAGTGAAGAACTGGGTCGTGCAAAGAATCAAGTCGTATTTGGCCGGTGCCCTCGCTGAACTCAGGGTCACCGGTGAATACAACCTCGCCTGGATGACAACCGACGTGAACATGATCAGCGTCATCACCCGGAACATATTCGGTGCCAAGGGGCCCGACTTCGATGAACAACTAACCAGCGAGATCTATTACGACGTCGATCTCGGCGTCGAGATTGAAGATCTCACACGAGTGGTGCAGCGCGCACGGGAGCGATGGGATGAGCAGGTGCAGGCAATACTCACTCAGAATTTACATTGGGTAGATGCGGTCGTCGAACTCCTCTTAGAGCACAAAACCATCAGCGGCGACCAGGTGCGATCAGCGAAGCCGCTCAACTGATCGAAAGCCGTTGAACGTATTTCGCTTAGGCTCATGCGATGAATAATTCCACGAACTCGTTAGCCCTCGAGTTACCGGATGTTGAGAGCTGGGGGCTTGCAGGAAAAGCTGTCTTAGTCACCGGTGGCGCCTCGGGAATCGGTGCGGCGACTGCACGCTTAGCCGCAGCTGATGGCGCCCGGGTCCTCGTATGTGATCTTCCAGAAAGCAACGGGGAGGAAGTAGCTGACGCTACCGGTGGCGTTTTCATTCCTTTGGATGTGACTTCACCAGAGGATTGGGTGACCGCTGTAGAAAGCTTGGATCAACTCGACATCGCCGTCCTTAACGCGGGAGTCGAATTTCGAGATCCAGCTGATTTTGCACGAACAGCAGACGACCCCGGTGCTTGGGATCTCGAACGTTATAGGAAAACGCGAGGCGTCAATGTTGACGGAGTTGCCTTTGGTTTACATGCTCTCGTGCCGGTATTTGACCGCCTAGGTAGTGGGGCGATTACCGTAACCGCCAGCCTCGCTGGGCTCATTCCGTGGTCTCCGGACCCGGTTTACAGCATGACCAAATGGGCGGCGGTTGGTTTGGTTCGTGCCGCAGCAACTTCCCTACGGAGAAAGAACATCACCATTAACGCTGTCTGCCCAGGGGGCGTCGCAACTCCGATGACCAGAGTGTTTGACGGGTCTGTTCCCGAAGGAATGGCTGATCCGCGACACATTGCCACTGCGCATTTAGGTATCGCGACGTCAGGGCAGTCAGGTCGCGTAATTAAGGCCGTGGCGGGTTACCCCCACACAGCCCACCAGTTCGCTGAGGTAACTAACACCTTTTAGCCGCCATCGGTATTCAACAAGCGAGGACTCGGTTCGGTTTTATTGCTTGAGCATGACGGGCGGCGCTCCAAAAGACTGCATGATGACCAACAAGTACGCTGAGGCCCGGTGACCTTAGAAGTTCAACGCCCCTCAGACTCGCCTGGAGTACTTCGGCTGATTTTGTCTAATCCGCCAGCCAACGCGACCTCCATCGAAGATCTCAGTTCGATCGCCGACACCCTCGAAAATCTCTCTCCAGACGACCATGTCGTTGTGGTTTCCGCTCGTGGGAAGGGCTTCAGTGCGGGCGGAGACTTAAAAGAAATGAGTCGGCTTGAAGGTCACGAAGGGATATTGCAGCAATGCCTAGAGTCGGCACGCGCCTGCACAGCCATGTCTCGCTGCCCGGTACCCGTCATCGTGGTCGTCCACGATTACTGTCTCGGGGTGGGAATAGAACTTGTGGGCAGCGCCGATATCGCTCTCGCAAATGAAGATGCTCTGTTTCAATGGACGGAAATCGACAACGGAACTGTCGGCGGAGCCGCACAAGGCTTTCGGATGCTCCCTTCGCAGGTGTTGCGCCACCTCATGTTCACGGCTGAGCCGATAACGGCCCGGGATTTGTGGATTAGAGGGGCGCTCACCGAAGTGTTACCGATTTCAAACCTAGAGGCACGCTCTCAAGACATCGCGCGAACTATCGCAGGTAAGCCACCCGACTTGGTTCGCCATCTCAAAGCGTCGTTGGACAGCATCGAAGGGCTCGATGTTGAAAGCGCTATGCGTTTCGAGCAGGGGTTCATTTTTCAGTTGAATATGGAAGGGAGTGGTTCTGCCGCTCGGGCCGCCTTTCTGGACGGCGACCGCAAAGGACTCAAAGGAAGCTCCGCCCTACCAGATACCTAATTTCCAACGAACCTTGATAAGGAAAACCTTTGGAACGCCAAGATTTCTTCGAACATTCCGACCACCCCAGTGCCGGGCCTCTTCAGGGACTTGTTGTTGTGGAGGCCACCACGACTTGGTCCGGTCCCATGGCTGGCTGCGTACTTGGGGATCTGGGTGCAGACGTCATCAAGGTTGAACTGCCGTCGGGGGACGTCACTCGGTTCGCGCCGCCTCTTCTCCCCGACACACAACTCTCGTTCGCTCACCAAACCGTTAATCGGAACAAGCGATCGCTTGCTCTGGACCTGCGAACAACTGACGGAGCAGACATTTTTTTGAAGCTCGCCGCCCGAGCGGATGTCGTTATCGAAAATTTTCTGCCGGGCACCTTGGATTCGTGGGGGCTTGGCTTCCGCGATATTGAGACCGTTCGCCCGGATTGCATTTATCTTTCAATTTCAGGGTGGGGTCAGTATGGCGAGTTGTCGGATCGGCCGGGATACGACCCGGCTACCCAGGCGGTAAGTGGATGGATGTCGTTGAACGGAGAGCCCGACGGGGTGGCCGTTAAGGCTCCAACATTTCTGGCCGATGATTTGGCGGGTCTCCATGGCGCCGTCGCGGTTCTTGCTGCGCTTCGGCATCGCGAAGCGACCGGTGAGGGTCAACATATTGACGTTGCGTTGCTGGATTCACTTCTCTTCCAGTCGAACGGTTTCCTGACACTGGGGGCGATGGGCGCGCCTCTGCCTCGAATGGGTTCTGAGGTACCTGTTGCCGCACCATGTAACACCTATCGATGCGTCAACGGTGATGTCTTTATCGCCTTGATTTTGGATAGCCATTGGACTGCACTGGCGGACCTGATGGGCCGTCAAGATCTCATTGACGACCCGGAACTATCCTCAAACAAAGGTCGTGTCGTCCGAAGGGATGACATCAATCAGGCTGTTTCTGCTTGGTTCGCGGAACACACCGTCGAGGAGTCTGTACGTCTAGCTGCGGAGTATGGTGTCGCTGTTTCTCCGGTCAATACGTTCGGGGATGCTGCTCAAATGCCGCACGTCATTGAGAGAGAGATGCTGCAGGAAATCGAGCTAGAGGACGGGAGTGTGGCTCCGATAGTGGGGCCAGCGGCAAAGTTCTCTCGAACCCCAACAAAGGTTCGAAGCGCTGCGGCCAAATTGGGTGCCCACACCAACGAGATTCTCTCTGAGCTTGGTTACAGCCCACAAGAAATCGAAAGCTTTCAACAGCAAAAGGTCATCTGAGAAGGCCCTCTCCAACACGCTGATTCTTAGCCCGAGATGAGAGAATGGGGCCGACAGGTTTACCTGTCGGCCCCATTTCCCGTCTTTATTGGATTGGGATATTTGTCAGCTAGTG
>DGLO01000020.1:0-9521 GCA_002388005.1 Candidatus Neomicrothrix sp. UBA4542
GGTTCAGGAGCATACGTAGCGGCGATCTTTCACGTCATAACGCACGCATTCTTCAAGACACTTTTGTTTCTCGGCTCAGGTTCAGTCATCCACGGCATGGGTGACGAACAAGACATGCGGAAAATGGGAGCCCTTCGTCTTGCCATGCCGATCACAGCGGCCACCTTCATCGTGGGATGGCTTGCGATCGCTGGGGTTCCACCATTCGCAGGGTTTTGGTCCAAAGACGAAATTTTGCTCGCAGCTTGGGAACAACACAACATTGGTCCACTTCTCTGGGGTGTAGGACTTGTTACAGCGCTCCTCACCGCTTATTACATGAGCCGACAGGTCATCCTCGTCTTCTTCGGGGAGCAGCGCTGGGATGAAGAGGCGCACCCGCACGAGTCCTCTTGGACGATGACAGCTCCGCTTTGCGTTCTTGCCGGAGCAGCAGCCGTCGGCGGAGTCATCAATCTTCCACTGGTCAAAGATTGGCTCGTTCTTGAACACTTTCTGGAGCCGATCTTCAATCACCCTCACCATTTCTCATCCGGGACTCTCACCAAAATCGCATTGGCGGTGATCTCCGTAGCTGCAGGAATTGTCGGGATCTTCTTTGCGGTTATGACTTGGTTAACCAAACGAATCCCAAATGATCGCCTTGAACCCGATTTCCTTGAAAACGCAATGTATATCGACGCAACATACGCGCGTGTCGTCGGGGGGGTCGGCACTTCTGGATTTCAGGGAACGGCGAACGTCGATGAACGATTTGTGGATGGCGCTGTCAACGGCATAGGAAAAGTCATCCTAAAGACAGGTCAGTTGATTCGACCCGCGCAGTCTGGGTACATCCGGAACTACGCCGTCGGAGTAGCAGTGGGTGCTCTTGCGATAATCGTTCTTCTGACTTGGGGGTTGCTGCGGTGATTGAACTCCTCTCAGCTCAAAGCGGACCAGCATTCCCTGTTTTGAACGCCATAATCATCGTCCCGGCTCTCGGTGCTCTCGTAGTAGTGCTTTTGCCCAACAGCAGACCCGAGATGATGCGACCGATCGGGGCAATCTTCTCCTCCATTGCTGCGGCTATGTCGCTCTATGTAATGGCACAGTTCTCCAGTCACGATCCTGGGTTCCAATTCGAGTCAATCCAATCGTGGATCCCGGCTCTGGGCATCAATTGGCATGTAGGTGTGGATGGCATCTCTCTCTGGTTGGTTGTTCTCACCGGGCTCATCACGCCGATAGTGCTTCTAGGAGTCGATCCACATCACGACCCGAAGCCATACACCGCCTGGCTGTTGTTGTTGCAGGCTGGCTCATTTGGCGCATTCCTGTCACTTGACCTCTTCTTGTTCTTCGTCATGTTCGAGATCGTCCTCGTCCCGATGTACATGCTGATTGGTGGCTGGGGTTATGACGATCGTCGCTACGCAGCCACGAAGTTCTTTCTATACACGATGGCTGGTTCGGCACTCATGCTTGTCGCGATTGTCAGCGTTGCGACCTTGAGCGCAGGGGATCAGGGCATCACTTTTAACGTTATTGAACTCGCGCAACGCCAAGCTCTATCAACAAACACGGCTCGCTGGTGTTTCTTAGCTTTCGCCCTAGCCTTCGTTATCAAAGTGCCAATCTTCCCGGTTCATACATGGCTACCCGACGCACACACCCAGGCACCGACCGCGGGATCGGTAGTTCTAGCTGCTGTGATGTTGAAATTAGGTACATACGGGCTGCTGCGTTTCGGTCTTTACCTTTTCCCCGAAGCGTCAGTCTGGTCTGCGCCGACCTTGGCGACGCTGGGGGTAATAGGCGTCGTATATGGCGCCGTTGTCGCCACGATGCAAAAAGACCTTAAGAGGCTCGTGGCGTATTCCTCAGTAGCTCACATGGGGTTCATCGTTTTAGGCATCTTCGCTTTCACCACCCAGAGCTTGGAGGGCGGGGTGCTGCAGATGGTTAACCACGGCCTGTCGACGGGGGCTCTCTTCCTACTCGTAGGAATGCTCTATGAGCGAAGAAAAACGCGAGCTATTGAAGAGCTCAGTGGCATCCAATCAGCAGCCCCAATCTTTGCAGGGTTCTTCACCATTGTGATGCTCTCATCTATCGGCGTTCCTGGCTTAAACGGGTTCGTCGGCGAATTCCTGATCTTGATTGGTTCGTACGACACCCGCCGCTGGTGGACCATTATTGCGGCCACCGGCGTCATCCTCGCAGCCCTCTACCTTCTGTGGGCATACCAGCGTGTTTTCCATGGTGAGCCGACGCCGGCTGACGAAGCTACCCCCGACTTGACGCTAAGAGAGGGTTTGATCCTCGCTCCATTTGTTGTCGGAATAGTTTTCCTCGGCGTCTACCCGAAGCCGGTACTTGATCGAATTGAGCCAGCAGTGAATGAGCTAATCGCTCACATTGAAAACCATTCCGATTATGAGCGCCCCAACCCCGCAGACCCGGTGGTCGTCGATCACAATCAGTCCAGCAAGGACGACCACTGATGAGTCTTCTACCTCTGGTGGGGTTCACCGGGCCGTCCATCGACTGGTGGGCCCTCCTCCCCCAGATCATCCTTCTGGGCGCAGCATTGCTGATTTTGCTCGTTAGCGCTCTAGCTCCCCAACGAACCTCTATCAGCTTCGCAACCGCAACAACTGTCTGCGCATCGGTGACTGCATGGATCGTGGCCTTTGGATTGTGGAACGACATAAAAAAGGAAGGCCCTTCGGCGTCAATAGCGTCCGCTCTGGCTATCGACGGTTTCAGCATCTTCTTTACAATGTTGGTGCTCATAGCGCTGACTATTACGGCTTTGCTTGCCCACAGCTATTTGGGTCGCGAAGGCATAGACCCCCCAGAATTCCACGCTCTCCTTCTCTGTTCAGCCGCCGGGGCCATGGTCATGGCTTCAGCCAATGACCTCATTGTTATATTCCTCGGCCTGGAAGCATTGTCCATTGGGTTGTACGTCATGATTGCGATGCACGCTCGTCGCCCAGAAGCCCGCGAGGCCGCGATGAAATACTTCGTGCTCGGAGCATTCAGTTCGGCCTTTCTGCTCTACGGCATAGCTCTGACCTACGGCAGTACGGGGTCCACCAACTTGATACACATCCGCGACTACCTAGACGCGGTGGTATTCCGAGATGAACACCTCCTGATGGCCGCAATGGCGTTGCTTCTTGTGGGCTTCTCATTCAAAGTCGCCGCTGCTCCCTTCCACTTCTGGGCTCCCGACGTTTACCAAGGAGCCCCGAGTCCGGTGACCGGATGGATGGCATCAATCGCGAAAGCAGCAGGTTTCGCGGCTCTTCTACGGATCTTCTTCGCCGCGTTCGCAAACTATGACGCCGACTGGTCTCCCATCGTCGCAGTTCTCGCAGTCCTCACCTTGCTCGTCGGTGCCGTCATGGCGATCCTGCAAAATGACGTGAAGCGCATGCTGGCTTTTTCGTCAGTCAGTCATGCCGGCTACGTGCTCGTGGCTGTGCAGTCAGCCAGCGCTAGCGGTACCTCCGCAGCCCTGTTCTACCTCTTCACGTACACGTTCATGGTTCTGGGTACCTTCGCCATCGTCGGCGCAATGGGCACCGATGGAGAACACCCCCTTGACAGATACTCGGGTCTCGGTCGCAGCCGGCCTGTCCTGGCCATGACTTTTACTATTCTCCTACTCGCTCAGGCGGGAGTGCCGCTTACCTCGGGCTTTGTGGGAAAGTTCCAGGTCATCGCGGCTGCTGTTGAGGATCGCGGCTACGTCTTAGCGGCGGTTGCGATGCTCAGTGCAGTCATCAGCGCGTTCATGTACCTACGAATCGTGATGGCTATGTATGTTGCGGATGATGAGGTCGAAGGACCGTCCCCAAAGCTGCATTGGACCGTGTCCGTCGTCCTGATTGGGGTCACCGGCTTCACCCTCCTGATTGGGATTGTGCCCCAATTTCTGATCGAATTGGCCGAGGATGCCGTACCAGTGTTGATTCGGGGATGACATTGTTCACTCCAGAAAACCGAGTCCACGCAGCCCGTACCGCGAGAATCAAGAATCGTGGCCAAAAATCACGTCTTTTGTCTCCGCGGCGAGGTAGCTTTCTCTACGTCCGGAACCCGCGGAACGAGGCACCGCGTTGGGTTTTGGAAAGCCCCGAAACCCCTAACTAGCCTCGCTAATCGTGTCGGAACTACTGCGGAGCTACCTGACCGTCGCCATATTCGGTGTTGCGGCTATAGCAATGGCCGGGGCGATGTTGACTATCGCACGAATCCTTCGTCCGAAGCGACCGACCGCACAAAAGCTGATGGCGTATGAAAGCGGGGTCGACCCTGTAGGAGGAGACTGGGCCCAAAGTCAGATCCGGTATTACGTCTTCGCTGTTCTGTTTGTTCTTTTCGATGTAGAGGCAGTCTTTATTTTCCCCTGGGCGACTCGGCTGGAGCTCTACGGCACCTTCGGCTTGGTTGAGATGGCCATCTTCATTTTCATTCTTGTATTGGGCTTGTTCTACGCCTGGCGCAAGGGTGTTCTGCGGTGGGTCTGAAGGGGGCTGCCTAAATGGGACTCATTGACAAGGGCAAGATGCCGAAACCCCTTAGCTGGTTGCTGAACTTCGGACGGGCCCGTTCGCTATGGGTTTACCAATGGGGCTTGGCGTGTTGTGCGATCGAGATGGGCGCGGCCTTTGGCTCACCTCGTTACGACGTGATGCGCTTGGGTGTCATCCCGTTTCCCGCTAGCCCCCGGCAAGCTGATCTGGTTGTAGTTTCGGGAACCGTTACCGACAAAATGGCTCCGGTGATTCTTCGTCTGTATGAACAGATGCCAGAGCCGAAATATGTGATTTCTATGGGTTCATGCGCCAACTGCGGTGGGCCTTATTGGGACAGCTATTCGGTGACGAAAGGTGTCGACCAAATCATTCCAGTCGACGTATACGTGCCAGGGTGTCCCCCTCGACCTGAAGCCCTCCTCGAAGGCATAGTGCTGCTGCAAGAACGAATTCAGGATGAAGATATTAGTGAAAAATGGCGCGGCCAGCCCATAGTGGTGGAGGGCTGACTTCATGGATGAGGAACAGAGCAGCGAAGAAGCTTCCGCTCCGGATGAAAAAAGAGAGAACCTGCTAGCTGAGCTTTCCGAAAACCTCGGAGAAATGCTCATCGACTCGTATTTGCGTCCCCACGAGGACCTGTGGTTGAGAGTACGAATCGAGAACTGGCAGGACGCGGTGAAAATTGCCAAGGCGGCAGGATTTACCTACTTCGGCTTTCTTTCAGCTATCGACTGGGACATTGCCCCCGACGGCCGATATGAGAACACAGAGTTTGACGGGGGGCTTGTCGAAGAAGACGACGACCCCGTCGAACTCGATACATCCACCGGCTACGCGGGTGGTGACTCCAGATTCCAACTCTTGGCGCAACTAAACTCGCTTGATCGGCAGATGGGTCTGATCCTGAAAGCTGATCTAGAGGACAACCTGGTCGTCGACACAATTCGCGACGTCTTCCCTGGGGCCGACTGGCATGAGCGAGAAGCCCACGAGATGTTCGGCATCGTCTTCCAAGGTCACCCGACGCTGCATCCGTTGTATCTGCCGACCGAGTTTGAAGGCCATCCCCTACGCAAAGATTTTCCGTTACTAGCCCGACAAGTGAAGCCGTGGCCTGGAGTCGTTGATATCGAAGAAATCCCCGAGCACCTAGAAGCTCAGCTAGAAGCCGAAGTCATGGCCGCCTTCGAAGCTGAAGGGGGTGAAGTATGACAGCTACCTCCGATCGCGAACAGATGGCTTACGTGGCTGCTCAAGCCGCTGATGCTCGGATAAACGTCGAGCTTGATACGGGAGATATGACGCTGAATATTGGACCTCAGCACCCCGCGACGCACGGAACGTTGCGGATTGCCTGCCGGCTTGACGGGGAACAGGTAGTCGTCGCGGAACCGATCATGGGCTACATGCATCGCGGCTACGAAAAGCTCTGTGAGGTCCGCACCTACCCCCAATGCACCACCCTAATTAATCGAATCGACTGGCTCGGCAGTTTCGCCAATGAAGTCCCGTTCATCCTCGCGGCAGAACGTTTAATGGAAGTGGAGGCGCCCCCACGAGCCCAATGGATCCGCACGATTCTGTTCGAACTCAGCCGTATCGCCAACCTGGCGCTCTTCCTGGGCGACATGGGTGTCCAAATTGGGGCACTTACTCCTGTTTTCTTCGCGTTCCGTGACCGTGAGCGAGTCCTTAACCAAATCGAGGAAGTCACTGGCGGTCGCTTTCACCCGAATTTTGATCGGATAGGCGGACTGAAGGATGACATTCCCAAGGGATGGATTGATGAAACCCGCTCCGTAATGACGAAAATGCGAACCTTCTGCGACGAAATGGAAGACCTGCTGGTTGGCAACGAAATCTTTCAAGCGCGATGCAGGGGTGTCGGAGTGATCCCCGGTGACGTGGCGGTGGGATACGGACTCTCGGGTGCAAACCTTCGTGCTAGTGGAATCGACTGGGATCTCCGCCGCGATGCCAACCCGGGTCTGGCATGGGATCAGATCGATTGGCGAGTATGGACCCACCCTGACGGTGATTCGTTTGCTCGTTACTGGGTTCGTCTACAAGAAACACGCGAAGCGACACGAATTGTTGACCAACTTCTTGACGGAATTCCCAGTGGGCCGATCATGGCTAAGGTCCCCAGGATCATCAAAGTGCCTGCTGGCGAAGCCTACGTCTCAACAGAAAATCCGCTTGGAGAAATGGGCTACTACATCGTCAGCAAAGGCGACCTCGGGCCGTTCAGAGTGAAGATCCGAACGCCCAGCTTCAACAACATCTCTGTCGTTCCGTGGGTCATGAAGGGCGTGTATGTGCCTGACGTGATCACCATTTTGGGCTCCCTGTACTTCATCTTGGGAGATATCGACCGGTGACATCACTGCTCGCCCTCCCGTATTGGCAAGAAACCGCCATCAAACTTGGCCTAGCCCTCGCGGTGATTCCGGCGACCTCGTTGATTCTCGTCTATCTTTTCCTTTTCAAAATGATGGCCTTTATGCAGAGCCGTCTGGGACCCAACGACACAGGCCCGTACGGATCGCTGCAACTCATAGCGGAAGCGATCAAGTTCCTTCAGAAAGAGGACATCCACCCTGCTCAAGCGGATCGACGCGTTTTCCGAATGGCACCAGTGGTGGTGTTGGCCTCGACCTTCCTGCTGTACGTAGTCCTCCCCGCTGGTCCCGATGCCGTCGTCCAAAATCTTGACACGGGCGTCTTCTATGCCATGGCGGTCTCTTCGCTGTCGGTCCTCGGCATTTTGATGGCGGGCTGGGCGTCAGCAAACAAATACGCCTTGCTAGGTGGGCTGCGCGCAGCTGGGCAATTGATTGCCTACGAACTGCCGCTAATTCTCGCGGTCATGGGTGTTGTTGTTCAGGCAGAAACGCTCAACTTGCAGGGAATCGTTGAGGCCCAGGCCACAGGGGAAATTTTTGGATTCGGTGCAATTGGCAATCCGTTTATCCTCACCCAATTCCTGGCATTTCTCATTTTCATGATCGCAGCTCAAGCCGAACTCACGCAAACACCATTTGACATGCCTGTGGCGGAAACTGAGCTGGTCGGTGGATTCCATGTCGAATACACCGGATTCCGGTTCCTGTTGTTCTTTATGGCGGAGTTTGGAACGGCTTTCGCCTTCTCGGCGCTCGCCGCGGTCATGTTCCTAGGAGGCTGGTGGATTCCCGGGTTCGATGTTCACGACAACGTCTTAAACATTCTTGGACCCGGCGTGATGCTCGCCAAGATTCTTCTAATTGCTTTCTTCATCTTTTGGATTCGGTTCACGTATCCACGGCTTCGTGAGGACCAACTTCAGAAATTTGCGTGGAAAGTACTGATTCCTCTCGCTCTTGCGAACATCGTGCTCACCGGAATATTCAAGGTGGTCTTCTAATGCCACAGCTCCCAGGTCTCATAAAAGGTCTCGGCGTGACCGCCCGGACGGCGGGAAGAACTCTGTTTCCCAAACGCGGCTGGAAAACCTTTATCCCGGCACCCCAGAAAGGAGCCGTTACCGTCCAATACCCCCACGAGAAAGAAGCGCCTCCAGACCGGGCTCGCGGCGTCATAGCGCTCCATGAGGAGAACTGCACGGCTTGCATGCTCTGCTCGCGACAGTGCCCCGACTGGTGCATCTACATCGAAGGGCACAAGGTCAAAGCCCCACCGCGCCGCGCAGGAGGCAAACCGCGAACTGTCAACATGCTTGACCGGTTCGACATTGACTACGCGCTTTGCATGTATTGCGGCATTTGCGTAGAGGTGTGTCCCTTTGACGCGTTGTTCTGGACGCCCGAATACGAATACAGCGAACCCCGAATAGCCGACTTACTGCACGACAAAGATCGCCTAGGCGAATGGATGGAGACAGTCCCTGACTTCCTTGACTACGAGGCAGGCTCGGAAGAAAAAGTCAGAAAGGTTCCAAGGTAAAGTTGCATGGTTGCGCAGAACATCTTCTTTGGGATCATCACCGCGATAGTGGTCATCTCCGCGTTGCGGATGGTAACGACCCGCAACATCGTGCACGCGGCCCTGTATTTGGTGGCGGTTCTGGCAGGACTCGGAGCCCTGTACATCCTTCTAACCGCCGAGTTTGTGGCCACTACCCAAGTCCTGGTGTACATCGGCGCCGTCATGGTCCTCTTCTTGTTCGGCATCATGCTCACTAAGGCACCCTTAGGAAACGTCATGAAAATGACAGGAACTCAATGGCCTATAGCCGCTGGGGTGGCTGTTCTCATAGGAGGCGTAACCGTATATTCGGTTATAGATCGCTTTGGATCAGATCGTCTTGTAACTGACGGCCCCATCTTTCGAACAGCAGACGTTTCGGACGAAGTTTTCTCCACCTACATCATTCCTTTCGAGGCCATATCGGTGCTCTTATTGGCGGCGCTCATTGGGGCTATCGTCCTAGCGAGGAAGGACTGACGTGCTTCTGAACCAGTTCCTGATTCTCGGCGCTTTCTTGTTTGCAGTAGGCGTTTATGGAGTACTTGCGCGACGCAACGGTGTCATGGTGCTGATGTCTATCGAGCTAATGCTCAATGCCGTCAACATCAATTTGGTGGTCTTTGGGGTCCAGCACGGCGTCGTATCAGGTCAAGCCTTTGCACTCTTTGTAATAGCCGTCGCGGCAGCAGAAGTTGGTGTGGGACTGGCCATCGTTCTACTGCTCTACCGCAACCGAACCAGCATCGACGTCGAAGACTTCGATTTGATGAGGGGATAAGGCAGCGCCATGTGGATGTTAGAAAACGCCTTCATTATCCCGCTCATACCAACCATCTCCTTTGTCGTAATCCTCCTGTTCGGCAAACGATTCCTTGGAACGGACCGCGTTCATCTCGTGGGTATCACGGCTCTAGGGCTTGTGTGGGTTCTGTCAGCGGTCGCGGCTTTTCAATGGACACAACGCGTAGAGGACCCACCTCCCGACGCGGTTGTCCACGTGGAAGCCCATGCCGACGA
>DGLO01000020.1:9878-20037 GCA_002388005.1 Candidatus Neomicrothrix sp. UBA4542
CATGCAGTGGTCTCTGAGGGCAAATTAAGCGACGAACATGGGGGCGGTCATTCGACCCCTCTCATTCGACCGGTTATTTCAACTTTTTCTCACTGGTGGTCTAACGGAGGAATCGAATTCGCCGTAGGCACCCTGGTCGACGGCCAAACCGTTTTATTGCTCATCGTTGTCGCCTCTATCTCCCTTCTCGTCCACATCTATTCAACTGAATATGTAAAGGGCGACTCTCGGTACATCCATTACTACGCCTTCCTAAGTCTGTTCACAGCGGCCATGTTGTTCTTTGTCATGGCGCAGAACATCATCCAACTGATCGTCGGTTGGGAACTTGTCGGCGTGTGTTCATTTGTCCTCATCGGGCACTGGTGGGAAGAAAAACCCAATACGGATGCAGCACTAAAGGCGTTTCTCACAAATCGCGTCGGAGACATAGGACTTATCGTCGGCATGATCGTTCTATGGGGGACCTTCCAAACCTTCGATATCGATGCGATTAATACCCTGATCTCAGCGAACCCCGACGCACATCACTTCGCGCTTCTGGTTGCCGCTTGCTGTTTGATGGCAGCGGTTGCTTCGAAATCGGGACAGTTCCCACTCCACACATGGCTGCCAGACGCGATGGCGGGCCCCACCCCCGTCTCCGCCCTTATCCACGCTGCGACAATGGTGGTAGCAGGCGTCTACATGATTGCTCGGCTTTACCCAGTCTTTTATGAGGGCTTGTCGGTTGGCACCAGTTCGATCAACCTGATGGCCTTCATCGGAGGATTCACCGCACTCATCGGCGCGGCACTCGCTTTCGCCCAATGGGACATCAAGAAAGTCTTGGCCTACTCAACAGTTTCCCAACTTGGGTACATGGTCATGGCTCTAGGCGTTGGCGCGTGGACCGCAGCGATCTTCCATTTATTCACTCACGCCTTCTTCAAAGCTTGTTTGTTCTTAGGCGCAGGATCGGTAAGCCATGCAGCCCACCACACTTTCGATATGCGAGAGATGGGTGGCCTCAAGAAGGTCATGCCTCATACTTATCGAACTTTCGTTATCTCATCGTTGGCCCTAGCCGGGATCTTCCCCTTCGCGGGATTCTGGTCAAAGGACGAAATTCTGCTCGGGTCGCTTGTCGGCCAAAAGAACGGCTACCCCTTAATGCTTGTCTTCGGCTGCGCAGTTGCCTTCATGACCGCGGCGTACATGACTCGCGTGATCTGGTACACATTCCACGGAGAATTCAGAGGTCACGGTCACCCTCACGAGTCGCCGAAAGCGATGACCGTGCCTTTGTGGATTCTGGCAGGCATGGCAGTGCTCGCAGGAGCATTTAACCTGCCGGGTCCAGTCCTCGAACCCATCGGACTAGAAGGACTGGCGCATCGTATCCAAACCTATGCCGAGCCATCGGTCTACCTGAGCGGACTAGGGCTCTCACACCCCGACCCGTCGCTCTCCATGGCACTGATCGGGTTGGCGCTAGCGATATCTGGCATCGTCGTCACATATCTGTACTACTGGCGTCGAGTGGGCCTTCACGGTCTTACCGAACGCAACCGATACGCCAAGAACGGGTACACCCTCTTAGAAAACAAGTACTACCTTGACCATCTTTATAACGATGTGGTCGTCCAAACGATCAAACGCCCCATCGCTAACTGGGCGAACCGCTTCAATCAAAATGTTCTAGACGGAGCCGTTAACACCGCAGGTGAAACCGCCCGAGACACAGGACGTTGGATATACAAGTGGATCGACCAGGGCGCCATTGACGGCTCTGTCAATGCCGCAGCGCGTGGCGCTGATTCCTCAGGAGAGAGTCTGCGCGTTATCCAGTCCGGAAAAGTCCAGAACTACGGCCAGCTGCTTTTCGGATCAGCAGCAGTGCTGGCCATAGTCTTCGTGATCGTCGTATAGGAGCAGCAAAGTGGAAGCCACGGGATTTGATACTTGGGTCGTGAGCCTGGTCGTGTTCCTGCCCTTGGTAGGCGCACTGGCCATAATGATGATCCCCAAAGCCTACGAAGCAGAGGTCAAGCTTGTTGCGCTTGGATCATCGCTAACAGCGCTTATTATCGGGCTCTACATAACAATCCAATTCGACTATGGATCCGCCGGGGACCTCCAATTTGTTGTCGACAAGGGTTGGATTGATGTCATCAACAGTCGATACATTGTCGGACTCGACGGGCTGTCGTTACCCCTACTGCTCCTGTCATTGGTAACGGTGCCGCTGTGCCTTATCTACAGCTGGAATCACGTTCCTGAACCGGGTAATACCAAAGCGTTCTTCGTACTTTTGCTGATTCTCTCAACAGGCATGAATGGCACGTTCGTCGCTCAAGACATGATCCTCTTCTTTGTCTTCTTTGAAGTCGTCTTGCTTCCGATGTACTTCCTGATTGGTGTCTGGGGAGGAGAAGATCGCCGCTACGCGTCGTTGAAATTCTTCCTCTACACGCTGTTCGGTTCAGCTCTTATGATCATCAGTTTCCTGGCATTGTTCTTCCTTTCGAAGGACTCATCAGGCGAGCTTCTACGAACCTTCGACATGAGAGTTCTGACCGACGTAGCGGGTGCTGGAATTATCAAAAGCACACAAGTATGGATTTTTGCGGGCCTGTTCATGGGGTTCGGCATCAAAGTGCCAATGTTCCCGTTCCACACCTGGCTGCCGGACGCTCACACGCAGGCACCTACCGTTGGATCAGTCATCCTTGCTGCGGTATTGCTGAAGTTGGGCACCTACGGATTCGTTCGGATAGCCATTCCGTTTCTCCCCGAAGCCGCGATCTCTTGGGCACCATGGATAGGCCTACTTGCGGTGATCGGCATTATCTACGGAGCACTTGGCTGTCTCGCGCAGAATGACATGAAACGTCTCATAGCGTTTTCCTCGGTTGCTCATATGGGATTTGTGATGCTTGGAATCGCAACCTTGACCGACTTCGGAATAAACGCAGCAGTCTTTGGCATGGTTGCTCACGGCATGATCACGGGGATGTTGTTCTTCATCGCTGGTTCGGTGAAAGAGCGGTATCACACTTTGGAAATTTCTCGGCTTGGAGGTCTCCTCAAATCGGCACCACGGATGGGTTGGATCCTCGGGTTTGCTTCCATGGCGTCCCTGGGTCTACCTGGCCTTGCCGGGTTCTGGGGCGAATTCCCGGTAATTCTCGCCGCCTATAACCCCGGAGCAGGGATGCCTGAAGAAACTTTCCGAACCTACATGGTTATTGCTGCCGTTGGTACCGTGCTCGCCGCGGGGTATTTGCTTTGGTTGTACCAGCGCACCGCCTTTGGCGAACCACCAGAAGAATTCGCCGACCACGAAATAGCTGACGTTAATCGCTTCGAATGGATCGCCTGGACACCACTCCTCGTGGGTATTGCCCTATTTGGTGTTTGGCCCAACTTGATTTTCAACCTGACTGATGACGTAGTCGCCGGGATAACCGCCAGTGTTGAGGCGATTGCGGCCGGCGGCTGATTATGGACGTCCTGCACGCCTTCACTCGGCCGCTACTCGATTGGCATGCCCTAGCACCCGAGTTGACCCTCCTCGCGTTCGGGACACTCATCACCATCGTCGACATCATCTGGGACGAGCGGTCCAAACAAATAATGCCAACACTGGCCGGTGTTGGATTACTCGCCACCCTGGTCCCTATTTTGACTTTGGCGGTAGATGGAACAGAACGCTCAATGTTTGGAGGCGCGTACGTCGTTGACGACTTCTCACTCGTCGTAAAAGCGCTATTTCTCATATCTGGGTATGTCGTTGTGTTGATGTCGATCGATTACATCCGCGAAGGCGACTACTACGAGAACGAGTACTACACCCTGATGCTTACGTCGCTGCTGGGCATGGTGATGATGAGTAGTTCCAGAGACTTGATCAGCATTTTCGTTGCCCTGGAATTGCTGTCCATCCCCGCCTACATGCTCGCCGCATGGAGAAAAGGAGGCCCTCGTTCCAACGAAGCAGGCCTCAAGTACTACCTGATGGGAGTTTTCGCGTCAGCTGTGATGCTCTACGGCATGTCCCTCGTCTACGGCCTAGCGGGCTCCACCACACTTGACGCTATCGCCCAAGAATTGGGTTCAGGGCCATCTAACCCCGTGGCCATTCTGGGCATCCTCTTCGTCCTGATTGGCTTTGCCTTCAAAGTTTCAGCCGTTCCTTTCCACACGTGGGCACCCGATACCTACGAGGGAGCTCCTACCCCAGTTACGGCTTTTCTAGCTGTCGCGTCGAAGACAGCTGGGATGGTGGCTCTCATCCAACTCGTGTTTGTCGCCTTTCTGGGCCGAGATGACGTCATCCAACCTTTCTTCTGGCTGATTTCAGTCCTGACAATGACAGTGGGCAACCTCATCGCGCTCCGCCAAACCAACATCGTTCGACTCCTCGCATACTCAGGCATCGCGCAAGGCGGATTCATGTTGGTCCCATTCGCGGTGGCCGCTGATGCCCCGGCACGAGCGATTGAGGCAGTAGTCATTTACCTCGCGATCTACGCGTTTATGAACCTGGGTGCTTTCACCGTTGTGTTAGCCGTAGCTCGCAAAACACGGTCCGGTGAAATCGATAGTTACGGAGGACTGTTCCAATACGCCCCAGGTCTCGCTGTGGCGATGACGATCTTCCTCGCCGCGCTCGCGGGTATTCCCCCAGCGGGCGGCTGGTTCGCCAAGTTCGGGCTCTTTCGAGCTTTGCTAGATGCAGGCGGGGGATGGGCAGCAGGCCTCGGCGTCATCGTCGCAATCAACACGGTGATCGCCTTCGCCTATTACGCCAGAGTTCTGATGCAGATGTGGTTTCAGCCAGCACCCAATGACGATGAGCGACCAATCGTTGTCACTGGGGCATTAGGTGCTGCCCTTGTCGTAACGCTGGTTGCGACCATGGCGTTCGGAGTGCTCCCAGGACTTGTTGGGCACTTCGGTGATGTCTCCGTGCTGTCCGCCCTAGGCGGATAAGGGACCTCAGCCGGAAGATGCACGGGCCGATGACACGATTCGATCGGTTCGCCGAAGAAGCCTTATACGGACCAAAGGGTTTCTACACACAAGGCGGGAACGCCGGAACAGAACTAGGTGATTTCATCACTTCTCCAGAAACAAGCACCCTGTTTGGTGCATGTGTTGCTGTGTACCTTGACCGAACATGGCGTGACCTGCAGTGCCCTGATCCCTTTGTGGTGGTGGAAGCGGGATCAGGTCGTGGAACCCTTTGTAGAGACGTCTTTCTTTCCGACCCAGAGTGCGTCACAGCGCTCCGCTACGTCATGGTGGAACGTTCGCAACTCCAACGCGACGCGGCCTTCGCGGTCGTTACCTCCAGCTGCTTTGCGGAATCAAACGAAGTACCCGTAACAGCACTAAAAGACTTGCCCGCCGGACCTCTGACAGGGGTAATCGTTGGCAACGAGCTTCTCGATAATCTTCCACCCCGCGTTCTGCGACGAACGGCGACAGGATGGTCAGAACTGTATGTAAAAGACGGACACGAAGATTGGCACCCCGCTCCCCAAGAAGCGCACAATATGGCGACAGCGCTGGTCCCTGATGCGCCGCAGGGAACCTGCCTTCCCTTGCATCTCAAATCGGCAGTCTGGGTCAAGCGGGCATTAGATCTCCTGGACCGCGGTCGTGTACTTCTATTCGACTATGGATTGGAGAGAACAGCAGATATTGCCGAACGACCAATGCATGAATGGTTGAGGACATATAGACAACATCGTCGAGCCGGAGCTCCGTACGCAGACGCCGGTAGTCGTGACATCACCTGTGACGTTGCATTCGATCAGCTTCCAGGATTCCCGCGAATTGTTCTGCAACGCGACTGGCTACTGTCCCAAGGTCTTGATGGCATGACGGAATGGGCGCGCGCGAAATGGCGCGACTCAGCCCGGAGCCCTGACTCATCAGCACTAGCGGCCAGGTCCATTCTCAATGAGGCCTCAGCACTTGCCGATCCTGGAGGACTCGGATCGTTCCTCGTGGCCGAATGGCAAGTAGGGGAATAACTCTCCTACTTCCGAACTGAACTCGGCCAGGGGCTAGGCTCGCAACCTGTCGAACCCAAGTGGGGTCGCCTTTCGCAGAGGGGATCGAGATGTCCGAACCAGCCATTGAGGACTACTACGTCGAAAATCGAACCTTTCCCCCATCGGATCAATTCCAGGCCAACGCGATCATCACTGACCGAAGTTTGTATGACGAAGCCGAAGCTGACCGACTCGGGTTCTGGGCCCGCCAAGCGCGAGAACTAGTTACTTGGTTTCAAGACTTTGAAACAGTCCTCGAATGGGACCTGCCCTTCGCTAAGTGGTTCATAGAAGGAAAACTCAACGTTTCATACAACTGCCTTGACCGGCACGTCGAAGCGGGCGGAGGAGACAAAGTCGCATTTCACTGGGAAGGCGAACCGGGAGACACCAGGACTATCACCTATAGCCAACTCCTGGAAGAGGTCTCAAAATTCGCGAATGTCCTAAAAAGTTTCGGGGTAGCGAAAGGCGACCGCGTCTGCATTTACATGCCCATGATCCCGGAGCTTCCTGTCGCGATGCTCGCCTGCGCGCGTATCGGCGCTCCACACTCCATTGTCTTCGGGGGCTTTTCTGCAGACTCCCTGTCAGACCGGATTGATGACGCAAGCGCGAAAGTTCTCATCACCTCGGACGGCGGGTACCGTCGGGGCGATCCCTTCCCCTTGAAGGACACCGCAGACGCATCGGTTTCTGCCACCTCAACTATCGAAAACGTTGTAGTGGTTCGTCGCACGGGCCAAGACATTGAATGGGATGCCGAGGTCGATCACTGGTATCACGACCTGATGGAAACGGCGTCGCCAGATTGCCCACCAGAGCAACTTGATAGTGAAGATCTCCTTTACCTCTTGTACACGTCGGGTACAACTGCGAAACCAAAGGGGATCATGCACACGACAGGTGGCTATCTCACTCAAGTTGCCTTTACCCACAAATACATCTTCGACCTGCAACCTGACTCAGATATCTACTGGTGCGCTGCCGATATTGGTTGGGTGACCGGACACAGCTACATCGTCTACGGCCCCCTCGCCAACGGCGCCACATCGGTCATGTACGAAGGAACGCCTGACACACCGCGCCCAGAATTTCGCGAAGGGGACAAAGCAGACTGGCCCAAAGACCGCCTTTGGGACATCATCCAACGGTACGGAGTAACACAGCTCTACACCGCTCCTACCGCTATTCGGACCTTTATGAAATGGGGTTCTGAAGAGGTAGAACGGCACGATTTGTCAAGTCTGAGAGTGCTTGGAACAGTCGGAGAGCCCATCAACCCGGAAGCATGGATGTGGTACCACGAGCACATAGGTGGTGAACGATGCCCCATCGTTGACACCTGGTGGCAAACCGAAACTGGTGGTCACATGATCACCCCAATGCCCGGTGTTACAACAACTAAACCCGGTTCGGCTACCCACGCCATTCCCGGTGTAGTTGTCGAAGTTGTAGATGACAGCGGAAACAAGATCGAAAAGGGGGGCGGGTACCTAACTGTCACTGAGCCTTGGCCGTCAATGCTGCGCGGGATTTGGGGCGACCCAGATCGCTACAAGGAGACCTACTGGTCTGAATACCCTGGACGTTACTTCGCGGGGGACGGCGCCAAAATCGATGATGACGGATACCTCTGGTTACTCGGCCGAGTCGACGATGTAATGAACGTATCGGGTCACCGAATCTCAACCACTGAAGTTGAATCCGCGCTGGTCGATCACTCATCAGTAGCTGAAGCAGCGGTGGTGGGTGCCACCGATGACACCACAGGACAAGCAATCGTGGGTTATTGCATTTTGCGGGGAGGAAACGAACCCAGCGACGAACTCCGAGAAGAAATCAGACAGCACGTCGCGAAAAAACTCGGTGCAATTGCTCGACCCAAAGTGGTGGTTTTGGTGCCCGACTTGCCTAAGACCCGATCGGGGAAGATTATGCGACGTCTTCTTCGCGATGTTGCCGAGGGACGAAAGCTGGGAGACACGACCACCCTCGCCGACGCGAGCGTCGTTGACGAAATCCGTCTTCGTGCCGCAGACGCCCCGCAGGAGGACTGACTTCTGCTTCCGACTATATGACCTCCACTCCCCAACACTGGCAATGGAGACAAGCCCCGCCTCAAGCAGCGGATTGTGTGATCGTCGACATCGACGGCGTGCTCGCTGACGCCGGTCACCGACAACATTTCCTAGACCCCCCTTGGCGTGACTGGGATGGGTTCTTTGCTGAGTGCGGAGGCGACGGAGTCATAGAAGAAAGCAAGATGCTTCTTGATCTTCTCGGCGCTGATTTACTGATCGTATTGTTGACTTCGCGTCCCACATGGATTCAAAAAACAACGTTGGAATGGCTTCAGCGCCACAAGATTAGGTACGACCTTCTGATCATGCGGCCCCTCGGTGATTTTCAAGCATCGCCTGGCTTCAAACGTGATGAAACCCAGACGCTGAGCCGTCGTGGCTTCAACCCGGTGCTCGCGATAGACGATGACATGCGCAACGTACGGATGTACCGGAACCAGAACGTCCCAACTGTGTTCATCGATAGCGGCTATCACCCGCACTAAATCATGGTCACTGCGCGGAGATAACAAGCGTCGAAGCAGATACGTTAAAAGGAAGCACCGACTACGGAGGGAAAACCCATGAAGAACACCCTCAAGACCACAATGTTGCTGGCCACAATGGGCGGTCTCATTATGTTCATCGCGAGCTTTTGGGGGTCAGGTGGCTTGACCATCGGACTGCTTCTTGCCCTCGCTCTGGTGGGTGGTAGCTATTGGATGAGCGACAAGCTTGCAATCCGGTCCGCTCGCGCCGTGGAAGTTGAAGAAGGCCAACTACCCGAATACTGGTCGATCATGCGCGAACTGTCTGAGCTATCGGCTCAGCCAATGCCCCGCCTCTATGTGAGTCCCGACCCACAGCCAAATGCTTTCGCCACCGGACGGAACCCAGCAAACGCAGCCGTCTGCGTCACGGAAGGCCTGATACAGCATCTTCCATGGGACCAGATTCGAGGTGTCCTTGCTCACGAAATGGCCCATATAAAGAACCGAGACATCCTCATCGGTTCAGTCGCTGCGGCCATCGCAATGGCTATCAGCTTCGTCGCGAACATGGCGCAATTCGCGATGATCTTTGGCGGAGGTAACCGAGACCGAGATCGAAACATACTGGTCGACTTACTTTTAATCATCGTTGCGCCTATTGCTGCAGCGTTGATCCAAATGGCGATCAGCCGCAGTCGCGAATTCCAAGCCGACCGGACCGCCGCTCGGATGATCGGCGATGGCGAGCCTTTGGCCGCGGCGCTAGAAAAACTAGATGTTGCAAGTCGCTCAATCCCTAGTCTCGCTAACGCCAACCAGGCGCAGATGTATATAGCGAACCCCTTGGCCGGGCGGAGGATGGCATTCGGTAAACTCTTCACCACCCACCCACCGATGGATAAACGCATCAGTCGTTTGCGCGATGGAAGCTGGCGGGAAGCCCTCTAGATCAGTCCCGAAAGTTTTCGTACTGGAGCGCCAAACCGAAGTCAGCTTCCTTAAGTTCGGCTATCACAGTTTGCAGGTGATCCCGCTTTTTTGATGTGACCCGTAACTGATCACCTTGAGTCTGGGACTGCACGCCCTTAATCCCCAAAGCTTTGATGAATTTGTTTAGATCTTTGGCTTTGTCGGAATTAATGCCGGCCTCGAGTGTCGCGAATTGCCGGACTGTGGCACCCGATGCCTCTTCGACTTCGCCGTAGCTGACGGCCTTAAGACTCACCTTGCGCCTCACGAGCTTTTCTTCAAGCACCTGTCTCAGAGCGTTTAAACGATCCTCACTGTTGCTAGAGAGAGATATCTCCACCTCGCTCAGAGCTACTGCGGATCCGGTGTCTTTGAAGTCGTATCGGGTGCTGACCTCTCTGGCAGCCTGATCCACAGCGTTACGAACTTCCTGCATATCGATTTGAGAAACCACGTCAAATGAAGGCATGCCGCGAAATATACCCACCTTCGCCTGCTCTCGGTACCGCATTTGGCTACAGCACTCATTGGGGCGACCACAGCGACCCGATAACGTGTCCGCCGTTGGGTCGGTGCCCGAGCGGCCAAA
>DGLO01000020.1:20362-25283 GCA_002388005.1 Candidatus Neomicrothrix sp. UBA4542
GGGAACGGGCTGTAAACCCGTCGGTTCACACCTACGGAGGTTCGAATCCTCCCCGGCCCACCACAAACGGCGAGTCTTCGATGGCTTGCCGTTTGTCGCGCCTGACGGCACGTCGAAAAGATCTGAGACCAGGACCGTCAACTGGGGAGGCCCGCCCTGCAGCTTTACCGCTCACAAAATTCAGCTAGCGCCAGAAAGTTTGGGCGGTCACGAAGAGCCGCGAGCTAACTTCTGGCCATGGCTGACTCTTGTTACGCAGAACGCGACGGTCGAATATTCACCGTCACCATTAACCGACCTGAACGAATGAACGCTCTTCATCCGCCCGGCAATGCGGAAATGGCTGAACTTTTTGACGAGTTTCAAAGCGACCCCGACTTGTGGGTGGCCATTGTTACCGGTGCCGGTGACCGAGCCTTTAGCGCAGGCAACGACCTTCGCTACCAAGCTGAAGGGGGAGACCGGTCAGCGATGCCTCCGAGTGGTTTTGGGGGTCTTACCTCGCGTTGGGACCTAGAAAAACCGGTAATTGCTGCGGTCAACGGAGTGGCGATGGGAGGAGGCTTCGAAATCGCGCTGGCCTGCGACATGATCGTCGCGAGCGAGAACGCGCGAATGGCTCTTCCTGAACCCAAGGTTGGGCTCGCCGCGCTAGCGGCTGGAGTACATCGTCTTCCCCGACAGATTGGTCTTAAACGCGCTATGGGCATGATGCTGACCGGCCGTCACGTGTATGCACAAGAGGGATACGACTTAGGGTTCGTCACCGCGGTGACACCCGAGGGCGAAGCTCTGAGCGAAGCACATCGCTGGGCAGAGATGATCCTCGAATGCTCACCGATGTCGATCCGAGCCACTAAACAGGCCGCGATGCAAGGGCTTGACCATGCAGGAGTGCGTGCAGCCCACGAAGGCAAATATCCAGCCGTGCAAGCTATGACGAAAAGCGAGGACTACATCGAAGGACCCGTCGCTTTTGCTGAGAAACGACCGCCACAATGGAAGGGTCGTTGAGTTGAGACCAGTGCTGGTTCGGAAATGAGCAACAACGTTGAACGAGCAACAGCAGTCGCCGCCGCAATGGCCGATATTCGAGCCATTGACGCGGACGGAATTAATCGAGATGCCGTAGAACTGATCCGACGCCGGCTACTACAACTCGCAGAACACAGCGACCTCTTTCCGTGGACCGACTTTCCCTCAGACGAATCAAGGGACGGGAGCACGATGTACCTCTTGTCCCAGGACCAAGACCATCGTTTTGCGCTCTACGTCCAATCCGTGAAGGACGTAACCGAGGCCCCTCCACACGACCACCTCACCTGGGCTTGCATCGTCGGCTTAGAGGGAGAAGAAATCAACCGCAGATACGACAACGTTGCTGGCGACGGGCCACCCCGGGTTGCAGAAGAATTCGCGGTGCGGCCGGGACGGGGCATCGCCTTTCTTCCCGATGATGTTCATTCGATCCACGTAACAGGCGGAGCACTGAACTTCCATTGCTACGGCCACGATCTTCTTGACCTTCCCGCCCGGAACTACTGGGATGAGCATCAGCAAGAGTGGCGAACCATGAAAGTCCAATTCCCAATCATCGATGCCAGGTCGTGACTCCCACGATTACAGCTCGCGAACTAACGACCGCTCTCTTCGATGAGAACGAGCTCGCAATCGTTGATGCCCGCGACAATGAGTCATACAGCCGAGGACATCTTCTATGGGCCGCGAATATGCGTGCAGCTGATGCGAAGAGTGCAGCACCAATTCTGCTTCCGCGGCGGTCTACCAGGGTGGTAGTCATGGACAACGGCGGAGACGAAGCCGACAATCTGCGAGGAATCCTGGCTTCCGACGGATGGACCAACGTGTCCATTCTCGAAGGCGGAATCAACTCCTGGAGAGACGCAGGCTACGAGCTCTATTCAGGAGTGAGCGTCCCATCAAAACTTTTTGGCGAATTAGTCGAACGACAATATGGCACCCCCCGTGTGTCAGCCACAGAACTCCACCAATGGATGGAACAAAAACGTCCGCTAACCATCCTTGACTCGCGTACCGAACGGGAATTCCACCAGATGAGCATCCCTACAGCAAGATCATGTCCAGGTGGAGAACTCGTACATCGGGCGTTTGATCTCGTAGATGAAGAGGCCACTATCGTCGTGAACTGCGCCGGGCGCACCCGGAGCATTCTGGGGACGGAATCACTAATTCGTGCGGGAATCCCAAGTCGGGTCGTCGCGTTAGAAAACGGAACGATGGGATGGGAACTTGCCGACCTGACCCTCGATCACGGTGAAGCCAATTTTGCCCCCACCCCCACCCCTTCGGGTCGGAAGCGGGCGTCATTAGCGGCAACCCAAGTAGCGGAACGCTTTAACGTCAGGCGTATAAACCGTGCGACCATCAATCAATGGGGAACTGACGAAGACCGCACGCTTTATCTTTTCGATGTACGCACCCCGCACGAATACGAAAAAGGCCACCTTCTTGATTTTCGCAACGCTCCGGGAGGCCAACTAGTCCAAAACACTGATGAGTACGCGATTACTCGAGGAGCCCGCTTAGTCCTAGCTGATGACGACCTCACCCGATCAACAATGACCGCATCATGGTTACTGGAAATGGGATGGGAAACCTACGTCTTAGATGAAGGCGTTAACGAAGGACCGCTCGAAGTTGACACCAATGACCTGCCTCTCGATACTCCCCAAGTCGTGGTTCCGCACGACCCCGACACCGCCGACAGCATTCTTGGGACCGAATCGCTCGTTCGTGCGGGAATGCCGGCAGCACGACAAGCCATGCAGGACTACCTCCACTGGGAGGTCGGGCTAGTTGATCAGTACGACCGCGACGATCTAGCGCGATTCACATCCACTGGGTGGGCGTAAATCTAGAGGTCTGCATATTTCGCGATGATGTCGCCGAAACGCAAAGCAGTCTCGGGTGAATCGATCAACGTAGGCATACCCGCCATAGCCGTGACAGGGACCACGAGTCGGTCGACGCCACGGGCTTTCATCTTCGGGACATCGTCGGGATCTTCCGGCATCGGCATCGTGATCTCGAGAACCGCAGGATCTCGCCCACACTCCTCAGCTGTTCTACGAGCCAGATCGATCCTCTCTTGAGGAGTATCTCGAGCCGGGAAATAACCGTCCCCTAAACGACCGGCGCGTCTTGCCGCGTAGTCAGTATCTCCCCCCACGATGATGGGAACAGCGCCACTGACTGGCCTAGGCAAACAGTACGTGTCAGTGAAATGAACGAATTCTCCGTGGAAGGTGGCGCAATCATTTGCCCACAATTCGCGCATCGCGGCGACATACTCGTCAGTTCGAGGGCCTCTCCGTTCGAAAGGCGCACCAATAGCCTCAAATTCTTCCTTGAGCCAGCCCACACCTATACCCAGAAGAATCCGACCCCCGGACATATAATCCAAGGTCGCGACTTGCGCCGCGCACACCACAGGCGAATGCTGCGGCAGAATCAGAATCGCTGTACCTAACTTAATTTTGTTTGTAACTCCTGCCATATGAGCCATCCAAATCAACGGGTCCGGGAGGATGAGATCCTCCGCGCCGCCCGCAATTTTCCCAGACTCGCTATAGGGGTAAACAGACTCATAACCAGACGGAATGACCGTATGTTCTACGGTCCAAGCTGACTCGAACCCCGCCTCTTCACCGGCCTGAACCAACTCAACTCCTAGAGCCGTATCAACCGCATACTTATCCGTGTTGCAATACCTAAGACCAAACTTCATGATGCCCCCTGGAACGTCCGCCCCTAATCTACGTTCCGTTGCCATCTAATGGTTCAGGAGTCCAATGTCATATCTACAGAATGTCTCTGACGTCTTCGACCCGTCGCAATGGAAGGAACTCGAAGGGTTCGAGTTCCAAGACATCACCTACCACCGCGCCGTAAACCAAGGCACCGTGCGCATAGCTTTCGACCGACCCGACATTCGCAATGCCTTTCGACCGAACACCGTCGACGAACTGTACAAGGCGCTTGACCACGCCCGAATGAGCACCGACGTAGGAGTCGTGCTTCTCACTGGCAATGGTCCGTCCACCAAAGATGGCGAGTGGTCCTTTTGCTCAGGCGGTGATCAACGAATTCGCGGAAAAGATGGCTACAAGTACGCGGACGGTGAAACAAGCGACACCATTGACCCAGCACAAGTCGGACGACTGCACATTCTCGAATGCCAACGCTTGATTCGAATGATGCCGAAAGTTGTTATCTGCGTTGTCCCCGGATGGGCCGCGGGAGGAGGACACAGTCTTCACGTCACGGCCGATTTAACCATCGCCAGTCGTGAACACGCGCGGTTCAAGCAAACCGACACCGACGTAGCAAGCTTTGACGGTGGCTTCGGATCGGCCTACCTCGCCAAACAAATAGGGCAAAAGAAGACAAGAGAAATCTTTTTCCTTGGACGAACCTACGACGCTGAAGAACGATTCTTGATGGGAGATGTCAACGCTGTGGTTGATCACACAGATTTGGAAGCAGTGGCGTTGGAATGGGCCGAAGAAATCAATTCAAAGTCACCGACGGCGCAACGAATGGCAAAGTTTGCGTTGAATCTCACTGACGACGGCCTCATCGGTCAACAGGTGTTTGCCGGAGAAGCGACTCGGCTGGCCTATGGAACCGAAGAAGCCGAAGAGGGCCGCGATGCGTTCCTCGAAAAACGGAAACAGAACTTTAAACGCTTTCCGTGGCACTTCTAAAGTGACGGAGCCTGAATTCACTCCTTGGGGGTAAGCCGCTGCATCACTGTGACGTCTAACCAGCGACCGAATTTCCTTCCGACTTCCTTTTCGACCCCTACGAGTTGGAAATCGTATTTAGCGTGAAGAGCAACTGATATGGGGTTTTCGCCAGCGATTCGAGCGAACGTTGA
>DGLO01000020.1:25452-30697 GCA_002388005.1 Candidatus Neomicrothrix sp. UBA4542
TCTCTTGGAGTGCGACAATGCAAGGAAGAGCCCCCGACCGATCACGGAGCCAATCTCGCTGCTCCTCAAGAGACTTCGGCACCAAATCGAAGGTTGCGACCCCTGAGAGAACCTCGTAGTTGTAGATCTCCGCGATTGCCGCGGCGTCAGAAAGCTTGGCCAACCGGATCCACATGTAAACAAAGGTACTGGTCTAGGGGTTGTGGAACATTAGACATAATCCCTATGCTTTTACGTTTGTGCGGGCGCGCCCGCTCATGGTTGCCCCGTTAGNNTTTCCCTGGTGATCAGGGTGAACATAAACAGAGTTCTCGACGCTGGTTCCGTACGCCGGCCGGTCTCGATACCTCGAAAGACAAGCCCACCCCACTACGGTCCTGTCGTCGTCAACAGCGACAATGCAAGGAAGTGCCCCGGAACGATCGCGCAGCCAATCACGCTGCTCATCAAGGGACTTTGGCACCAAATCGAAGGTCGCAACCCCCGAGAGCACCTCGTAGTTGTAGATCTCAGCGATTGCCGCAGCGTCGGAAAGCTCGGCTAAGCGGATCCGCATATCAACAAGGGTAGTGCTCAAGGGGTTGTGGAACATTAGGGATGATCCGTATGCTTTCACGTTTGTGCGGGCTTGCCCGCTCATGGTTGCCCCGTTAGCTCAGTCGGTAGAGCACAGCCATGGTAAGGCTGGTGTCGCCGGTTCGATTCCGGCACGGGGCTCGCTCGAAAGAGCATGGCGGGATAGCTCAGTTGGTCAGAGCGCACGGCTCATAATCGTGAGGTCCCGGGTTCGAGTCCCGGTCCCGCTACAACCCTCGGTCAACCGGCCGAGGTTCGGCATCACCAAGGTGCTACTAATTCCCGGCCCCCGGCATAGGTGAGACGCTGTAGTTGGAGACCACGAAGGGGGAAACGGGCGAGTAGCGTCACGCTATGCCTTCAGAGGAGATTCGGGCAGACGTTGACGCAGCCCGCGCGGGCGACGATGCTGCATTTGCTCGTTTAGTCGAAGAAACCTACGCCGATATATTTCTCTTGGCTGCGCGCCTTACAGGAAATCACCACGATGCCTTTGACGTGGTTCAAGACGCGTATCTTCGTGCCTACAAGGGCTTAATCGATTTTCGGGGTGAAGCTCGATTCACCACATGGCTACACCGCATCACTCTCAACTGCGCCAACACCCTGATCAAAAACCGCGACCGTCTTCAGTGTGACCAAATTAATGACGACGTTGTTGACACCATTCCCGACCATTACCCAGAGCGTCGTCTCACCGACATCGAGTTCAGCACCGAACTTGTAGAAGCTCTCGAAGGACTTCCACCGAACCTTCGTGCCACCGTCGTCCTGCGAGACATATTCGATCTGCCGCACTCCGAAATTGGAACTCAACTGGGGATTTCTGCCACCGCAGCAAAGGTGCGGCTGCATCGTGGACGAAAACGCTTACGAGCGGCCATGGAATCGAGTCAAGAGGTGGTCAACAAGTACACGACTGACGACGCATACGAGGCCCGACATGCAATGTGACCGTAATAAAAGACAGGTCCGAGCAATGGCCCGCGGTGAAATCATCGGGTCGTTAAAGCTTCGAGAACACGCCCGCAATTGCCTCCGATGCCAAGCTGAAATGTCGCGAGAGCGTCGTCTGCAAAGGGAACTACAAGGGTTAAGAAGTGAGATTCCGGTGCCAGATGGCGTGTTGAACCGCGTGCTTGACACGATCGACGCCCTGGACAGAAGCCCTGCTATCGCTCGTCGTCAACGTTCCAAACTTGCCGGAATGGGTGTGGTGGCGCTGGCGCTACTCATAGGAATTGGTTCGCGATCGAGCCGTCGGCGTGCTTCCCGGGCGAGCTAGGACTGCATCTATGCCTGCACAAGAAAGGAAACCTACAAGCCCGCTGCTATCGTTTTTCACTGCCTCCTCACTAGGAAGTTCCCTTCCGCTGAGGGCAGTAGCTCAATTTGGTAGAGCACCGGTCTCCAAAACCGAAGGTTGTGGGTTCAAGTCCCTCCTGCCCTGCTTAGCTGTTGTCCGCAATGGCAGACCCAACCCCGCCCGAAACCGGGCCCGAACACACGGCATCGACCCATGGCAATGAACCGACAGACACGAAGGCACCTGCAAAAGCAGGGAGAAATGAGCGCCGATGGTGCTCCTATAGCCAACCGTGATCGTCGCGGCCCGGCCGCAGGTAACCCCAGTGACACCGAACGAGCAGGCCCGACTCAGTTTGCGCGCGAGGTAAAGGGCGAACTGCGCAAAGTGGTGTGGCCCACTAAAGATGAGATCATTAACTACTCAGTGGTTGTGTTCTTCACCATTGTCGTCTTGACTGCCTTAATCGCAGGACTTGATTACCTAACTGGCGAAGGGGTCTTGCGCCTCTTCGATGTGAACTAATGACTGACACCGATTCCTCAACCCCCGATCCCATGGCAGCAGCCCGCCGCTTGTTGGGCACTGAAACCGCAGCGGATTCAGAGACCTTGGCTGCAGTTGACGATGGCAGCAGCCAGTCGGACAAGCCCGGACTGGAGCAGCCCGCAAGTTCTGAGAAAGACGACGTCCTCGACGAAGATGCTCTGCTCGAAGTAGCAGAGGAAGAAGTCTCCGCATACGACCGACCGGGCAAATGGTTTGTGGTGCACACCCAATCTGGTTACGAAAAGAAGGTCAAACAAAACCTGGAGGCCCGAGTCCAGTCATTTGACATGGAAGACAAGATCTACGAAGTCGCCGTTCCCATGGAAGACGTGACCGAGTTCAAAAATGGTCAACGAGTCGTCGTCCAAAAAAAGATGTTCCCGGGCTACCTGTTGATTCGTTGCCGCAGGAATGACGATGTTCATCACATGATCCGAAATACCCCGGGGGTGACAGGGTTCGCAGGACCAGGCGGCAAACCTTCGCCGTTGCGACGCAAAGAAGTCGATAACTTCCTCGCTGTAAAGAAAGACGGGGATGAACCTCAGCGGAAAATCAAACCCCGCCTCCTATACGAACTCAATGAAAGCGTGCGCATCAAAGAAGGCCCATTCGCGGATTTCCAAGGTGAAATTGTCGAGATCAACGAAGAGCAACTGAAAATCAAAGTGCTAGTCAATATCTTCGGTAGAGAGACTCCAGTTGAACTGGATTTCGCACAAGTAGCCAAAATTTGAGCCCGGGTTGGTTGTCATCTCAAGATCCACCCGAAACAATGACATGTCTCGCTCTTGCTGACGCTTGAGCCCCACCCACACGGAGAACGTTCATGGCGAAAAAGAAAGTCGCCGCAATAGTCAAGATTCAGATCCCTGCGGGACAGGCAAGCCCCGCTCCACCTGTCGGTACAGCACTTGGCCCCCATGGAGTTCAGATCATGGACTTCTGTAAGGCCTACAACGCTCAGACCGAAGCCCAACGAGGATCCATCGTTCCTGTTGAAATCACCATCTTTGAAGATCGCTCATTCACTTTCATTACCAAGACCCCGCCTACTTCGGTTCTAGTTCGCGAAGCCGCTCGGCTCGAAAAAGCGGCAGAGGAACCAGGGCGAGGAGAACCCGTTGGGTCGATCTCACAGACCCAGCTGGAAGAAATTGCCAACATTAAAATGCCCGATCTCAACGCCAACGATATTGAGGCCGCCAAACTGCAAGTCGCTGGAACTGCTCGTTCAATGGGGATTGAAGTCGAAGGTTCCTGACCAATAAACGCGCACTGGGAGGACCTCGCCCGGTGGACGCGTACGAAGAGGTAGCTGAAAGGCGAAACCCATGAGTGGGAAAAAATACTCCGACGCAGTCGGCCGCTACGACAGACAAACACTTCACGAACCGGCCCAGGCAGTCGAGATAGTTAAAGAGTTGGCCTCTGCCAAGTTCGATGAAGCGGTAGACATCGCGGTCGGGCTGGGGGTTGATCCTCGTAAAGCCGACCAGATGGTGCGGGGAACTATTGCGTTGCCCTCGGGAACAGGTGGAGACGTGCGTGTCGCAGTGTTCGCCCAAGGAGACGCTGCCGCAGAAGCCACCGAAGCGGGAGCAGATGTTGTCGGAGCTGAAGATCTCGCTGAGCGAATCGAAAGTGGTTTCACCGAGTTTGATCTAGCGATAGCGACACCAGACATGATGCCGTTAGTCGGCAAACTTGGGCGAGTGCTCGGCCCCCGCGGCCTAATGCCGAACCCCAAGTCTGGAACCGTAACCACTGACATCGGAAAAGCTGTGGGCGAATTTAAGGGTGGCAAGGTCGAGTACCGAACAGACAAATACGGCAACGTGCAACTCGCGATTGGGAAAACCAGCTTCGGAGCCACCGACCTAATCGCTAATTTCGCTGCTGTCATGGATGAAATCGAACGTGCCCGCCCAGCCTCTACCAAGGGCAGGTACATCAAGAAAATCACCCTCTCATCGACCATGGGTCCCGGTGTCAAAGTCGACCCAACCAAAGTCAGCGAATAAACAAATTCGTAATCTTGACGAGTAGCCAGTTTGCTTTCGCAAATGACGCCCCTAGCCTGATCTGACAATTAAATTTCGCTCGCCGAAGACCTCCGGTGGCCGCAGGCCCTAAGTCAGGATTGGGTAACCGTCTTGAGCCCGATGAGGCGGACCCTGCTGTTCCTGGTCGCACTTTTGGACCTTGGCCTCGGTGTTCGCTCCGCGAGCACCGACTACCCAAGGAGGGGGTGAGACATGGAACGAGAACCGCGAGCGGAAAAAGCCTCCGTTGTCGAAGACGTCCGGGAACGCTTCGGTGAAGCCGAGGCCGTGCTTGTTACCGAATATCGAGGTCTCGACGTCAGCCAGATGGCAGAACTTCGAGCCGCGCTTCGTGACGCGGACACCATCTACAAGATCTACAAGAACACCCTCGTACGTCTGGCCCTGGCGGAAGGTACCCCTGAAAGTCTTCTTGAAATGCTCGTGGGGCCGACAGCGTTGGCCTTTGTGGAGAAAGACCCCGGGGCTGCCGCAAAAGCTCTGAAAGAATTTGCCTCTACCAATGAGGTTTTGATCATCAAAGGCGGCCTTCTAAACGGTGAAGTCCTTGATGAAGCTCAAGTCCGAGAGCTCGCCGATCTCCCATCGCGTGATGAATTATTGACCTCCCTGGCAGGTGGCCTGGCGGCACCGCTGCAGCAGATGGCATCAATGATGAACAATTTGTTGTCGGAGATGGCGAATTTGCTTCAGTCTCTATCTGACAAGGCGGGGACCGCTCCTGAGTCCGAGGTTCCGGCTGAACCAG
>DGLO01000041.1:0-1637 GCA_002388005.1 Candidatus Neomicrothrix sp. UBA4542
GATCCGTTCAGCTAGATCTGGGAGCTCGTTGATGGCAAAAATCCCCCGATTGGTTCGGGGCACCATTCCGTAGTGAAGAGTGAGTTCGTCTGACAGATATCGACCTTCGGCGACCTTTATCGGGTCGACTTCTCCGATGAGGTCGGCGATCGAAGTGTCGGGCGTCGCGAGTTTTTCTCCATATCGGACGCTCCGGTGGGCCCAACCAAGTCGAGTTTTGTCACCACGTTTGTTCAGGAGATCCTTCGCGTATTTTGAAACCGGGTCGTACGGGTTATCGAATATTTCCGAACCCTCGATATAGGGCATCCATTCGTCGAGCAAGTTGACAAGTGAACGAATCATCCGGGTCTTGGCCTGACCACGCTCCCCTAAGAAGATCACGTCATGGCCTGCGAGTACCGCGTTTTCAAGTTGAGGCAAGACCGTGTTTTCATAGCCGATCACCCCGTCGAAGAGGGGTTCGCCTGCCGCGATTAACGCGACCGCGTTTTGTCGCATTTCTTCTTTCACCGGTCGGGATACCCATCCCGATTTCTTGAGTTCTCCGACGTTCGTGGGCTGTGTCATGGCCGCACCCTAACCGCCGACGCGCCCGTTCGGCTCGCTAAGACCGCTACGGTCGACGTGATCGTGAGCGGACTTCGAGATACAGAACGGGGAGCATCCCTGTCGGGCCGTTGGAAGGCTCGAAGGGCTACTGAAGGCGCCCGCCGTCAGGTGGGCGATGTCAACCTCGATGACAGCGGCTGGGTAGACATTGAGGTTCCGGGCCTATGGCGAAACGTTGAAGAGTTTCGTGATGCTGATGCCGTTTTGTATCGACATCGAATGGGGCTCAGTCGATTGGATCAGCAGCAGCGACGTTGGCTAACTTTTGACGGGCTGTGTTATCAAGGCGATGTCTGGTTCGACGGCGCATATCTCGGGGACACCGAAGGATATTTCGTTGAGCATTGCTTCGAGATCACCGACCTGACATCGCAAGGTGGCGAGCATCTATTGGCAATTGAAGCCACGTGCGCTGTCCCTACTGATCGCACCAACAAGCGCAACATCACGGGGGTGTTGCAGCATTCGGACAGTTTGGATCAGAGCAAGAATCCGGGTGGCCTCTGGCGAGAGGTTCGCGTGGAGGAGACCGGCCCGATCAGAGTTGACGATTTTCGTGTCCTCGTTCTCGAAGCCGATACTGATCGGGCAATTATCCGGTTAGGAGCAACCCTTGACAGCGCTGTAACAACGACCGCTGAGGTGCGGACATCGATCAGCCGCTCCCAAAGTGTCGAACACGACCAGCAAATTGTTCTTGCCCGAGGACGAAATGAAATTGAATGGCATGTTGCTGTTGAAAGACCCGAGTTGTGGTGGCCGTGGGCTTTGGGTGGGCAGCCTCTTTATGAGGTGCAGGTGGAAGTCAAGTTCGAGGGCACTCGGAGCGACACTCGGATGCTTCGAACTGGGCTTCGAACATTTGAACTCCGCAATTGGATTGCTTCGGTGAACGGAGAACGAATATTTCTTAAAGGAACCAATTTCGGTCCTTGTTCCAATGACCTCTCATCGGTTTCGCGTAGCGATTACCGACGCGATCTCACCCTCGCGGTGAACGCAGGACTTGACCTTGTTCGGGTACA
>DGLO01000041.1:2025-4261 GCA_002388005.1 Candidatus Neomicrothrix sp. UBA4542
CAAGATTTTCCACTTCAGTGGGGATATGCCCGCACGATCAGAGCCCAGGCGGTTCGACAAGCCACCGCGGCCGCAGTTCAGCTTGGGCATCACCCTTCGATCGTTCAGTGGAGCGGACACAACGAACCCTTCAACTACAACCACGGACCCGGGGTCCGAGCAGACGTTGATGACAGCACTAGGTACGGACCGTTTGCTTCCTATGTTCAGCAGGTTCCGTCGTGGAATCGGAGCCTTTTGGATCGCTCGGTGAAGCGTGCTCTTGAGAAGGCTGATCCAACTCGACCGGTGATAGCTCATTCCGGTGTGCCTCCTCATTTCCCTCAACTCGATGGCACAGATTCACATCTTTGGTTTGGATGGCGACACGGCGAAATTTCAGATCTTCAAGTTCTGGCATCTCGGTTGCCGCGGATGCTGAGATTTGTCTCAGAATTTGGGGCACAAGCGTTACCTGTCGACGCGGAGATCGCAGCAGCGTGCAAGGCCGACGATTTCCCCAATGTTGCGAGAGCGGTGCTTTCAGAAACCTTTGGTGCGCAATTGCATTTGCTTGAACGTCTTTCCCCCCTTCAGAACTCTGATAGCTGGTCTGATTGGGTTCTGCAGACCCAAGAACGTCAGGCGGAGATAATCCGTCACACCATCGAGATTCTCCGAACGTTGAAGTATCGACCCTCCGGCGGTTTCTGCCAATTTCTTCTCGCCGACGCAATGCCCTATGTCAGTTGCTCGCTTCTAGATCACCGTCGTAGGCCTAAAAAGGCATGGGATGCAATGACTGCCGCGAATCGACCAGTCATCGCGGTAGCTGATTTACACACCGACACGATGCTCAAGGGACAAAGAAAATGTGCGGTGCATGTCGTGTCAGATTTGCGCAACCATATCGGTCCAGCGACCCTGACAATCGAGTGGCGTGCTCCAGGTTCGGAGCCGCAGCGTTGGACCTATAACGGACACTTCGACCCGGACAGCGTCACGAAAGTTGCTGAGCCAATTCTGGTTGCTCAGCACCTTGGAACCGCCGGTCTTTCTCTTGAACTTCGGGGGGGCGGGGTTCACGCAATCAACTCTTATGAAGTAAAGGTTTGCTGACGAGTTCTGCATTGCTGCTTCACCGGCGATACGGTTTCGACAGCACAGTTCTTGCACAGGAGGTTGGCCATGGCGGCCCCGGCGACGAGCCCTCTAGGTTCGACTCCGATCTTTCGACGAAAATGGCAGTTGCCGTTTCCGCTGAACATTTATCAGTCCTCGGTCGGACGAAAGTGGGTCATGGCCTTGACTGGCATTGGTTTGCTTGGTTTCGTCGTCGTACACATGATCGGCAACCTGCATATCTATGAGGGCCCGGTTCAGTTACACGAGTACGCCGAATCGCTGCGGAATCTCGGCGGGGGTTTACTTCCCCGCACTTTGTTGTTGTGGGTGCTGCGATTGGGCTTAGCCGCCATGTTTGTGTTGCACATTCATTCCGCTTACTCATTGAAAGAGCGGAGCCGTAAAGCCAGCGACAAAGCAGATTTCGTCGGCGGTGAGAAAAGGTACGGCAGTAAACGTGACTACGTCGCCGCGAACTACGCGAGTCGAACAATGCGATGGACGGGTCCCATCATCTTGCTCTATCTGCTTTTTCATTTGGCAGATCTGACGTGGGGCTGGTGGCTCGGCGATGACTACGTACTTGGAGACCCGTACCACAACGTGGTCGCGAGTCTTTCCGCACTGCCGGTCGCAATCATTTATGTGGTGGCAAATGTGGCATTGGCCATTCACATTTTCCATGGCACGTGGAGTCTGTTTCAGAGCTTGGGTATCAACAACCCCAAGTACAACGAGTTACGACGCACGTTCGCGAAGCTTGTGGCCGGGCTAATCCTCGTCGGTAACCTCAGCTTCCCGGTCCTCGTCACCGCCGGACTGATCAATGACGACAACCGAAAATGCGATGTTGGTGACGTGGCCTGTCTGGAACACGAGGCGGAGAAACACTGATGACAGTTCTCAATTCGAACGTCCCCGAAGGATTAATTGGGGAGAAGTGGGAGAACCACAAGTTCTCTATGAAGTTGGTCAACCCCAACAATAAACGCCGCTTCGAAATCATCGTCGTCGGGACGGGATTAGCAGGAGCGTCCGCTGCAGCCTCATTGAGTGAACTGGGATACCGGGTAAAGGTCTTCACTTTCCATGACTCCCCGCGACGTGCCCATTCGATCGCGGCCCAAGGCGG
>DGLO01000013.1 GCA_002388005.1 Candidatus Neomicrothrix sp. UBA4542
AGGCATCCAACCCAGGCACCAATCGATCCCTTGTAGCGGACGCCGATGGGAGTGACGGTTTCACCTTCGAAGGTCAGGCTGCCTTCGACGTATACCTCTTCGCTCGGATCACCGTCTATCTCTGCAAGAGCATCTTCGGAAATGGTGAGTTCGAAGGTGTGAAGCATTTGTTGGTCGTAGAGATAGTCAGATGATCCGGTCTGCCATTTAGGAGAAGTAGGAGTGGCAATGGTCGTCGTGGCTGTCGAGGTTGTGGCTGCAATCGTGGTCGTCGTGTCCACTTCGAGGGGCTGGACTTGTGTAGTCGTGCCCTCGACTGCGTCGAGGTCTATCCCCTTGGGATCTGCGCATCCCGCGACCAATGCGATCGAGACCACGAACACCCATTGCCAACGCACCATTCCAGTTTTACAAGAAATTGTGTCGATTGGACTCACACCTTCTTCAGGTGACCTTCCCAGTGGTGAGACCGGAGCTCCTTTTTGAGGATCTTGCCTGTGGGGTTCCGAGGTAGCTCAGATACCAGCTCCATCGAACGTGGGAGCTTGTAACCGGCCAGACGACCCCGGCAGAAATCCATGATTGTCTCGAGGTCCACCGTTGTTCCAGGTTGAGTGACGATCACCGCGTGGACTCGCTCCCCCAGCTGGTCATCAGGAATTCCGATTACTGCTACATCGGCGATCGCGGAGTGTTCGTATAAGACTGCCTCGATCTCAGCTGGGTAGACGTTCTCGCCGCCTGTGATGACCATGTCTTTGGCCCGGTCCATGATTGTGATGTACCCGTCGGAGCGCACCGCTATGTCGCCGGTTTGGAACCATCCATCGATGATGGCTTCCTTGGTTGCTTCGGGATCTTTCCAGTAGTTGTGAAAGACCGATGAACCTCGAACGATGATTTCGCCGGGTTCGCCGTCCATCACGTCATCTCCGTGCCGGTCAACCAACCGCACTTCAAATCCGGGGTTTACGCGTCCAGCTGATTGGCGATGAGGGTTGGATGGATCGTGATCGGCGGGAGTGAGGGTGGTCAGTGCCCCAGCTATTTCGGTCATCCCGTAGAACTGTCGAAGCCGAACGTTGGGGAAGAGCATCTCGACTTCTCGTACCAGTTCTGGAGGGATGGGTGATGCGCCATAGGACATTTCGAGCATCGAAGATAGATCCGGGACTTGTGTTTGCGATCGAGCAGTTTCAACGAGGGAGCGAAACATCGCCGGGACCGCAGTGATATATGCCGCACTCAGTCGCTCGATGTCTTCAAGAACTGATTCCGGGTTAAACCTGGCTCGTAAGTGAAGTTCAGCGCCGTGAGCGAGGCCCATCAAACTGTTCGATAACCCAGCGAGATGAAACATGGGGGTCACCATGATGTGTGGAGCGCCAAGGTACATTGCGGCGTTTTCTGCGCTGTCGATCAACGCTGATCGAACTAGAGATTCGTGTCGGAGAGGGACGCCCTTAGCTCGACCAGTCGTTCCACTAGAAAACCCTAAAGCAAATATGTCACCTGGTTGGGGTTGGGGAGGCAGGTCGCCATCAACGATTGCGTCTGCATCTGGTATCCAATCCGAAGGACATCTTTCGTCTGAGTGGAGGGCGATTCGAGTCGATGGAAGTTCCGGTGGGAGCTGCCCGATGAGTTCTTGACCAGCGACGATCGCAATTGGTTGAACAAGGTCGAACAGAGAGCCGATTTCGGTCGGTGTCAGTCGCCAATTCAGCAACGCGGGAACAGCCTGGAGTCGGGCCAGACCAAATAAGTGCACAACGAATGCGGTTGAGTTGGTGTCAAGAATGGCAACGACGTCGCCTCGGGTCACCCCGAGGGCGCTCCATCTCGATGCGCACCGTTCTATTTGGTGATGGAGTTCGGAATAGGTGACTTGGTGGTCGTGTTCGTCAGCGAGTGCTACAGCGTCGGGGTGGAGTTCGGCTCTCCAACGCAACAGATCGATCAGAGAGAGCACAACGTCACTCTTGGGGATCGAGAGGCGCCAGCAAGCTTTTCCCGTACTTGTCGTAGGCAATGTTGGAAGCGACATGATGCATCACCGAACCGTGGGCATCTCTAAAGCAGCGCTGAAGGACGCTGCTGTTAAAGATCGCTCCGGCTCCGGCAAAATGATAAAGATGGCTCACGGCATTCACCGCGGTCTCGGTACAGAACGCGAGGGTCGCAACGACTTTCTGTTCTTCGGCTGAGTCAAGTCCGTTGTTACTCGTGCATCTAGCGTCCGCTGCGGCTAGTTCGACTGAACCGAAAGCTCTAGCCGCTTGTACCGCAAGCTGGGTTTTCCCCAACTCGTATTGGAAGGCTCCTCTATCGGCTAGACGGCCATCGGTCGCCCGGAACTTGGAAGTTGCATATCGGGTGATCTCATCGACCAATCGTTGGCAGACTCCGATTGAGAAACCCAGGTTTTCGCCGGCTACATAGGTCTGGTATCCCACTGTGTACATTGGGCCGCCTCGCACTGGTTTGGCAGTGGGATCGGCAAGGAGATGATCTGGGACAAGCACGTCTTCGAGAGTGACATCGACGCTGCCTGTTCCTTTGAGCGCCATGACGTCCCAGTTGTCGCTCAAAGACACCTCATCAGCCCGAACTGCTGCAAGCCGCACCGAGGAACCCTCTCCGGATTCGATTCCTGCGAGAAGGAACCATTCGGCGTGTCCGGCGCCGCTGACGTAGCGATAGTGGCCACTTAGTTTGATGCCGCCATCGGCGAAGCTGAACACGCCAGATGGCGCGGCTACTGCTCCGAAGAACGGCACCGCTCCTGACCCGAAGACGACATCGATTCCTGCGTCGCTCAGTTTTGCTGCACACATGCCCGCGGCTCCAGCGTGGTTGAAGCCTGTCCAGCCTGCGGTGGGATTGGAGTAGCTGAGAGCTTCGAAGTACCGCAGTTGAGACGCCATTGAGAGTTCGTCGCCTCCGATCTCGGACGGTACCTTCACTAACGGCACGCGAAGGTCCCTCATGAGATCGACGAGAGCTGGTGGCGCAGCGTTGAGCCGTTCAGCCTCTTCGGCAGTCTCGTCTAGGTCGGCATGTCGGGCGTTGATCTCCTCCAGTAGGCCCTCGATGTTTCTCATCGCGAGCCTCCTCTCAAAAGACGCCCAAAGTAGGTTCTCTTTTTGCTCAAGTTGGTCTTCAGTGAATCGTTGCGAGTTTTACCCAATCGAACGACAAACTCAACATGGCTCCGTCGAGGGGGCGTTGATCGTGGGTGTCGTCAGTGAAACGGTGATAGCTGTGGGGCCTCAACGCAGCCAGCCGATAAGGGCTGCGGCCACATCTTCACCCCGATCATCTTGTAAGAAGTGACCTCCCGGTTGAAATTCCTGATGGGGTTGCGCTGCTGCGCCGGGCACGCGTTGGATGAATTCGTGGTGCAGATGCCCGAGCACAGAATCATCGGGGCACCACAAGGTGAGGAACGGCTTGTCCCATTGATCGAGCACTTTCCATGCCGCGAGATTCTCTTTTACCCCGCCATGGTCGGGGGTGATAGGTACGAGGGTTGGGAATTGGCGGGCGCCGGCCATATAGGACTCGTCCGGGAAAGGAGCACGGTAGCCATCCATCTCTTCTTCGGTGAGTTGACGCGCTGCAGTGGCGTATTGGAGTAGCCAGCCCGCGTCCATGAATTCCATGCTTTG
>DGLO01000015.1:0-8402 GCA_002388005.1 Candidatus Neomicrothrix sp. UBA4542
AAGCACAGAACACGAAACGAAACCCCCGGCTCGATACACCGAGGCGACCCTAGTTAGACAATTAGAAGACCTCGGTATTGGACGACCCAGTACATACGCGAGCATCCTCGGTACGATCCAGAATCGAGGTTACGTATGGAAAAAAGGCTCAGCTTTAGTCCCAGCGTTAACTGCCTTTGCCACCGTCGGTCTCATGGAGAATCATTTCTCTCACCTAGTTGACTACGCGCTCACCGCCCGCATGGAAGATGACCTTGACGGAATATCCACAGGGGAACTTGAGTCCGCCCCATGGCTATCCGATTTCTATTACGGGGGTGTCGATGGAGAAGGAAAGGTTCTTCCAGGTCTTCGCGACTTAGTGTCTGCCGGTCACCTTGAGGAAATTGATGCAGTAGAGATCAACACGATCCCTATTGGCATTGATGAAGATGGCCTACTTATCGTCGCCAAGGTAGGTAAGACCAGCCCTTACATACAAAGAGGCGATGAAATTCGATCCTTACCTGCCGGGATCGCACCAGATGAGATCACCCTTGAACGGGCGATTGAACTGCTCGAAACACCCCAAGAGCGAGTTCTAGGGGTAGACCCTGAGACTGGCCTCGAAGTTATTGTCAGGGTTGGTACGTACGGTCCATACGTATCTCTGGGACGATTCCCCAAAATGCCGATGTCATCGTCCCCTGGGGGACAACTCTTGAATCTCCCGCTCCACAAGAAAGAACTAAAGGTAGCTCTCGCGTACATGCGCTGTATGACCGAACAGCCTGATGATGACTCGGTTCGTCAGGCTGTCAAAAACCCTAAACGCGGAATTGGGGATGCCGCGATCAAACGCCTAGCTGAATACGGCAAGGAGAACGGAATCAGTCTTCTCGAGGCTTTCGAACAAGCGGAGGCAGCTGGTTCGTCAACCGCTGCGCGCAAGGCCATTCGGTCGTTTCTTAAGTTGAGAAACTCGATTTCCGACATGCGCGATTTGGACGCCCCAACAGCTCTGCAGTCATGCCTAGATCAATCCGGCTATATGAAAGAGTTGCGATCGGACGATCAAGAAGAACGCCTTACCAACATCAACTCATTGATAGAGGTCTCTCATGAGTTCGAAAACATTGTCGAGCTTGTTGCGGAACTAGATCGAATCGACGAACTTAAATCACAACCAAAACCCAAAACCGCCTCTCTTTTTGACACCATGACAATTGAACGAGTCACTCTTGAGGACGCGCTTGAACTCCTCAGTCTGCCTCGCACCGTTGGAACCGATCCTGCAGATGGCATAGCGATCACAGTCCAAAACGGCCCATATGGTCCGTATCTCTTGAAGGGCCCGGAAAGTCGTAATCTGAAGAACGAGGAACAGCTCTTCACTATCACTCTGGAAGAGTGCCTAGGGCTCCTTGCAATGCCCAAGAAATTTGGCCGTGCGAAGGCGAAGCCCCCGCTGAAGGAGTTTGGTGTAGATCCCAACAGTGGCAAGCCGATCTTGCTCAAGGACGGGAAATTTGGTCCCTACGTAACCGACGGAAAGACGAACGCGTCGCTGAAAAACTGGGAGTCAGTCGAAGAACTCACAGATCAAAGAGCAGTTGAGCTGCTCGCGGAGAGACGTGCTTGATCGGTGAAATAGCGATCGCAAACCACAGAGACCTAGCTAGAACGCCTAGCCTTGCTAGCTAATAAATTGACATCTATCACCCGCATTCTTCGACATGAACGACCAATCCTCCGCCGCTGACAGCCCCGAGAGCCGCCTTACCCGATCGCACCCCGTGTTCGGCAGTCCGGGATTTCTCCGTCTTTGGATCGCACAGGTGGTCAGCGCCTTCGGAGACTGGATCGGATTTCTGGCAATTATCGAAATCGCGCGACGGATCGGAGGAGACCAGCCAGGATCTGCAATCGCTTTGGTGATGTTGGCGCGAGTTCTACCTGGGTTTTTCTTGGCATCAGTCGGCGGCGTGATCGTCGACCGAGTAAACCGGAAACGCCTGTTAATCAGCTGCGACATACTGCGCGCCGGAGTATTGCTGACGATTCCATTTATAGAGCGCGTATGGGGGTTAATCCTGGCCTCGTTGGTGCTCGAACTCGCCACCTCGCTATGGGGTCCAGCGAAGGAAGCAATCGTTCCGAACCTGGTACCCAAAGAACAGCTAACTGCAGCAAATTCGTTATCTCTGGTAGCGGCCTACGGAACATTTCCACTTGCCGCAGGAGCTTTCATCGGCCTCGCCAAGTTCGCCGAATGGTTAGGAGGAAGCAGCATCGGTCAAGTTGAGTGGGCGTTAGCTCTCGATGCATTGACTTTTCTGGTTGCAGCGGCCCTCATAGCCGCCCTGCCTTTGATTAGACACCGTCGCGACGCCGACGATGCCCCATCAATTGACTTGGCGCAAGGAGTAAGAGAACTCCGCGAAGGGTGGAGCTTCATCGCAATTAGCCCGCAGGTACGAGCAGTTTTGATTGGTCTGGGAACCGGGATGATTGGTGGAGGGATGCTGATCCCTCTCGGGGCAGTTTTTAATGACGTGGTCCTGGGTGCTGGCAACGCGGGATTCGGAACCATTCTGGTCACCATGGGGTTAGGGGTAGCGTCGGGAGTTTCGGTTCTGTCAGCGGTACAACGGCGCCTCGACAAAGAACGTATTTTCGTCGCCTCAATTTTCGGGGCCGGCATATGCCTGCTTTTCGCGGTAACAAGTTCAAATACTTTGCTTACCTTGTCGGGCGTTTTTGCTATGGGTATCTGCGCCGGATCGGTATATGTCTTGGGATTCACCCTCCTCCATGAACATGTCGAGGAGCAGCTCAGAGGGCGAGTGTTTAGCGCGTTGTACACCCTGGTGCGCTTTTGTTTGCTTTTGTCCATCACTGTTGGCGGGTTCCTGTCGGACGGTTTCAATTGGTTCTTTGGCGTGGTTTTCGATAATGAAATCGCTGTGGGATCATGGACTATGGCTCTTCCCGGTGTCCGGGGGGCCTTATGGTTGGCGAGCAGTTTCATGCTGGTCGCCGCTGCACTTGCGTGGATTTCTCTGCGCGCCCCTCAAAAGAAGTCGCCATGAGTCGCCGCGGAAAATACATAGCCATTGAAGGGTGGGAGGCGAGCGGCAAATCAACTCAAGCCCGACTTCTTGCCGACCGTCTCGACGCTGTTCTCACCCGCGAGCCCGGCGGGACTGACCTGGGGGTGGCTATCCGCGGTTTGTTGCTCGGGAATGGCCCTGAACCGACACAACGGGCAGAAGCACTGCTCTTTGCCGCTGATCGAGCCCAACACTTAGCCGAAGTAGTTGAACCGGCTCTCTCAGAAGGTCGCGATGTCATTACCGACCGGTCATATGGATCGACTCTCGCCTATCAAGGTCACGGCCGAGGCCAACCCATAGATGAACTCATGCGGCTCGCTGAATGGGCAAGCGGCGGCCTATTGCCAGATCTAGTGGTTTTGTTGACCGTGCCAGCCGATACAGCCGATCGTCGGTTAGGAGAAGAACGAGACCGAATGGAACGTGAAGACACCGATTTCGCCGCTCGGGTCATTGAGGGATTCGCCGCTCTAGCTGATGCAGATCCAGATCGCTGGGTCGTCGTGGACGGCACCGGATCGATCGAGGAAGTAGCTGAGAGGGTCGCCAGCGCAGTTGGTGCGAAATGAGTGATGCTTTCAGCGAAATCGTTGGACAAACCGCAGCTGTATCGATGCTTCGCTCCGCGGTGGTAAACCCGTTGCCCGCCTATCTACTTGTTGGGCCAATGGGCTGTGGTGCGCGAACCATGGCCACCAGCTTCGCTGCAGAACTCTTAGCTTACGAACGTGATGATTCACAACGCCATCGAAGGCTCGCTATGTCTGAAGAGCATCCTGACTTGATGGTGTTCGAACGCAACGGACCCGCACTTTCGGTGGAACAAGCGAAAGACATCGTCAGAGTTGCGACAACAAGTCCGTTTGAGGGCGATCGGAAAGTCATTCTGGTGGAAGACATCCACCTAGCACTCGGTGCTGCACCGATGATTCTCAAGGTTTTGGAAGAGCCTCCACAGTCAACCCATTTCATATTGACGGCGGAAGAAATCCCAGCCGAGTTGGCAACCATTGCCTCCCGCTGCACTCAAGTTGATCTGACAACTATTAGCCCCCACGAACTAATAGAAGCGTTGCGTGCGTCCGGGGTTGACGAGCAGCGTTCATCAGCGATAGCGAACGTCGCCAATGGTTCAATTGATCGGGCGCTACTCCTTGCTTCAGACGATGCCGCCCTTGAACGGTGGACCACATGGCAGCAACTTCGGACAACTCTTGATGGCAGCGGAAACGCTGCCGCCGACGCTGCAGATCGGTTACTCGAAATGATCGACAATGCAGCGGCTCCGCTGCAGGATCGACATGATCGGGAACGCAAAGAACTTGATGACCGCGCAGAGCGTTTCGGCGAACGAGGCATGGGTCGTCGGAGTCTGGAAGATCGTCACAAAAGAGAACTGAGGAGACTGCGGACAGACGAACTCACGATGGGTATTACCGCCGTCGGGGTCTCTATTCGCGATGACGTTGCAACAGGCCGCCTTGATGCCGCACGCGCATCAACGTCGTTGGACGCGGTCACCAAGGCCGGTAGCTACCTGCGACGCAACCCAAACGAACGACTTCTACTACAAAGGCTTCTTGTGAACCTCACTGAGTAGAAAACCTGGTGGTGCGGTGAACGACGGAGCCCGAGGCGGGGATTGAACCCGCGACCTGCTCTTTACGAGAGAGCCGCTCTGCCACTGAGCTACTCGGGCGCTGAGCCACTGACGCTATCAGCCACTTCGGCCGAGATCGCCTGCATATTTCTGGGAATCAGACTGAACTGGGGCTCAGATTAAAGGTCTACGCTGCAGTGTTAGATACGATGACCACATGAACGCACTTGCTGCCCAAGTCTGGCATTTCTGGCTCGCTGTGCCCCTCGCTATAGGTACCGTGCTCGGAGTCCTTCAACTGGTCGCGGGGTACATCACCAAAGTGGTGGCTCCTCGATACCCCAAACGCTGAGCTCGACAGTGACGGACGGGCCCGTCGACTGGGAACTAGCCCGCCGGGTTGCGGTACGGGTCGCGGGAGAAGAACCATTGTCGCGGTCATATTTGGGCGACTCATTGCACAAAGATTTTGCCCGCTTCACCCCCGTAGCTGAAGAACTAGTCGCCGCAGAAACTGGACTGGTCTCCAATGAAGGTTCCGCCCGCGCCCGAGTAATCGACCGGGGAGGATGGATCGACGCGAACATTCGGGCCTTCCGGAGGTTGTTAGGGCCAGTTTTGGCTGAATCCAGTGGTACACATCCCGCCAGCCGAATCACACCGAAAATCGCAGCCGCCGAATTAGGAGCGGTCTTGGGTTGGATGTCCAGACGCGTGCTGGGCCAATACGACCTGCTACTGGCTGAAGATGAAGACAGAGATGAGCAAGATCTCGTGTATTACGTCGGACCGAACATTTTGTCGATCGAAAAGAAATTTGCTTTCGACCCCAAACAATTCAGGCTATGGCTGGCATTGCATGAGTTGACTCACCGCTCGCAGTTCACCGGTGTGCCATGGCTGCGCCCCCGCTTCTTAGAACTCGTGAATCAAATGCTCGACGAAGTTGAGCCCGACCCCGACCGAATCAAGCAAGGCCTGCAGGAGTTCATAAAGTTGCGCCGCGAAGGCCACGACCCGATGGCTGACGGCGGAGTGGCGCAGCTATTCGCGAGCGAACGCCAGCGAGAACTTTTGGATTGTGTCGGCGGAATGATGAGTTTGGTAGAGGGGCACGGCGACGTCACTATGTCTCGCGCGGCAAATGGCCATATACCCCACGCGTCGCGGTTCCATCGAGTGATGCACGAACGTCGCAACAGCGCAACAGGTGTCGCGCGGATCATGCAAAAACTTATGGGGATAGAAGCCAAGCTGGCGCAGTATCAGGCAGGAGAAGAATTCATAGCGGCCATCGAGTCCGAACGGGGTAACCGAGCCGTGGACGTCATTTGGCGCGATCCAGACCACCTTCCATCTATGGTCGAAATTCGAGACCCGTCCGCTTGGATGCAACGAGTACCAGGCGCGTAACTGAGGTTCCCGCATGTCAGACCTTGACCAGATCGAACCACTACTCACAAACTGCACCTTTCCGAATAGAGGAACGCTGCATTGTGCGGTGTCAGGCGGAGCAGACTCATCAGCCCTATTGATTCTCGCGTCGTTGACGGGCTCGAAGGTCATCGCCTACCACGTTGATCACGGACTGCGACCCAATGGCTCCGCAGAACGCGATCAAGTTGCGGAGCTTTCCCAACGGGTCAACGCGCAGTTCAAAACGGTGACCCTCGAACTTGAAGATGGACCCAATTTAGAGGCCCGCGCGCGGTCGGCCCGTTTCGCAGCTCTACCTTCGACGGTCCTCACAGGCCACACAGCCGACGACCAAGCAGAAACGATCCTTCTTCACCTTCTTCGAGGAGGAGGTCTTGACGCGTCCGCGGGGATGAGACCGAAACATCATCCGATTCTTTCTCTTCGCCGCGCTGACACCCAACAAGTATGTGAACTGTTTGACTGGCGGCCAGTTAACGATCCAACCAACGTTGATCCGCGATTTCGACGAAATCGAATTCGCAATGAGGTCATACCCCTCCTGAATGAAATCGCTGAACGAGACGTAGTTCCGCTGCTGACCCGCGCCGGACAACTTGCAGAAACCGACCGTGACTTGCTTGATGAACTTGCGCAAGTTGTGGATCCAACAGATGCCGCTTCCTTGACAGAGGCCCCTCTTGCTTTAGCTCGTCGGGCAATCCGAACGTGGCTCCGCAACGAACACCCCCCTCAGCTGGCTGCAGTCGAACGAGTCCTCGCGGTCGCGCGAGGAGAGTTCCAAGGCACCGAAGTAGGAGAGGGCCGGACCGTGCGACGCACCAGGGGTAAATTAAGAATTGAAACCTTGACCAAAGATGACAGTCAAGTTCGAGATAGCGGCTAGGTTCGCTCCTTGTGACGGATCAGAACGCCCTCAACGGTGACCCCGCCTTGAGCAAGATCCTTGTGAGCCACGATGAAATCAGCAATCGGGTCCACGATCTCGGTCAAGAGATCACTAACGACTATGCCGGACGAGTTCCACTGCTAATTGGTGTACTCAAAGGCGGGGCGATCTTTACCACTGACCTAGCCAGGGCCATCGATCTTCGTGTCGAACTGGACTTCATGGCGGTGTCATCGTATGGATCGAGTACACGAACGAGTGGCGTGGTTCGAATATTGAAAGATCTTGATGAGGACATCGAAGGCCGAGATGTGATCCTCGTGGAAGACATCGTAGATAGCGGCCTTACTTTGCGATACCTGCGAAAGACACTTCTCGCGAGGAATCCGGGCACTCTCGAGTTCTGCTCCCTTCTGGTTCGAGAGGAACAGCAAGGAGAGCTTGATGATCTCGTCAAATACGTGGGATTCAAGCTGCCCGCGGTTTGGGTCGTGGGGTACGGACTTGATGTCGCGCAGCGCTACCGAAACCTTCCCGATATCTGGGAATATGACACGTCAGTCGGTTCCTAGGCGCCGCCGACACGGCAGTGGCCCCCTCAATAGAGGCCAAGTAACATTTCCCTCAAGACAGCGTTTCTAAACGCATGGGGAATCGGGGACCGTGAAGGGGAAGTGGGCGGAAGGCATTGAGCCCAGAAATTTTGTCTGGGTCATTAAAGACTCCTTAGCTATCTGTGAGCGACCAGGGGGATACGGCGAACATCATCGACGCGTTCGCCGCCAGGAAGAAATCATCTGGGTCCGTCAGCATGAATTCGACCTCCTCTATTCACTGATTGCTGGTTCGCACAACCTTCATAATTACGAAGAACTTGGCATGCCCTTCAGACACCGGCCGTGGCCAGCGCACGACCATCTCGCCGAATTTATGAAAGCGCTCTTCGTTGAGATCCGAAGCGCAATATCGGCAGGACAAAAAGTGCTGCTTCACAAGGAAGTAGTGGGGGAACGTCTATGCGGACTCATGGCGGCATATCTCCTTTGGGCCGGCCTTGTCGCGACGGGGCCACAAGTCACCGCCATAGCGGAACGGATCTTCCAGCAGCGCCTAGGACCACACGGTCGAGAACTAGTTGAAATAGCAGTCGGCATGGAACCCCAACCAGAAACCACTGAGCCGTGACAGAACCAAAAAACAGTGACTGTATTCAACTTCGGGGCCTACGCGTCGTGTGCATCGTGGGGGTGTTGCCCGAAGAACGCGAACGGCCACAACCGCTGGAACTCGATATCGATATTTTTGCGGATCTATCGGCTGCTGGAGATTCAGATGAATTAGAGGACACGGTCGACTATGGCGCGGTGACAGAAGCGGTTTC
>DGLO01000015.1:8789-20906 GCA_002388005.1 Candidatus Neomicrothrix sp. UBA4542
TATTTGCTCGAACTTGGTGGCGTGTCAGGTGCGGAGGTGACGGTTAAGAAGCTCCGACCACCCGTGCCATCAGAAATAGAGTTCACCGCGGTTCGAGTTACGCGTCACAACTAACGAACATGAAAACGAAATGCCCCAAATCGTAAGAGCCTTCCTGGGTCTAGGATCCAACCTAGGTGACCGTAGAGAATTGCTGACCTCAGCGGTGCGAGACATTCCCGACAAACACGCGATCTCAGGCGTGTACGAAACAGCACCAATCGGAGGGCCATCTCAAGGGGCGTTTCTGAACCTAGTTGTCGAAATGCGCACCTCGATTGCTCCTTACGATCTTCTTAATACCTGCCAGCAACTCGAGAACTCCGCCGGACGCGTTCGGACAGAACATTGGGGACCACGAACCCTCGACGTTGACGTTTTGCTGTATGGCGAACTCGAACTCGATGATCCGCAATTAACAGTTCCCCACCCGCTCATGAACACAAGAGCATTCGTCCTTTATCCACTCGCCGACTTAGCCCCAGAATTGCTTTCTCCGCACTGGCGGGAGGCAGTCTCAGATCAAGCGATAGTGCGAGTGGAGGACCTGTCCTGCTGAGACGGCCCAATGTTGGACGGACGATAGGGCGCGGTCATCTAAAAAGGTGTGAGATGAATCGGCTGAAAGACGCCAAGCTTCTCGAACGAAAGATGGTTATTTGACAATTGATCGCACCACTAGAGCTCTTCATGAACCACCATGAAGAATGGTTGTTGCGCCAAGTTGAATGCGGTGCAACGAAATTGAGCGTCGTTGAGGAGATATGGCCGAAATTCCCTACCGATTCGTCACCGATAGCCGGGTCGAGGAACTGATCACTCGTCACGCTGGTCTCGAACCCGGTCAAGAAACGGATCACGTGGTGGCCATCGCGGGACGGCTCATGCTGCGACGAGTGCAAGGAAAGCTCGCGTTTGCCACCCTCGACGACGGTTCCGGCCGTATACAACTCTTTGCCCCCTCAAAAACGACGCCAGAGTTCGAGCAGTTTTGCGATCTCAATCTTGGTGATTGGGTTGGCATCACGGGCGTCGTTATGACCACACGGCGAGGAGAATTGAGCGTAAGAGTGGACTCATGGGTTGTTCTGGCGGAAGCTCGACGCCCATTCCCGGACAAGTGGCATGGAATCAACGACGTAGATACCCGTTACCGACAACGTTACGTGGATCTCTGGGTCACTCCAGAAGCAAGACAGACGTTCCTCATGAGAAGTCGCATGATGACACTGACCCGATCTTTTCTGGAGCAACGGGGGTTTATTGAAGTGGAAACCCCAATATTTCACCCAATACCAGGAGGAGCCAACGCTCGGCCCTTCACCACCCACCACAACGCCCTGGATCTCGATCTGTACCTCAGAGTCGCGCCAGAGCTCTACCTCAAACGACTAACGGTCGCGGGATTCGAAAAAGTCTTCGAAATTGGTCGAGTATTCCGCAACGAAGGAGTATCGACTCGGCACAACCCTGAGTTCACGATGCTTGAGCTCTATCAGGCCTACGCCGATTACCACGACATAATGAGTCTTGTGGAAGAACTCGTAGAACAACTTGCTGTTGAACTCACTGGTTCCACGGTACTAACGGTCGCTGACCAAGAACTTGACGTTGCTCGACCCTGGCGACGAGCCACGATGATTGAACTAATCGAGGAGTCGATCGGTGCGACTTTGTCGCTCGACATGCCACTCGACGAACTTCGGACTATTGCCAAACAACACGAAGTGCAGGTTAAAGATACCTTCGGCCCCGGCAAGCTCATCTTGGAGATCTATGAGAAAACAACCGAGGGTGCTCTCTGGGGTCCAGTATTTGTGACCGACTACCCCGCCGAAGTTTCGCCTCTGTCTCGAGAGCATCGAGACAAGCCAGGCATGACCGAACGCTTTGAAGCCATCCTGGCAGGACGCGAACTTTGCAACGCGTTTACCGAACTGGTCGATCCCGAACAACAACGGTCCCGCTTTGAAGATCAGGCTGCTCAAAATGCTCAAGGCGACGACGAGGCGATGATGGTCGACGAGGACTATATACGTGCTCTGGAATATGGTCTCCCGCCTACCGGAGGGTTAGGCATCGGCATGGATCGTCTCGCTATGTTGTTGACAGGCGCGTCGAGCATCCGCGACGTTGTGCTGTTTCCAACGCTACGCCCTGAACAGTAAGAACCGGAGATTCACTCAGCCGCCACTATGGAGCAGGGAGAGATCCTTCGGGTTGATCTTCGCGTTGGATAAATAAGCCTTCAGCGTCCAGAAAGCGGCCGTCAGGACCCTCCCCTGAGCCCTTCAAGTAGATCTTCCTGCCATCGGTCTCATGGACCCAAGCCCGAAAAGTGACATGTACCCCCAATGGGGCAGGGCCTCGGTACTCCACGTGTAGGTAGGCGGTGTAAGCCTGTCGGCCCCGCATACGGTTGAGTGCACCCATCACCTCGTCAATGATCAGCGCCTGAATGCCGCCATGGACACGTTCTGGAGGCCCAGCAAACATCGGATCGATCGTGCCTGCGCCGACGACACTGTCATCCGATTCTTTGATGAAGATCAAACCGATTGAAGCAGGATGAAACTCGCCGCCAGCGAGCGAAAAAGGATCAAATTCGATCTCTTCTCCGACCGCAAGCTCAAGGGGCGTGTATTGACCTGAATAGATCGCGGCGAGGTGTGGGCGAGTCATCATGTCGTCGAGTTTGCTTCTCTTGGTTCCGGTATCAAACCGATCGGCAAGGTCGTGGACAGCAACGCTGACCTCTTCAAGGGTGTCGTCGGGTAATCGACGGCCCGAAAGGGCGCGATTTAACCGACGCATAGCGCCGGCGGCTCGGCTTACTGCATCCCAGGTGCTCATGTCCCGCACGCTACCTTGCCAAGTTGCCTCGCAGGCGGGCGGCGCGACCCAGTACGGTCGGAGGATGCGACGCGTCATCTTTGATGAAGAACACGACATGTTTCGGGATTCGGTCCGGTCCTTTGTCAACAAAGAAATCGTTCCCAACCACGAGAAATGGGAACACAATGGAAAAGTCGATAAAGAGATGTTTAGGAAAGCAGGCTCGCTCGGCTTCCTTGGGATGGCAGCACCCGAGTTTTGTGGAGGCGGAGGGATCCAAGACTTCCGGTACAACTCCATAATTAATGAGGAAATCCAACGAGCTGGAGTGGTTGGTTCGGGAATGTGCATCACTTTGCACAACGACGTTTGCTTGCCATATTTTCTGAACTACTGCAACGAGGAACAGACAGATCGTTGGATGGCAGGTCTCGTTAACGGTGAACTGATGAGTGCAATAGCCATGACCGAACCCGCGATCGGTTCGGATCTAGCGTCAATGGGGACCACAGCCATCCGAAAAGGGGCTGGCTACGTCGTCAACGGCTCTAAGACCTTTATCACCAACGGCATCAATAGTGACCTTGTGATTACGGCAGTGAAGACCGACCCATCAGAAAAACATAAAGGGATTTCTCTTCTTGTCCTTGAGGAAGGGATGGAGGGTTTCGAACGAGGGCGAAATCTCGATAAGTTGGGCATGAAGAGTCAAGACACCGCCGAACTATTCTTCAACGACGTTTTCGTTCCAGAAGAAAACGTTTTGGGCGGGGAAGGCGCCGGCTTTCTAAGCCTCGTCAAGAACCTTCCACAAGAACGACTATCTATTGCAATAACGGGCACCGCCTCGGCTCAAGCAGCGTTTGATTGGACAGTGGACTACGTCACCGAACGCGAGGCGTTCGGCCAGAAGATCTCATCGTTTCAGAACACTCGTTTCGAACTCGCGGAAATGAAAACTGAACTTGACATGGCTTGGGTCTTTATAGATCGCCAAATCGAAGCCCTGAACGCCGGTGAGTTGACCGGTGAAGACGCTGCTGAATCCAAGTGGTGGTGCACCGAAATGCAGTTGCGAACTATTACCCGGTGTCTTCAACTTTTCGGTGGCTACGGGTTTATGAACGAGTACCCGATCGCTCGAGCATATGCCGACGCCAGAGTCCAGACGATCTATGGCGGTACCACCGAAATAATGAAGGAGATCATCGGACGACAAGTCGCCGGCCGTTAACACCCAACCCGGAACTCGTTTACCTCCGATCACTACTTTTTTAGGAGCGCACTTTGTCTCGATCAATTGAATCTGTAGCCGTCATCGGTGCCGGAACCATGGGCGCCGGCATTGCCGCCGCGAGCGCAGCCGCCGGATGTCGCGTCCTACTGCTTGACATAAACACAGAGGTTCTCGAAGTCGCTCTGCAGCAAATAGACCAAGACGCGCAGCACTTAGTGACAACCGGCACCATAGACGCCGACCTGGAAGCGGTTTCGGACTACGACTGGGTTTGTGAGGCCGTCGTCGAAGACCTCGAAGCCAAGCGAGAACTTTTCACCCGATTGGAACTGATTCGAAAAGATGGCTCGGTGATCTCGTCCAACACGTCGGGTATCCCGCTGTCGCAAATATCTGAAGGAATGCCTGCTCGTTTTCGTACGGACGTCGCCATCACTCACTTCTTTAACCCCGTCAAGGTGATGCATTTGTTCGAGCTTGTGCCCGGCGAGGACACCGATAATGAAGTCATCGCAGCGTTTGCCGAATTCGGCGCTCACCGGCTCGGGAAAGGCGTGGTGCACGCAAAAGACACAGTCAATTTCATCGGAAATCGCATTGGCTGTTTCTTCATGCTCTCTGGGTTGCATCTCGCCAAACCCTTCCTCGCCGACGGTATGAACCAAGAAACCGTCGACGCAATCCTTTCAACTCCCCTGGGGCTTCCCCCCACTGGCCTTTATGGGCTGATTGACCTCATTGGTCTCGACGTCATGGAACTTGTCGGGAAAAACCTGTCAGTGAACTTGCCGGAAACGGACGCAGGGCATGCCTACACAGCCTTCCCACCGGTTGAACAAAAAATGCACGACACCGGCCAGCTAGGGAGAAAAGCTGGAGGAGGTTTCTCTCGCCAGATCAAAATGGACGACGGCACTCGCCGAAAGGAAACATTCGACCTCCTTGACGAAGAATGGCGCGACGCGAAACCCGCTGCCCTGGAGGGAGTTTCGACAGAGCTCGGAGACGTAATTTTCGAAGACTCCCCCGCGGGCGAACTCGCGTGGCAGGTCTTCGGAGGAACCCTCAGGTACGCAGCAGGGTTAGTTCCCGAAATTGCCGACGACGTCGTGAACATCGATAACGCCATCCGTTGGGGTTTCAACTGGGTACACGGCCCGTTTGAGATGCTGGACCATCTAGACCCGATGCGGGTAATGGATCGAATACGCCAAGAAGGCGGACAGATCCCATCGATGCTTGAAGTTTTGGAGCAGTCGGGAGCCGGTTGCTTCTACCGCAACGAAGGTTCTGAATACCTAGGAATTGACGGCGAATACCATTCGGTTAACGAGTCAGCGGGCTAAGTCATTCAGGCCGAATAATCGCATCTGTCATCGTCACGACCTCACGCATTTGGCTCCCATCGTGAACTCGGATTACATCGATGCCCGCACAAATTGCTTGAGCCACGGTGGCGGCGGTACCGAACAGTCGCTCCCCAAGATCTGTGCGTAACACGGTGCCTATTGATGACTTTCGCGAAGTGCCAATCAGAAGTGGTAACTCCAACTGAGTCAACTCGGGGAGTCGCCGCAATATTTCCAGGTTCTGTGCAACTGACCATCCGAATCCAAAGCCTGGGTCCAATATCAATTTCGACGCGTCAATTTGAGCGGCTTCACAAACCGAAAGAGTTTCATTGAAGCCGGCAACAATGTCGTCAATGACATCGTGATGTTCGCGTCCTCGCTGATTGTGCATCGCCACAGCGCCCACTTCACGTTGAGCTACTAGCGGTGCAAGGTCGGGATCTAGGAGGAAACCGGTGATGTCGTTGACCATGGTTGCACCGGCGTTTAGCGCGGCTTCTGCGACAACCGCCCACGTCGTGTCGATCGATATAGGCAGATCGACCGCATCGCGTACCGCCTCGACCACCGGAACAACTCGCGACTTTTCAACCTCAACTGGCGTTGGGTCAGCGCCAGGTCGCGATGACGCCCCTCCAATATCGATCACATCGATGCCGCAGGCTTCAAAGCTATTAGCCAACGCGACAGCCTTATCTAGCTGACCGTCGATCCCGTCACCTGAAAATGAATCCTGAGTGGCGTTGATGATGCCCATTACGTGGGTGCGGCGTCCCCAAGCCCAAGACGATCCACGCCCCGGCTCGAAGCTAGATGCTCGGTAGTTACGAATAATTGGCCACACGAGAAGCTCCCCAGACGTCGCTATCGGTCAAGGGCTGACAGCAGATTTGTTGCTGCGTCACGCATGCCCAGAACCCCCGGCGTGTCAGACAACACATTGAGCGCCTCCACAGCATCGTTAACGAAACCCTGAGCTGTCGCTTTCGACGTTTCAATCTCGGATCCCGCGATGACCGCGTTTCTCGCTTCATTCCTCGTCTCTGTGTCTAACGGCTGACCTAGGAGCATCGTGATTGGGTCACCCGAGGCGATCATGCGAATCACCGGCAACGTATAGACCCCTTCTCGCAGATCGTTGCCTGAGGGCTTACCGAGCTCCTCGTCGGTTGCAACGAGATCAAGAATGTCGTCGACGATCTGGAACGCCATGCCGTAGGCGCGACCAAATTCAGTCAACCGGTCAACGACTGCCTGATCTGCGCCTGCTACCAAACCGCCTATGCGACAAGAAGTGGCGTACAGTTCGGCTGTTTTGCCGGCAATGGCATCAAAATACTGGTCTTCAGTCCGACTGATGTCGTAAATGAGTTGTAACTCACGTACTTGGCCCTCGCATAGACGCCCGATCGTCGCGGCGAGGAGTTCCGCAACCTCGGTCCCCAGCGAAGCAGCTAATTCCGACGCCTTCGCGAGAAGAAAATCACCAGCAAGGATTGCGGTCAAGTTTCCCCAACGATGATTCACAGCTTCAATGCCGCGCCGTGTTTCAGCTTCATCCATCACGTCGTCATGGTAAAGGGACCCTAAATGGACTAACTCGACCGCCACCCCGCCCCGCACCATCGCGTCGGTCAGGGCGTCTGGCTGGTCGCCCTTGGGGTCCAAACAAAGTGCTGCGGCAATGACGAACGCCGGGCGCAAGCGTTTGCCACCGGCCGGTATGAGATGAGACGCGACTTCAGTGAGAAAGTCGTCGTCGGTTATCGCGGCGTCTCGTAATGCTGTTTCCACGCGTTGCAGATCCCCCTTGAGGTCGGCGCGGTATTGAAGAGGTGTAAGAGAAACCACGATGCAAACCTAACTGCAAAGCCGAACGACTACTTGATCTAGGTTGAAAGGTCCGATTTTGGCCATTGATAAACCATTTTCTTCAAATTTGGGAACAACCTGCTGTAAGACAACGGCGTTTGCCCGGTTACACTCCAATAACGCCCGTGGCCTGAGGGCACACTTGCCTCCTGGAGGATTCAGTGTTTGAAAGGTTTACCGACCGAGCCCGCCGTGTTGTTGTGCTTGCTCAAGAGGAAGCTCGCCTTCTCAACCACAACTACATCGGCACCGAGCACATACTTTTGGGGCTTATCCACGAGGGCGAGGGAGTTGCCGCAAAAGCGCTCGAATCATTGGGAATATCTTTAGAAGCGGTTCGCAGTCAGGTAGAGGAAATAATCGGCCAAGGCGGGTCATCGCCTAGTGGCCATATCCCCTTTACCCCACGGGCCAAAAAAGTTCTTGAGTTGTCGCTCCGCGAAGCGCTCCAGTTGGGCCATAACTACATAGGGACTGAACATATTTTGCTGGGTTTGATTCGAGAAGGCGAAGGTGTAGCGGCCCAAGTTCTTGTCAAGCTAGGAGCAGATCTTTCTCGCGTTCGACAACAAGTAATTCAACTGCTTTCTGGGTACAGCGGCTCGGGCCAAGGCGAAGGTTCTGAAGCTGGCAAAGAAACGGTAGGAGGGTCCGCTGACCGCGGAGACGGTGCACAAGGTGGTTCAGCTGTCCTTGACCAATTTGGCCGCAACCTCACTCAAAATGCACGCGATAAGAAACTTGACCCCGTCATCGGCAGGATGCGCGAAACCGAACGGGTCATGCAGGTGCTCTCTCGCCGCACCAAGAACAATCCAGTACTAATTGGCGAACCAGGAGTCGGAAAGACAGCCATAGTCGAAGGGTTGGCACAGAAAATTGTTGCTGGGGAAGTCCCCGATACCCTGCGTGCGAAACAGCTCTACACCCTCGATCTTGGGGCCCTTGTGGCGGGATCGCGATATCGCGGAGATTTTGAAGAGCGGCTGAAGAAAGTCCTGAAAGAGATCAAGACGCGCGGCGACATCATCTTGTTCATTGACGAGTTGCACACTTTGGTGGGAGCCGGGGCCGCGGAAGGGGCTATTGACGCCGCCTCGATTTTAAAACCGATGTTGGCGCGCGGCGAATTGCAAACAATCGGGGCCACAACTCTCGAGGAGTACCGAAAATACCTCGAAAAAGACGCCGCCCTAGAACGGCGCTTCCAACCGATACGAGTCGAAGAGCCAACCCTTAGCCACACCATCGAAATTCTTAAAGGTTTACGCGACCGTTACGAATCTCACCACCGGGTGACAATCACCGATCAGGCGTTAGTAGCTGCAGCCAATCTGGCTGATCGCTACATAGCTGACCGGCACTTACCTGACAAGGCCATCGATTTGATCGATGAAGCCGGGTCACGAATGAGAATCAAGCGGATGGAAACTCCGCCTGATTACAAAGACATCGAAAATAAAATCGCGGAAGTAGTCGAGAAGAAAAAACAGGCCGTTGAAGGCCAAGACTTCGAACTGGCAGGCTCCCTGCGTGACGAAGAAAAGAATTTGCTGGATCGCCGAACCGAGATGATGGAGCAAATCAAGACAGAAGGCGTCGACCTATTCGACGAAGTCGATGAAGAAGCGATCGCTGAAGTCCTCTCGATTTGGACAGGTATCCCGGTGTACAAACTCACCGAGGAAGAAACTCAAAAACTCCTCAAGATGGAAGATGAACTCCATAAACGAGTTATCGGTCAACAAGACGCGATCACCGCAGTCAGTCAAGCGATTCGCCGCACTCGAGCAGGGCTTAAAGACCCGAAGCGGCCGGGAGGTTCATTTATTTTCCTTGGGCCTTCTGGTGTCGGAAAAACAGAAACCGCGAAGACCCTTGCAGAGTTCCTATTTGGAGATGAAGACGCGCTAATTAGCTTGGACATGTCGGAGTACATGGAAAAGCACACCGTCAGTCGTCTCGTAGGGTCACCCCCTGGCTACGTCGGTTACGAAGAAGGGGGCCAACTCACCGAAGCAGTTCGACGGCGTCCCTTCTCGGTGGTTCTTTTCGACGAAGTTGAAAAAGCCCACCCCGACGTCTTCAACACCCTGCTGCAGATCCTCGAGGAAGGACGCCTAACCGACGCCCAAGGCCGCTCCGTTGACTTCCGCAACACCGTCTTAATCATGACCTCGAATCTTGGAACCGCGGACCTGCGAAGAGCCAGCGTCGGCTTCACCAAAGCGGACGAGGCGGTGAGTTACCAACGCATGAAAGACACAGTCAACGACGCGCTCAAGAACCATTTCCGACCCGAGTTCCTCAACCGCGTTGACGAGAGCATCGTGTTCCACGAACTCTCCAGAGATGAGGTCACTGAAATCGTTGACCTGATGATCGGTAGAACATCCGATCAGTTGCGGGCCCAAGGTCTCGGCCTCGAACTAACCGACGCCGCGAAAAGTTGGCTAGCTCGAAAAGGCTACGACCCTACCCTTGGGGCACGGCCGCTCCGACGCGCTATCCAACGACACGTAGAAGACGCTCTTTCCGAACGGATCCTGTACAAAGAGTTCCGCGCCGGCCAAATCGTGGTCGTTGACGTAGACGAAGACGAAGACGAGATTGTGTTCCGTTCCATAGACGGATTCGACCCCGGACCCGTTGAGTTAGAGGACGCAGCAACTTCGGATTGAGTGAATTGAACTGCAGGCAGTTCCCGAGACCATCAATCCCCGACGCCGTTTCGGCACCGTTTTCTTCGAATCATCCCATCTAGTGCAGGAATTCCACCGAACTGGTGCCACAGTGGTCCTGTGGAAGGCGTATGGTCAATCGTTCTCGCGGCTGGTTCAGGATCCCGATTTGGTGGGAATAAGCAACTAGCAAAGCTCGGGGGCCAACGCGTGGTCGATTGGAGCGTAGCGAGCGCTCAGTCGTGTTCTGAAGGCGTCATCCTCGTAGCGAACCCAGAAGCGATCGGAAACGCAAAGCTACCTGAAGCAGATGTCGTCGTAGCGGGCGGCCCGACTCGAAGCGAGTCAGTGCGCGGAGGGTTGGCAGCGTTACCACAATCGGCAGAAATCATCGTCATACATGACGCGGCTCGGCCAGGTGCCTCAGTCCAGATATACCTATCGGTGATCGAAGCGGTGCTGGGTGGCGCTGACGGAGCTGTGCCTGGACTACCAGCCACGGACACCTTGAAACGGGTCGTGGACACCCCCGGCGGAAAGAAGGTGGAGACTACCGTGGACCGCGACACTCTTATGGTTATCCAAACTCCACAAGCCTTCAGTAGAAGAATTCTAGAGAAAGCCCATATTGAGGGTGGACAGGCAACCGATGACGCGGGGCTAGTCGAAGCAATCGGAGGCACAGTAATGGTCGTGCCTGGCGATCCCGCCGCGGCCAAGATCACCAACCCCAGCGACCTTGTCATCGTCGCCCATCTGATGGGATTTGACACATGATGCGCATCGGGCAGGGATATGACGCTCACCGATGGGCTGACGATGACCGCCCTTTAGTGATTGGTGGAGTTCGTTTCCCTGGATATACCGGTCTTGACGGTCATAGCGATGCGGACGTCGTCGCTCACGCGATCATCGACGCGGTACTAGGTGCCGCGGGATTGGGTGATATCGGTCAAAATTTTCCCGATGACAGCGGGGAATTCGACCAGGTCAACAGCATCGATTTGCTCGAACAAGCGGCTCAGTTAGTTCAAGACACCGGATGGTGGATAGTGAACGCCGATTGCACCGTAATCACCGATGAACCCCAAATTGCCCCCGCCAAGGAAGAAATGGAAGCGAACTTGTCCAGAGCGGCAGGAGGGCCCGTAACGGTATGCGGGAAACGCACCGAAGGGATCGGTGCCCTAGGCAGGGGCGAAGGAATAGTCGCCATAGCCGTTGCGTTGCTGGAGCAAAGATGAGCAGCTCTCGAGGACCGCGAAAACGAGCAGACCAAACAACACAAGCGGAAAATCGACAAGTGGTCGGCAACCGCCCCGGCAGACATCAGCGCCGAGGGAACGCAGCCGTTCCCAACAAAGGGCGAGCTCGCAATGAAGCCAAAGGAAAATCACGAACAAGGCCCGAGGATTTAGGCGGCGGCCACGTCGAAGGCCGCCAAGCGGTTCGGGAGCTGTTGCGAGCCGGGCGACGACGAGTCGAGCAGGTATTTGTTAGCGAGGACGTGCACGATACGGCGATCTTGGCTGAGATCGCCGACCTATCGGAAGAGCGACGAGTTCCTATTCGTCAACTTACTCGCAAGAAACTCGACGACTACGCCCGCACTGACTCTCATCAGGGAGTAATCGCGACCGCGGAATCGATCCGACCTGTAGAACTTGACGTGGCGTTGTCAGCGAAACAAAACCAGCCGCTACTGATAGTTGCGCTTGACGGTGTTACCGACCCAGGCAACCTTGGTGCAATTCTGAGAACGGCTGAAGTGGCAGGAGCAAGCGCTGTTGTTCTCCCACGCCATCGAGCGGTTCGGCTCACGCCCGCAGCTGTGAAGGCTGCCGCTGGTGCTGTGGAGCACCTACCTATCTCGCTAGTGGGTGGGTTACCCGCAGCACTGCAGCGAATGTCCGATGAGGGGTTATGGGTGATCGGCCTCGATGGAACCGCGAAAGATTCGATATACGAATTACGAGTAGCCAAGGAACCATTAGTGGTTGTGTTTGGTGCTGAAGGTCGAGGCCTCTCGCATTTAGTCAGCCAAAGATGCGATCAGCTAGTTTCGATCCCCCAAAATGGGCATCTCGAATCCCTCAACGTG
>DGLO01000145.1 GCA_002388005.1 Candidatus Neomicrothrix sp. UBA4542
CTCACTCTGTCAAACAACCTAAAGATGGTGCCATTTGTTATCGACTGGGGCGATACACCCAACCCCGCGACCGTAACGCCCAAAGGATGCTTACTTACAGAAGTGCGCGGCAGAGATCCACAACTCGACCGCACTGTCGCTCTTCATCAGCAACTCGGGCTCGACATCAAAGTTTCTGAAGGCTCATCCTCGTTAGAAATAATTCTTCAGAGACCCGATGGTGGAACCACATCACTTTCTCAGTTCTCCGCGTAAGAACATCTCGACGCTAACCGCACCCGAGTCGCGGATCCGTTCATTCCTGGGGGTCGATCCAAGGGTGTGAGGACTCCGGTCTGGCGGCGATCATTGCGATCGAATTTCTCTGTTTAGGTAGCAACCAAGTGACCAGACGGAGGAGTCGTTCAGCGGGTTTAAGTAACAGTCTTCGTATAGTCCAGCCGCGCAACTCAGCAGTTTCATATGGCAAATTCAAGCCATGTAGAAAATGAAAGCCGTGGTCGCCGGTGGGATCACATGAGCGAATCGTTTTTCTGAATTCACGCTCGGTCCAACGATAAATATGGTTAGGGATAGGCCCATTCTCAAGCCCTCCAGATAGTCCTCCTTGAGCTTGAACCGCCTCCAACTCATAGCGCGAACTAAAACCCAGTCGAACCGCTACACGCATCAGTAAGGAATCTCGCGCTTCAATTGCGACGACACCCACCGAACACGTTCGATACATCTCGGTCAGAGCGCGATGGGGCGACGTGCAGTGATGCAACCCGTCAACTACAACGACCCACTGAAATGACCTGTCGCTGTAACTCAAATCTTGTGCATCTTCGTGCGCCCATTGATATGGAGCTAGCTGTTCGGATGCCTCCACCGAATCTAAGTTCGTAATGGTGACTCGCTCAAATCCCAGTTGTTGAAACAGGTCTCGTTCCGCTCTCCCACCGGCAACTACGAGTAGTTCATCGGAACATTTGAGCCACTTTTTTTCTAACAGCTCCGAAAAGACTTCGGTCACGAATCGAGTGCGCACCAACCGAACGCTACACCGACTAGTTAGCCCCACCTTGGGGTACACATATGGGGCACCGGTACGGGTTACTCTCGGCCTTCGGTAATCATTTTGCGCTCAGGAACCTCGTTGTCTTCCCGTCATTTTTCACTACTTACATCGGTAACTGTCATTGCGCTCACTCTCGTGGCATGTAGCGGCGCCGGAACGAGTCTGCTTCCGCGGCCCAATACTCCTACGACAACTACAACGTCGCCCCCTGCTGTGACAACCACGGTGGCCGTGGCCTCCACCACCACTGTTCCTCCAACCACTACGACGACCGAAGCACCAAGAGTTCCTGTGGCGCAGTTCACAGGCGAAGAAATCGCTACACCCATGAGCCGACCCGCGTTCCTTGTAAAGATCGACAATCATCAGCTGGCGCGACCTCAGTGGGGCATTAACCAAGCTGACGTTGTTTTCGAAGAGTTGGTTGAAGCCAACATGACCAGATTCGCGGCCATATTCCACAGTCGTAATGTGACCGACATAGGGCCTGTGCGTTCGGCGAGAACCGGGGACTTCGACCTACTCTCCAACCTCAACACGCCGTTGTTCGGTAACTCTGGTGGAAATCCGACCGTCATGCGGCTACTCGATGAAGTCGACATGGTGCTGGTAGGTGACACCAACGTGGGGCGAGCGGCGTATAGACGAAGCGAGGAGAAGGAAGCGCCTTACAATTTGTTGACAGGTACCGGCGAGATCTACGCAGCAGCCGACGGTCGCGGTGGCACACCTCCACAAATGTTTTCCTATAGAGCCAAAGGAGAGTCCCTACCTCCCTCCGCTCTCCCAGTTGTTGGCGTCGATATTGACTACGGCGGCTATGAGATTACGTACCGTTGGGATGATGCCCTGCAAGGATGGGCTCGCACACAACAAGACACCGAGCATGTGGACCACGATGGGGTCCAGGTAGCTCCGGAAAACCTCATTGTTCAGTTCGTCAAATACGGGCAGAGCGTCGCCTACGCCGGATCACCTGAGGTGAAACTCATCGGTCGCGGAGAAGCTTGGGTGTTCACCAAGGGGTATTTGATCGCGGCGACGTGGAATCGACCTACTTCAACTGACGTCACCGAATTCCGTGACGGAGACGGGGCGACCATTCCCCTCACGCCGGGGCGCACCTGGATCGCGTTGCCTCGATCAGAGACTGCTTCGATCATCGAACTAACTCAGGAGTAGCCGGAACTGTTTTCAGTTCTCGTTCACGCCGTAAATCTCACGCCAATCGAGTTGATCATCTTTGGGTAGACGATTGCTAATGAGGGCGAGAGCTTGACGTAACTGCTCGCACCGCTCAGCGCCTATTTCTGTCCAATGTTCGTTGTCTAAACGGTCAGTCAGTTCTTCGATGCGCTGCCGTCCTTCATAGCATTTCGATGTAGCGCGGTTGTTGTTGTCCAACCATCCCGCCTCACGTAAACCCGATCTCGCCCGTTCCACCGCTTCGGTGCTCCACCCAGCTTCATCATGGATCCACTGATCTGGGGCTTGATCAACTGCTACTTGACTGATGACAGACTGACAACCATCAAGTCCTTCGATCGCGAGAGCAATGAGATGACAGCCACTTCGATGCTCACGCAACACGGTGCACCCATGCCACAACGCCATATGAGGAACGTCAGGCCACGGCAGCGCATTCCAACCGGCGAAGAGCGTCCTTCCCGTTCCA
>DGLO01000030.1:0-1271 GCA_002388005.1 Candidatus Neomicrothrix sp. UBA4542
ATTAATGCCTTTGCGAACGCCGCTAAGGGAACCGTGTAAATAGACCCCCGAGGGAAACGCTCTCGGCGTCGCTAACTAGTTCGTTATCAGCACCCGAGCTTAGTTAGGGAAGCCCCTACACCAAACGCGCACGGCCTCCTCTAATCATCGACTGCGCCAGTTCAGCCCATGGTCCTGTTAACCGTCCTACCGGTAATGCGACCACCATTGTCTGCCATGAAGCCAACAAATTCAGCGCTCTGGGCTAGTTCGGCGGAGGCAGCCAAATAGCCATCAACGGAGTCGGTGTAGAAAATATTCAGGTAAGAACCAGTTTGTTCCCCAGCAGCGATCGCTCGAACACTCCGCATTCCGTTTACGCCGTGATTAGACGCAACACCCCACACCAGATCACTCAATTGATCGTTCCGAGCAGGATCATGGTTAGCCGACACAGCCGAGACGCCAACGGAATATGCGCCCTCGCCATCTCCACGTTCGCCCAGGACTTGCCCGATATTGAGGGTGAGCGGTGTCCAACCAGCAGCACCGAACGCGGACTGCGCCTCGGGGTCGGCGTAGAGGGCCGCTCGTCCAGCAATGCTCGCGTCAACTGAATCCCACGACGAAGTAGCAATACCAGCACCAGCGAGGTCGCCAGTGAGAATCAGCGACGAAGTAACCCGAGATGACCCTTGAGCCATCAACTTTTCTTTCACCAGCGGCGCCAAGGTACCGATGTGACTCAAATCGGCGTTACCGATCGAAAAGACCATGTATGACATATCTTCACCTTTCAAAACACCCAGCCCTAGCAGCCAGACGACTGCGACATCCTTCCACAACACGAAAGGAAAAGACCACGAACCTGAGCAGCACGTACAACTAGGCGAGCGAAATCACTTCTCAGCGGCTGGGCGCCAGGATGGCTCTGTAACCGAAGAACTAGCGGTTTCCTCGATTCATACTCGTCAGTCCCCCATCGAGGTGCTCGATCATGAAGTTGTCGCTGCTCGCCTGTCATCTCTCGCGAGGTGCCGCACTCCCGGACCTATGACCAGTCAGGTTCCGTTCCGACCGGTTTCGTGCGGTGCGAGCCGATCCCAATCGAATACGACACCAATTCCGGGGTCATCGGGAGCGATCACCCGATCCTCATCAATCCGCAAAGGCCGTGCGGTGTACGTATCGATGGGGAAGCTGTGAATTTCGACCCATCCCGCGTGGGTTTGAGACGCGACGAGGCTGACATGTAGCTCGTGCATACCGTGGCTGCAGATCGGTATGCCGTG
>DGLO01000030.1:1435-5611 GCA_002388005.1 Candidatus Neomicrothrix sp. UBA4542
GTCATCGGGAGCGATCACCCGATCCTGATCGATCCGCAAAGGCCGTGCGGTGTAGGTATCGATGGGGAAGCTGTGGACTTCGACCCATCCCGCATGGGTTTGAGACGCAACAAGGCTGACATGTAGCTCGTGCATACCGTGGCTGCAGATCGGTATGCCGTGGCGCGCTGCCTGGGCGGACGCTCGAAGCCAACCAGTTATGCCGCCGCAGTTAGAGGCATCGGGTTGCAGGTAAGAGAGTTTCGCTCGTTCACAGGCAGCTGTGAACTCGTGAATGGTGTGAAGGTTCTCGCCCATCGCGAGGGGCATCCCAGTGCGTTCGGCGATGGTGGCATAACCATTGAGATCGTCGGGAAGGATGGGTTCCTCGAACCACGTGAGGTCGTAGGGCGCGAACCGTACCGCTGCTTCGATTGCCGCTTCGACGGTCATCGAGTAGTTGGCGTCGACCATCAACGCTGCCGATGTACCTATCACCTCGCGGACAGCTTGCACCCGAGAGACATCGTCGTCGAGTTCGGGGCGGCCGACTTTGATTTTGACTGATGAGAGGCCGCTGTCAAGGTAACCGTGGACGTTCTCCAGCAGCCGGTCAAGGGTGAACGCCAGGTCGATTCCGCCGTGGTAGGCCTTTGCTCGCGAGGCCGCACCTCCGGCGGCCTCCCATAGCGGCTGGCCGCGTGCCCTGCATCGGAGGTCCCACAGAGCAATGTCGACAGCTGAGATCGCGAACGCGGCGATTCCGCCCCGTCCCACGTAGTGGAGATGCTCATCCATGAACTGGTTAAGGGCTTCGACCTGCGCTCCATCCGAACCGATCAGCACCGGTGCGAGGTCATGTTTGATCAGGGCGTGGATGGCCCTTCCTCCGCGTCCGCCGGTGTAGGTGTACCCGGTGCCCTGTGAACCATCTTGAAGGGTGATGGTTGCTGTGATGAGTTCGAAATGCGTGTGCTCGCCGTGCATGGCATCGGTAAGTGTCTCGCTCAACGGCAATACGAATAGTCGGCTCTCTACATGAGAGATTCGTGTCTGATCGCTCACTAGTCCCTCGCTTTTGCTGCCTTCATCGCAGCCTCACACCCCGAACCAGGTTGACTACAGGCAATCTCGGGAGCATACCTAGCCCAACAGCACCTACTCACCTGGCCATTGTCGTGTGAAGCTTGTCAGTCAGCGAGACGCAGTGCTGGTGGATCGTTGACATCAAGCCAACTTCTTCAACTTTTATTAACCCCTTTTTAGACTTTTCTCACAAACGGGCTGCAAACTTTATCCATGCGTAAATGTTTGCTGTTCATCTTGCCGGTCGTGATTGTTTCGTGTGGAAGTGCGTCAGATGACCGTGGAGCCAGTATCGCTTCACTAAGTGGCGATGTTGCTACTGCGGAAGAACAAACTGATGAAGACGAAACGTCTTCGTCGACAGTGGGAACGGTTTCCATCGAAGATGCTCAACTCAATTTTGCCGCATGCATGCGTGAGGAGTATCCGGCCTGGCCCGATCCGAACTCATCGACCCTTCGCGGATACGAACCCGGGACTTTCGCCGAGTTAGGTATCGACGTCCAAGGAGACGACGTCCAGGCTTTGATAGATGTATGTGCCGGCGAGTTACGAGGGGTGGTGAGCCAACGTATAGGTGCATCTCCCGAACAACAGGCCGAAACCGAAGATGGCCTTTTAGATCTTTTTGCATGTGTCAGAGAGAGTCCAGGTTTCGAGGATCTGCCCGATCCAGATTTTGCTAGTGGTGTCGCCGGACTCAGAGCCTTGCGTAACCGTTTCGCGAGCGGAGAATTTGACCCTGTGGCATTTCAGATTGCGGCCCAAAAATGTAGCGAAGACGGACGTGGTGCCTTACCGCGACTAAGAGAGTGACAATGAACACGAAACGCAAAATCGCCGTTACCGCGTGCTTATGGATTATCGGCCTAGGTGTTATCGCCGTTATCGCTATTGGGCTTTTAGGCTGGTTTGATTCGGACAACCGTCTCAACCAGGAGCCAGCAGCTGCTACTTCATCAAGGAACACAGCGACTGTAACCAGAACTGACTTCGTCAAAGAAACAGAAGTTGATGGCACTCTCGGCTTCGGCGACGTGGAGAGTCTTCCCAACCTTTCTTCGGGGATCGTTACCTGGCTGCCTGAACCCGGAAGTGTTATCAGTTTCGGGGACGTGATCTACAAGATCAACGATGAACCAATCATCCTTCTCCGGGGCACCATGCCGATGTTTAGGGATATAGATGAGAACACTTCAAGCGCGCTCGACATCGCCCAACTCCAAACTCATTTTTTCGAGTTGGGACTCTCAGATACCTCTCCCGTCACCAAATCCACATATGACCTCAGCGCAGATCGGTACGTTACTTCCATCACCCTGAGCCAGATCGAACAGTGGCAAGAGTCCGTGGGAGCGGACACGACCGGTGTTGTTAAGAAAAGCCAAATCGTCTTTAGACCTAAAGCTTTTCGAGTCGATGCCGTAACTGCGCGACTAGGCCAGCCGGTCAACGGCGGGAGTCTGGTAAATGTCACCGAGACCCGCCGAATCGTGACAGTTCACCTCGATACGGAGTTGAGCGGGCTCGTCGCGATCGGCGACATCGTCGAAGTTGAGCTACCCGATGGGAAGAGTGTCGAAGGAACTGTCACATATGTGGCAGATGTCGCGACTCGGATCGTGCAGGGACAGCAACAGATCACCTACCTCGATGTGGTAATCGAGTTGCTGGGATCGGGAGCTTCGTTCGATCAAAGCCCTGTCACCGTCAAAGTCGAAGAAGTTATAGAGCACGAAGCAGTTGCAGTTCCAATAGCGGCGCTTCTGGCCCTAGCTGAGGGTGGGTACGGGCTGGAAGTACTAAACCCTGATAACACCGTCAAGCTAGTAGGCGTCGAACTAGGTACCTTTCATGGCAACCAGGTATCAATTTCTCGAGGCGTTGAACCCGGACAGTCGGTGATCATTCCGTGACCCGGGAAGAACAAGCCGTAGTCCTTGAGCTTCTTGGAGTGGAAAAAAGTTATCCGGGCAATCCACCGGTTAGAGCGCTGAGGGGCATAGACCTACTAGTTCGCGAGGGGGAACTGCTCGCACTTGTTGGTACCTCAGGTTCAGGTAAGAGCACCATGCTCAACGTTATGGGGGCCCTAGATCAACCGACGGCCGGAAACGTTTTTATTGAGGGGCAAGATTTAAGCAATCTCTCCGACCGTCAGCTTTCCAGTTTGCGCGGCAGGCGAATCGGTTTCATCTTTCAGCAGTTTCATCTCATCGCCGGTATGTCCGCTGTCGAGAACGTCTCCACTGGTCTCCTCTATCAGGGGATCAGCCGGGCGCGAAGGCACAGCAGTGCACTCGCCTTGTTACACCGCGTGGGACTTGGCGATCGACTGACTCACCTTCCCCACCAGCTTTCCGGAGGGGAGCAACAACGCGTGGCGATAGCACGTGCGCTCATGGGTGAGCCGGCAATCATTTTGGCAGACGAGCCCACTGGGAACCTTGACTCCACAACGTCTGAAGAAATAATTGAGCTGTTACACCAACTCAATCAAGACGGCAGCACAATTGTTGTTGTTACCCATGACCGAGCGATTACTCACAGCTTCCCGGGAATGGTCACCCTGCTCGATGGTTTGGTAGCGAACGATTCGAGAGCCGCATGACTCGGAATACCGGTTTCAGCCGGATCAACATTGCGGATGCTATCGGCGTAGGAATACTCGGCCCGCGAACACGAAAAACGCGGACCTTGCTAACCGCTTTAGGCATCGCTATCGGTATAGCAGCGATGATTTCGGTTCTCGGAATCACATCATCCAGTGATGCTCAACTCAAGTCAGAACTTGCTGCTCTCGGACCGAACCTCCTCGAAATCACTCCGGGCGAATCATTCACCGGCGCCGAGGTTTCATTCCCCCCGGACGCTTCGAAGGTGGTGAAGCGAATAGGAACCGTTGAATCGAGCAGCGCAGTCTTTCAAGTCAACACGTCAGTTCGCCGTAACGAATTCATTCCGACACAGCAAACCGGAGGCATCACGGCTTTAGCGGTCGACCTGGACACGCTTGCAATGATCGACGGTGTCGTCGCTGATGGTCAGTTTCTCGACTCAACTTCGGTAAGCATTCCCGCTGTCGTGCTCGGCTCTGTGGCCGCTGAACGT
>DGLO01000104.1 GCA_002388005.1 Candidatus Neomicrothrix sp. UBA4542
CTGGGTACCTGTCGGGTATACGACCCCTAGTTCTAGGGGTCTGTGTTGGTCGGGAAGACAGGATTTGAACCTGCGACCCCCTGCTCCCAAAGCAGGTGCGCTACCAAGCTGCGCCACTTCCCGGATGTCGACTCAGGCTACCGACCGATAAGAGCGGAGTGTCTGGTCGGAACTTGAGTAAATCAAACTTCGATCTGGATCGCTTGGGTTGGGCAGCTTTCTTCGGCTGCTCGACATTTTGTCTCCATGTCGCTTCCGGGGGACGCGTCAAGCAAATGCGCTAAGCCGTCTTGACCGACTTCGAATACTTCCGGAGCGAGCATCTCGCAGGAGCCGCTCCCGATGCACTTATCAACTTCCAATATGACCTGCACGTTCTTCTCCCGATTAGGGGGCTCGCCTTTTGACCCCATTTGAAGTGTGCCACTTCAGCTTCAAAAAACGCGGTATCGGGTGAGTTCACTCGTCGAACCATCAGCCTTCCCGGTTAGTTTGTGGGGACGAATCAACACAACTCGAGGGGGATTCTCCGATGAAGTTAGGGATCGCGATATTTCCGACCGATAAGGCTATCCAGCCGGTGCAGTTGGCCAGAGAAGTTGAGGACCGTGGATTTGAGTCGCTGTGGTTTCCCGAGCACAGTCACATCCCCACTAGCCGCATCACGCCTTGGGGTGGCCGCGAGGGCGCTCCCCCATTGCCAGAGGAATATTGGCGTACCCATGATCAGTTCGTAGGGTTGGCTGCCGCTGCAGCTGTGACCGAAAATCTGTTGCTGGGGACGGGAATAACGTTGGTTGCTCAGCGTGATCCGCTCTGGTTAGCGAAAGAGTGCGCATCCCTTGACCTGATCTCTAACGGTCGGTTTATTCTCGGAATCGGGTACGGCTGGAACAAAGAAGAGATGGCCAACCACGGTGTGAAATATGGCGAACGTCGCGCCATCACCAGAGAGAATATGTTGGCGTGTCGTGAAATTTGGGCAAACGACGAAGCCGAATTCAGTGGTGAACACGTCAACTTTGATTCAAGTTGGTCGTGGCCCAAACCAGTCCAGCAAGGCGGACCTAAGGTTCTCCTCGGTGGGGCTGCTGGCCCTAAGACCATTCAGGACATTGTCGAATTTTGTGACGGGTGGATGCCCATCTCAGGACGTCACGACTTGACAGGCCCGATACAGGAAGTCCGCCAAGCCGCCGAAGATGCCGGCAGGGACCCTGAGACACTCGAGTTCGGGCAGTTCGGCACCCCAGGCAAACCGGAGGTGTTGGAGAGTCTGGAAGAAGCCGGTGTCAGCAGAGCCGTGTTGTGGCTGCCTCCAGCAGACGCCGACACTGTTTTGCCGCTTCTCGATTCCTATACGGAGTTGTTTTGAGATGACCGATAGCGCCCCAGGCGTCGAGATGCTCGACATTTTCGATGACCTGGGGCGTCATCTCGGCATCAAACCACGCGACGCTGTGCACCAATCGGGTGACTGGCACAAGGTTTTTCATTGTCAGATCGTGACAGTTCGAGACGGCGTTCCAGTTCTGGTTTTGCAGCGCCGATCTAACCACAAGGCGGCATTTCCCGGGTTGCTTGATCTGAGCGCGGCTGGACATCTCGCCGCGGGCGAAGGACCGCTTGACGGCGTTCGCGAACTTGCTGAGGAACTGGGGGTGAGGGCTAATCGGGGCGATCTTGTCCTCTTAGGAGAACGCCGCCTTATTGATGACAGCGGGGAGGGTCTCCTCAATAAAGAACTCACCAGTGTGTTCTTGCTTCGCGATGACCGCCCCTTGGTTGACTACGTGCTCCAAACCGCCGAGGTCGACGCCGTATTCGACGCGCCTATCGAACACCTTTTAGCTTTATTTGCTGGCGACATCACCCACATGGACCTGGTTGGGGTAGAACACGCCGGGTCTGACGCCGCCACTGAAGTTTCTGTCCGTGTGTCGCGCGTTGACTTCGTTCCTGGTGAGAGTTACTGGGTCAACCTGTTCATCATGTGTGAACGCCTTCTTCGAGGTGCCCGACCCCTAGCTATTTAGGTCTTATCGGCCCATACCGATAAGTTGCAACGCTTCGGCCCTGGTTGCGTCGCTGAGGAATATTCCTCGCACAGCTGAAGTAATCGTAAGCGTCCCAGGTTTTTGGACACCTCGCATCGACATGCAGTGATGTTCAGCTTCGACAACCACGAGCGCTCCACGGGGGTCAAGAACATCCATGAGTTTGTCGGCAACCTGACTTGTCAGTCGTTCTTGCACCTGAGGGCGTCGCGCATATGCCTCAACCAGGCGAGCCAATTTTGATAGCCCGGTGATCTTCCCGGCGTCCCCCGGAACATAGGCCACATGTGCTTTCCCAACAAACGGGAGAAGGTGGTGTTCGCACATGGAATAAAACGGAATGTCTCGAACCATCACCATTTCGTCATGTTCTGCTTCGAACTGCACTTCTAGGTGATGATCGGGATCTTCTCGCAAGCCAGCGAAAACCTCCGCGTACATGTTTGCTACACGCTCAGGGGTGCGCAGTAACCCCTCACGCTGCGGGTCTTCGCCGATGGCTTCCAGTATCTCCACCACCGCGGCGCGCAGTCGTTCTACATCGATCGGTCGATCCGTCACGGCACCAGTATTACTGAACTCTTCTGTAGGCACGACCTAGGAACCTATCGGGGGCTTCTGCCGAGATCTACTCGTAGGATCGGCAGAGAGAACTTCTGAAGCGATGACGGTCACAGCCACCGCCGCTGCTAACACGACTGACAGTGCCATTGCTTGTCCCCGGAGAAGATCACCTGGGGTCCCCAAGAGTCTGAACACCGCCTGAGGCGCGGTCAGTGTGTCCGCGCGTCTCGGGAGAAATGACGTCGCACCGAATTCGCCCAACGAAATAGCGAAAGCGAAGCCCGCGGCCACAGCCAGGCCGCGTGCGATGAGCGGTAACTCGATCTGTCGACGGATTCGCGATCGCGGTGCCCCGAGAAGAGCTGCTGCTTCTCGTAACGATGGATGAATGCGCCGCAACATCGGCACCACCGATCTCACAACGAAAGGGACGGCGACTAAGGCATGAGCAACCGGCACTATCCACCAGCGAGTCCGCCAGTCGAACGGCGCTTCGTCCAACGCGATCAGGATTCCAAAACCGACCGTTACCGCGGAAACACCAAGTGGAAGCATCGCGCCGAGATCGAAAAATCGACTTGTAAATCCGCCTCGAGCAACTATTGCCATTGCACAGATAACTCCGACCGTGAGGGCTACCACGGTGGCGATGGCAGCGAACACGACCGAGTTTGCTAATGCTTCGACGGCGGTGGTGGGTAGTTGAGGGATCTTGCTGAAAAGGGCGGTGTAGTGCCGCACACCATATTTGCCGCCAACAGACAGCGACCTCTCAATCATCACGACAAGAGGCGTCCCTAGGAACGCCACGGTGAAGCAGCCGATTCCGATCTTAGTTTTCGTTCCGAGCGCTGCGATCGGGCTGCGTACCATTTGGGTCGTAACGCTGGTGCGTCGTTCGAGGGTGGAATTCACCAGGACCAACACGAGAACCACCACCACTTGGATCAGAGCGAGCATTGCACTGCTCGTCATATCCCCGCGAATGATTGCGTGTCGATATATCTCGGTTTCTATCGTGGCTTGCCCGAGGCCTCCCAGGACTAACACGACTCCAAACGATGTGAATGAGAACAGGAATGTGATGGCCGCGGCAGCGTAAAGCGCTGGCTTAAGTCGTGGACATGTCACTCGCCAAAACACTTCAGCGTTGCTGCTTCCCAGTGTTCGTGCCTGTTCTTCGAGTTGGTGGTCTAACCCGGACCAGAACACACCAACTGTTCGCGCCACGACCGCAAAGTTAAAAAACGTGTGAGCAATGATCACCGCGGCGGCGGTGTGATTCAAGTTGGGTACGCCCAACGTCGAATTCATCTGTTCGAATAATTCTTTGAACGCCCCGCCGACGACGATGGTGGGAAGCACAAACGGAACGGTTACCAGTGCTTTAAAGAATGCTCCCTGTTTTCCTGTTGTTCGAGCTATCAGGGCGGCCGCGGGTAAACCTACGCAGAGGGTGAGCGCGGTTGACGCGGCTGCTTGCCACAGGGTGAACCAGATCGCGTTCCTCGCTCGGGGCGATTCGACGATGTCTGTGAAGCCATTCCAGCCTTGGCTTATCGCATTAGCCAGAATGGTGAAGACGGGATAGAAGAAGAAGAGCCCCAAGAACACAACGGGAACAGCGGCGATAACAACGTTTGGTAACCGCCGAGACAATTTGGGCCAGTCGGGTGTCTGCGAAACGTTAGCCAAGAACGATTTCCACCCAACGTTCAGTCCAGTCTTTTCGTCTGGCCTCTATTTCCGCAGGATCGAGGGATAACGGGTTTTCAGTCAACTGTGAGTGTTCGACGAATTCGGGGGGCAGTTCTGCTTTTTGGGACACCGGATACATGAACATGTTCATCGGAATTTCGTTTTGGAAGGTGGGACTTAAGAGAAAGTCAACTAAGGCTCGGGCCTCATCAGTGTGGGCTGTGCCGGCAAGTACCCCAGCGAACTCGATCTGACGGAAACATGAGTCGAGTAGCACACCGGTGGGTGGCTCGTCGACGGGGGGATCGGCGTAGATGAGTTCTGCGACTGGGCTAGACGCATAAGACACGACCATGGGTCGACTACCTCCGCCGGCTACGAAGTCGCCGTAGTAGGCGCTCTCCCAACTGCTGGTGACTGCAACGTCATTTGCCTTCAGTTGGGTCCAGAAATGTTCCCAATCGGGGGTTCCCGCAATGGTGGCTAATAGAAATGCCATACCGGGTGACGAGGTTTCTGGGCTTTGCACAACCAGACTTCCCGCGAATTCGGGTTGAACTAGATCCATCAGCGACCTGGGTGGAGGCCCATCAAGAGCATCGATCCAGTAGTTCACACAAACGTCGCCATAGTCGATGGGGGTGAGCCGATACGTGGAGTCGAGTTCGAATCGGTCTGGGACGTTCGCGAGTTCGGAAGTCTTATATGGCTCGAGAATGGACTGGTCCAGTAGTCGCTGCATGAAGGTGTTGTCGATGCCGAATACGACGTCACCCACCGGGTTGTCGGCACTCAATATGGTTTGCGCCACTAGGGAACCAACGTCACCTGAGGTCAGCACCTCAACACGAATGCCAGTTTGGTCATGGAACGCTTCGAAAACGCCTTCAGAAATAGCAAAGGAGTCGTGGGTGAGGAGGGTGAGGGTGACTGTTTCGTTGTTTTCTTCGCGTTGATCGGCACCGGAGCTGTCAGAACCGCATGCGATGAGTGCCATCAAGGTTAAGTAGAGCGAAACTAACGGGATGGAGAGTCGTGGCATCGCTACCTCCGCTGGCATTACCCAGATCAGGTCTTCTCGGGTCGCCAGCGTGGGTAGCTGACCTCTCAGCCCGGTCGATCCGAGCTCCCCGGTTTTCACTTGTCACCTTAGCGCCCCCGGCAGGACTCGAACCTGCAACCTTCGGGATAGAAGCCCGCTGCGCTATCCAGTTGCGCCACGGAGGCTTGTAGTCAAGGTTGCCATTCGTTGACGAAAATTCCGAACCGAAAAAGAACCCAGACGTTATTTGCTACGAGGGTCTTCGGTCCGGCCAACGAACCATCCCTGATTCAACACGTGGATCGGCTTGTTCGTAGTCAGGATCTTCGGGCCAAGCGATGCGTCCGGGTCCTTCAATGCCGTACCTGATTCGGACCGTTTCGTCATGGTTCTCATCGTTGTCTTCAGCCGCAGATATTGCTTCGGCGGCGTTTCGATATCGTGACAATCGATCCAACATCGAGATGGTCGGAGTCATCATTAACATCTCGTCGGAGTCGTTCAGAGCCAGAGCCTCTACCGGCCGGATCCACTCGTGGTGTACGGCTTCGTCGTCATCGTGAAGGGGTTGTTGACCTTCGGGCATCGCTGTCACAAAGAATCGTGTGTCGTAACGACGGGGCGGACCAAGAGGTGTCACCCATCTACTGACATAGTGAACACCTGATCCGTCTAACACGAGGCCCTGTTCGCGGATCATCGAAACAAAGTCGACTTCTCCAGCATTTACTCCGTCGCGGTAGGTGGAGAATCTCGTCTCGGTGTCGCTGTGGGACAGGTCCACTAACTCTGCATCTCCTGGGGTACGGGCTAACAGAATTCCGGCCTCTTCGAACGTCTCCCGGAGAGCGGCTACCCAAAAAGCGACACCACCCTGGTCGATTCCCAAGCATTTACTTGCATCAATGTCGGTTAGACCATCGACGACCGCGTCCGCTTCAGGTGTGCCATCTTCGGGGTCGACGGCGCCCCCTGGAAACACCCACATGTCACCAACGAAAATTGACCTGGCGTTACGTTTCAGCATCAGTACTTGAAGATCGGGGCGATCGGCGAGAATCAGGACGGTTGCTGCTGAGCGAATAGCGATCGACTCAGGGTCGTAGTCGCCCCCCGAACCTGGGGACGGGTGCCCGGTCGACGCGGTTTGGCCGGGTTGTGTCATCAGTAGTCAATGCCCGCGCAAACCAAACATTCTTCGCTGTCATGTGCAAGTGCAGCGGCGTCATGATCATTTTCGTTTTGATATTGGGGTGTTTCGTGACGCTCAACTCGATCGTCTTCATAGTCAGATGAGTCGCCGGTGGTATCGCTGGGCTCAACGGGCGCGAAAACCTTGTCTTTCCAGTCGTCACTATCTGACCACTGATAGTTCAGATGGGCCATGGCCCCTGGCTCAGTGAGTGATTCAAACGCTTCCAAGGTGTCACGCATGATCGATGCGTTTAATTCTGCTTGGTTGGGACGACCCGCGGTGTGTCCTAGCGGGTAGTCGAGGTATACCGAGCGAGCTGGCCATGCTGATCGTGTGATATCTCGGGCGCTGGACATCGATAGCGTCGGAACGCCTGCCTCTTCAATGGCTCGTGCGATCAGACCCACGGTCTGATGGCAGACCGGTCAGACGGGTACCAGGAGAACGACGTCCACTTCGTCGGCGAGTACGCGGTCAACTAGGGCTGGGATGAGTTCTTCGACGACTCGTCTGGTGCTGTAAATACCACCCATGAGTGTGTATGCGTTGGAGGCGAGGGATCCGAGCGAGTGTTCGTCGATCATGGTGCGCAGTTGTTCGATCGGGAAGACGACGTTGATGTCTTTTCGTGCGTCAGTGAGGTCGTAAGCGAAATGGGTTGCTCTTAGCTCAGAAGTGTCGACGTCGGTGGGTATAGCCCGATATGTGGTGTCGTCTTTAAAGTGGAAGGCTGTCTGTCCGGTGACATAGATGCCGCCGGTGCAGATCACACCTAACTTCGATTCCGATAGTGGCTTCGAAAGAGGTACCCAGTTTGGGGCCTCTTCGCTTTCCAGCCAGCGATATTCCCCGTATCCGAGGCCTGAGTATTGCGCTGTGATTCGAG
>DGLO01000101.1 GCA_002388005.1 Candidatus Neomicrothrix sp. UBA4542
CGTTGGTGGTGCCAACCTTAATGCCCGCCAGAGGCTGTCGTGTACGGATGCGTGCCTTTTCACGCAGGCTTCGTCCTAGTTCGCACACCGTCCTCGTTAGATCAATACGACGCTCAACCTGATATTCCTCGATCGAAAGTTCGCGTCGCAGTGGTAGATCGCGCAGATGTACTGAATCGACCGCCTGGGTGTCGGTAGTGACCCGTAACAGTTCATAGACGTCATCGGCGATGAACGGTGTAAAAGGAGCCATCAGCTCGGTGAACTCAAGTAGTACCGAGTACAACGTTGTGTAGGCACACACCTTGTCGTCTGAGTGTTCCGACTTCCAGAAGCGCCGACGTGATCGGCGAATGTACCAATTGGTCAGGTCGTCGAGGAAATGAAGCAACGGGTCCACAACCCGATAGAGTCGATACTCGGCCATCTCTTGCTCAACCTGGCGCTTGAGCTCTTCAAGCTTGGCATTGATCCATACATCCAGCTCATGGGTCGGGTCGCCCGTGTACCACTGAGTTTCCGGGTCCCACTCATCCACAGCAGCGTAAGTCATCAAAAAGCTGACGCTGTTCCACCACGGAAGTAATACGCGGCGCACCATCTCCCGCACGCCGTCCTCGGCAAACCGGAGCTCTTCCCCACGCAGGGCCGGCGAATTAAGCATGTAGATGCGAATCGCGTCGGCACCATATTTTTCAATCAACACCGAAGGTTCTGGATAGTTCTTCAGAGACTTCGACATCTTGCGGCCGTCTTCAGCGAGCAACAAACCATTGACCACGCAGTTCTCAAAAGCCGGCTTCTTGAACAAAGCTGTCGACAGCACCAGCAACGTGTAAAACCAGCCGCGAGTCTGATCTAGCGCCTCGCAGATGAAGTCCGCCGGGAAGCCTTGTTTAAACTGCTCCTTGTTTTCGAATGGATAGTGCGCTTGGCCGTAGGGCATCGAACCCGATTCAAACCAGCAGTCGAGGACCTCAGGAATGCGACGCAGTTCGCCGTTACCGCTCGGCGCCGGTATCACGATGTCGTCGACGATATGCTTGTGTAGATCGTCCACCTTTTGCCCGGACAACTCCTCGAGCTCAGCTCGCGAGCCAATGCAGATCATCTCGCCGGTTTCCTCGTTACGCCATATCGGTAGAGGGTTTCCCCAGTAACGGTTGCGCGAAATGTTCCAGTCACGCGCCCCCTCAAGCCACTTGCCCATGCGCCCATCCTTCAGGTGGCCCGGTACCCATCGGACTTTCTGATTATTTGAAATAAGGTCATCCTTGATTTCTTCGACCCGCACATACCACGCAGTGATGGTCTTGTAGATTAGCGGCGTGTCCGAGCGGTAGCAGAACGGATAACTGTGATCGTAGGTCTCGTGGCGCAGAAGTTTGGCCTGTTCTTTGAGGTCAACAATGATCTGCTTGTCAGCATCCTTGACCATTTGTCCCTGGTACGGGGGTACGGCCTCAGTGAATTTACCCTCCTCGTTAACTGGGTCCGATGGTTCTAGGCCGAATGCCTTGCCAAGCCGAAAGTCGTCTTCGCCGAAGGCGGGCGCCATATGAACGATGCCAGTGCCAGTTTCGGCGGTTACAAAGTCGGCAGGCAGAATCTTGAAAGCATTTTCTTCAGAGTCCTTTCGCCCCGCGAAGAAAGGAAATAGAGGCTGATAACCACAACCTACTAAGTCACTCCCCTTGAGCTCGCCAATACGCTCGATGCCACCTTCCTCAGGCCAGTAGGAAGTCACCAAATCAGCGTGGAGCACATAATGTTCGCCAACTATGGCCCCTTCGTTAATCGCCCGTCCGGCAGCGGAGTTATCTTCACCGTCACTGACCTCGATGATCGCGTACGTCGCTTGCGGGTCGACTGCCAGCGCTACATTTGACGGCAGCGTCCAAGGAGTCGTCGTCCAGGCAAGAACAAAGGTCTTGCTAGCTCCAAATAAGCCATCGTCAAGCTCGAACTTCACCGTGATCGAGGGATCTTGGACATCCTTGTAATTGAGGTTGGCCTCAAAGTTTGAGAGAGGCGCACCAATCCGCCACGAGTATGGAACCACGCGGTAACCCTCGTAGATGAGATTCTTGTCCCAAAGCGTCTTGAAAACATGCCAGACGCTCTCCATGAAGGAGACATCCATGGTCTTATAGTCATTTTCGAAGTCAGCCCAGCGGCCCATTCGCGTAACGATCGTGCGCCACTCTTCTGCGTAGCGCAGGACAATCGAACGGCAAGTCTCGTTGAACTTGCCGACTCCGTATTCCTCGATTTCGCTGCGACCGTTGAGTCCAAGCTTCTTTTCAACCTCGAATTCGATCGGTAACCCGTGGCAATCCCACCCGAAACGACGCTCTACACGGTAGCCACGCATCGTCCAGTAGCGAGCAACAACGTCCTTGATAGTTCCAACAAGAAGATGTCCATAGTGCGGCAGGCCGGTAGCAAACGGTGGCCCGTCATAGAAGCTGTAGTTCTTGATTGGCGAGCGTTGCTCGATACTACGCTCGAACGCGCGACGCTCCTCCCATCGCTTCATGACCGCACGCTCAGTTTCGGGAAACGAGATGCTGCCCGGCGGACTCGGAAACTTCATTCGACAACTCGGAAAAAGGAGGACAACCGATAGATTGGCTAAACCGTGAGGATAGCGTAACTGCGGGGGGGCGACACGCTTGTTGTCTTTCAGCTAGCGGAGCAAGAGCTACAATAGCCAAACGCCCATTTCCCCAGCAAATTCAGCCCTTTGTCCCAACACGAGTTCCAGCGAGAGCCTGGCACATGCGCAAAAATTTCATTTGCAGCCTCTTTCTTCTCGCCTTTGTCGGTTTCACGACGGCCGTGGCTTCGAAAAACGTGACAGGGAGTCACAATACCGCTCCACAGTTGATTCCTGATCTCGACGGTTGGACGCGCTTTCGGGGTCCTAACGGGTCTGGAGTCGCGAAAAGTGAGAACCTCCCGACCAGCATAGGCCCCGAACGCAACGTTATATGGAAAACTTCTGTTCCGGAGGGGTATTCCTCGCCGGTGCTCACGCAAGATCGAGTTTTCCTGACCGCCTTCGAAGATGACCGACTGCTGACTATCGGTCTCGATCGCTCCACTGGCCGTGAGCTGTGGAGGCGTGAAGCTCCTCGTCCAAGGGTCGAGCGACTCGACCCCCGCAACAATCCCGCCGCGCCGAGCCCTGCGGTCGACGATGAACGAGTATACGTGTTCTTTGCTGAGTTCGGTCTATTGGCTTACGACTTCGATGGCAACAAACTCTGGGATGCCCCTCTCGGGCCCTTCGACAACCTATATGGCATGGGAGCTTCGCCGGTTGTATTTGACGGCAAAGTGTTGCTTGTTTGTGATCAGCGAACCGACTCCTTCCTTATCGCAATCAACGGTACAAACGGGCAAGTTGCCTGGCGCGTTGACCGCCCCGAAGCGGCAAGCTCACACGCCACGCCGGTTGTCTGGCAACCGAACGACGGAGAGCCTCAGCTGATCGTGGTCGGATCGTTCTTGCTCAGTGGCTACGCTATCGCAACCGGCCAACGGCTCTGGTGGGTAAGGGGAATGATCCACGAAATGAAGTCAGTTCCGGTGATCTCAAACGGAATAGCATACGTAAATGGCTACGGGTCACCGCTGAACGACCCCGGCAACACCTTGGACGTCGGCCCATTCGAGGATGCGCTCCAATATGACAGCGACGATGATGGCCTGCTGAGTCGCGATGAACTCCCCGAAGGAAGAGCACGCCAACGTATCCGAATGAGCGACCTCGATCGCGATGGCAAGCTAAGCGAGAACGATTGGAACTACTTTCGCAACTCGATGGCTATGACTAACGGCATGTTCGCAATCCGCCTTGGCGGTTCGGGCGACATGACCGACAAGAATTTTCTCTGGCTCTACAGTCGCGCCGTCCCCCAACTTCCGTCGCCACTCTTGTACGAAAATCTGCTTTACATGATTAACGATGGGGGGATTGTGACGATTCTCGATCCAACAACGGGCGCGCAGCTTGACCAGGGGCGGCTCCAGAACGCGGTCGATAGCTACTATGCCTCACCGGTGGCCGGGGATGGAAAGATTTACATGGTTAGCGAACTGGGCATGGTTTCCGTGGTCAAGCCGGAACCGACACTGAGAGTTATTGCCACAACCGACCTCGACGACACAGTCTATGGGACCCCCGCAATCGACGGTAATCGTATCTACTTGCGCACCGGAACGACTCTCTACAGTTTCGGGCTGCCCCAATAGCGTCAGTGTGGAGCTTCTTGCTACATTCTTTTTCTCAGCTCGCTAAACGAGCAACTGAACAGCAGGTTGCCCCGCATCAGCTTCTCGCACCTCGCCGATCGCAATCGCACTTTCGTACCCGAGTTCACGTAACGCGTTGACGCAACTCTCCGCATTATCAGCGGGAACGCTTGCCAATAAACCACCGGCCGTCTGCGGATCGAAGATTAGTGGATACACCGGATTCCTAGCAGCCTTTTCTAGACCCGAGATAGCCCGGCGGAGGCGCACATTTTCTGCATGCAGCGAGGAAAAGATGCCCTTGTCCATCACCTCAAGGGTGCCGTCAAGGGCGGGGACGATGTCAAGCGTGACCGTTGTGGCAACACCCGACGCTTTGGTCATTTCGACAAGGTGACCGAGTAAACCGAAGCCACTGACATCCGTCATCGCGGTCGTACCGTAGCCAATCAAACAGTCTGCGGCGGCTCGGTTCGATTGCGTCATTGAGCAAAGGGCCGCGCAGACCCAGCGTCCCTTCGCTTTACACCGCATGTCCGCAGCAAATAGGGCACCGGTTCCAAGCGGCTTAGTGAGCACCAAAATGTCCCCGGTGTTCATCCCCGACTTGCGCATCGCAGTACCCGCGTCGACAAATCCGGTCACCGTTAGACCAAGTGCCAGTTCCGAACCCTCACTCGTATGACCGCCGACCAACGCCGTGTTCTCGGTGCTGAGCACATTAAGAGCCCCCGACAAAAGCTGAAGAAGGTCAGCTTCGACCTTGCTTTCGACACCGTAGGGGATGGTCACCGTTGCCAGCGCCGTCTGAGGCTCAGCACCCATTGCGAAAATGTCTCCAAGGGCATGGTTGGCAGCAACTTTGCCGAAAACAAACGGATCTCCTATAAACGACCGAAAAAAATCGACCGATTGGACAAGTTGTTTGCCCTCGGGCACATCGACAACCGCCGCATCATCGGGTTCGTCGAGACCAATAACGACATCCGGGCGCGATGATGGGGCTAATTTCGCCAACACGCGATCGAGCATAGTGCTGCCAACTTTGGAGCCACAACCACCGCATCGCATAACAAAAGTGGAAATGGCCCCAAGAGCCTTTTCGGTGTCGGTTAACCCCTTAGGAAGATCGCCGATCTCCGGCACCCCAGCACGCACCAATTCGGCCGCGTGCTCCGCTCCAACCAGCCGTGGATCAAGGTGAACATCCTGGTCCATCTTGGCCGGGTACATTTCGGGGAGCTTGTTGAACTTCTGCATAAAGCGTTGGTCTATAAAATCTTTCCAGCGCCATGCCCAAGCACCTTCGGCAGCCCAATTACCGCGTGACACAACAGCGTACTTGTCTCCCGTCGATACAAGGCTGAGGAACTTTTCCTGCGGGCGGAAAGGCTTGGCAGCTTCACCGAGCAGCCGCAAGCGGATGTTCTCCGTCAATGGTGGCCCCTGCCGAACAGCAAAAACTCCGGCCTTGGGGCGCGGATGGTCAACGACGGCCCCGATGTCCCCAGCCGCGAAGATGTCAGCGTCTGTCAACGTCTGCAAGGTGTCGCGCACTCTTATAAAACCACGATCGTCGACCTCAAACCCGCTTTCTTCGAGCCAGTTCGCCGCCCGCGCCGTTGTCACCCA
>DGLO01000090.1:0-2130 GCA_002388005.1 Candidatus Neomicrothrix sp. UBA4542
TGCTGCCATAGCTCAGATATTTTGCTAGCGGAGAGTTGTACCGATTCAAGACCTGAATCGAGTTGATCCGCTGTGACGTGATCACTAGAGGAGGGTTGCGGTATCTCTTCCCCAGCATCTGGAGATGTCGGTGGTGCCGGCAGCGCGGCAGCTTGTACGTCCAGCTTCTCCGGAGACTCCTGTTCTTGGCTTGCGGCCAGCGCTGCTCGAGCAGCCGCCGCAGGCTTCTCTGTCGGCGTAGCGGGGGCAGGCCGCGCGGTTGTGGTGACAGGCCGCGGGATTGTGGAGGCAGGTTGCTCTTCTTGGGGTCCAGCAAAGAGCCGCACCAACGCCAAATCGAGGACTAGTCGCGGATCTGGTGCCTGTCGCATAACGACGAGAGCATCACCTAAGACTTCCAACGCGCGAACATTGGTAGCCCGATCCATCTCGTCGGCTTTGTCGGCCAGTTGAGACAACTCTGCGGAGCTTGCTTGGCCCGAGTTGACTCCGGCACCAGCCAAGAAAATGTCCCGCAGTTTTCGGGTCGCGCGCTCGGCGAGGTCTCTGGGATCCATACCCGCTGCAACAGTTTCAGCGATTGCCGACATTGAGGCAGTCAGATCATGATGGGCAATACCGTCAACCAAAGCATCTACCGAAACTCGGGCGTCGGGAATACCACCCGCGGTTACCACTTGGTCCAATGCCGAAAGGGCGTCGCGAACCGAACCCGCGGCTCGTTCAACGACATAATCCACAACCGCCGGATCAAGTTGCATATCTGCCCGGTCCGCGACCTGTCGGACGTGACTGGTTAAGACCTCCCCTGGTATCAGGTTCAACTCGACGTGTTGAGTTCGACTGCGAATGGTGGGTAGCACTTTCTGCGGATCGGTCGTCGCTAGGACAAAAATCACGTGGTCTGGGGGTTCCTCCAGGGTCTTCAGGAGAGCGTTCGAAGCTGCTGCTGTCAGCATGTGAACTTCATCGAGGAGATAGACCTTGCGTTTGCCAGGGCTGCCCAGGGCCGCGTTGGCGGTGATTTCTCTAATGTTGGCGACATTGTTATTAGAGGCTGCGTCCAATTCGACCAGGTCCATCGAATTGCCTGCTTCGACCGCGGTGCAACTTTCGCATTGACCGCAGGGTTCTCCGTCACCGGGAGGGTCGGTGCAGTTCAAAGCTTTGGCCAAAATTCTGGCCGTGGAAGTCTTTCCGGTGCCCCGTGGGCCACTAAGGAGATAGGCGTGACCCACCCTCTCTTCAGCTACCGCGTTACGCAAAGCCGCGACCAAATGGTCTTGGCCGATTACCTCCGCAAAGGTTTGCGGACGAAACCGCCGGTATAGGGACTGATAGGCCATCGATGGCTGATGCTACTGGTGTGCTGCGACGCTGGGCGGCAAGTAGCCTGAGAGCGCATCGTCGTTCCACGTGGCGGCCGGGCCCTGTGCAACAGTGACCCGTGAATCGAGTCAGGGCCGGAAGGCAGCAGCTCTCAGCGGAAACCGCTGTGTGCCGCAGATTGCCTGGCCGCCTCGTGGGGCGATGATCAGGGAGAGTTGCCAGAGCGGACGAATGGGCTCGCTTGGAAAGCGTGTGAGGTCTAACCGGCCTCCGTGGGTTCGAATCCCACACTCTCCGCCATGAACGACAACCAAGCCATGCGCCTAGCCCTCGCAGAGGCAAGGGCAGCCATCGAGCACGAAGATGTTCCCGTAGGAGCACTGGTAATAGTTGGTGGTGAAGTGGTGTCGTCGCGTCACAACGAACGTCAATTAACCGGGGATCCAACTGCTCACGCGGAAATCTTGGCGTTGCGAGACGCCGCCGCACAGTTGGGTACTTGGCATTTGGATGAGGCAACCCTCGTATCGACCTTGGAACCGTGCCCCATGTGTGCTGGGGCCGCTGTCAATGCGCGGGTCAAACATGTCATTTTTGGGGCTCACGACCCGAAGGCTGGATCGGCCGAAACGCTCTACAACCTGCTCGCAGACCCAAGACTGAATCACCAAGCCAACATCACAAGTGGAGTCTTAGCCGACGAATGCGGCGAAATCCTCACACGGTTTTTTGCCGAACGGCGATGATGCTGAGGGCCGTGTGTCATTCGAATTGTCATTGGCGGAAGGTGTGGGATTCGAA
>DGLO01000090.1:2501-8346 GCA_002388005.1 Candidatus Neomicrothrix sp. UBA4542
ATTCGTCCGCTCTGGCAACCTTCCACTCTTGATCCTATCCAGCGACCTGCGTTCCAACGTGAACGCAAATTCAGCTTCTAATGCAGCATCGGCTAACCGGCAACGCGTCGGGCGTAGTCTCGCTGCATGAGGACATGCTTCCCTAGTGATTTGTTGCGCAGCGCATCGAATCAAACACCCCAATACTGTCCTGTCCCTCTCATTTTCATCGAACGAAACAATCTCCGAGGCGGCCGGTGACCACCACACACACTTGGTCGGTGGCAGACCTCTGCGCCGCAGTACGGGATACGTTTGCCGCAGTCTTCCCCGAAGAATTGTGGCTCGAAGGCGAAATCGTTGGATTGAAAGACCACTCGTCTGGGCACGTCTATTTCGATCTCGTTGAACCTGACGCTGCCGGAAGTACGGTCGACAAAATGTCGATCGCCTTGTGGAGGGGTCGCCGCCCAGGGGTCGAATCCGTTCTGAGTCGAGCCGACGCAGGTCCACTTACCGACGGGATCAAAGTTCGGATAAGAGGCGAACTCTCGTTCTATGCGCCTCAAGGTCGGGTGCAGTTGCTGATGACTGCCATTGATCCCCATCACACGTTGGGAACATTGGCGGTGGACAAGGAAAAAGTTCTTCAAAGGTTGTCCCATTCTGGACTGCTCGAAACGAACTCAGCGCTCCCTCTGCCTGTAGTACCTCTTCACATTGGGTTAATCACCTCCGATGGGAGCGCCGCTTACAACGATTTCGTGAACGAAATAGCTTCAAGCGCGTACCCATTTAAGATTTCACTCATTCACTCATCAGTGCAGGGCACAGACGCCGAACGGGACCTGGTTGCGGCGATCACCGCCATGTCGAAGCACCATGTAGATGTGATCGCGGTCGTACGTGGTGGCGGGGCGCGCACCGACCTAATGGCGTTCGATCTTGAGAGTGTCGCTCGTGTCGTCGCAGAGTCACCCGTACCAGTTTTTTCTGGGATAGGCCATGAGATTGACAGATCTGTGGTTGACGAAGTCGCGCATACGGCGTTCAAGACACCAACTGCTTGCGCTGTCGCGTTAGTGCAACGAGTCCAAGCCTTTAACCAACACCTATCAGAGGGTTCGAAAAGGCTTGCCGTTCTCGCAACGAGTCGCCATGACCGAGCCGCTGAACTCGTTACTTCTGTCGCCAGAACCATCAACGACCGGACCCGTCGAACTCTGGCTGTGAACGAAGAACGACTATTGGCGGTGAGGAGTCGTCTTCAAGATTTAGTGAGGGGAGCGATGAGCCATGAAACCCAGCGCATCGATCGGATCGCGGATCTAGTCGGAGCCCTTCACCCTGATCGAGTTCTCGCCCGCGGGTTTTCGATTACCCGCGACAAGAACGGTGACATCGTTCGAGGCATCGTTCCACCTGGAAATGAAATATCGAGCGAAACTACCTCTGCGCTGATCGTCAGCACAGTTACCGACTCGCGCCTACGTCAGATGGAGGAGACAAATGGCTGAGGAAAAGGTCACCTTTCAAGCTGCAATGGAAGAGCTAGAGCTAATTCTTCGCAAGCTCGACGGTGAGGAAGTCAACATCGACTCGTTGACTGTCGACTTGCAACGTGCGTCGGAATTAATCGAGTGGTGCCGCAGCCGATTGGAAACGACAAAAGTCGAGGTTGAACGAATAGTCACTGACCTTGAAGACCAGTAGACATCGTCTGTGTACCGGCGGGCCCGCCATCTCGTCTCAAAAGTGTGAGCCGAGGGAGTCGGTGGGTACTCCCTCGGCTCACGGAACGCTCTCGGACCGGTGGGGAATCCGGAGCGCATGCCATGTGGCCCAGCAAAGAACTAAGCCAGATATCGAGTTGTGTGCACGGATAAATCCGGCCGAATGAAGGACAGAACCGTCCTTCATTCGCCGGGCATCTTAGTACCCGGATACGGTTGAACCATTCATCATTGACGGAAATTGAGACCTGTTTTGGAAGAAGATCGACCCTACGGCAGTTGGCCTTCGCAACTCAGTTCTCGTGAACTAGCGAACGGCGCGATTCGGCGATCAGAGCCCCGTGTTTTCAACGGCGATGTCCTCTGGTTGGAGGGCCGTCCCGCAGAATCCGGTCGAACAGCTCTGGTGTCATTCAACGGGAACGAGTCCAAAACATTGGGGCCGCGAGATCTGAACGTGCGGACACTTGTTCACGAGTACGGCGGAGGCGGATGGCTTCCCACCGACCACGGAATCTTGCTCTCACGTTTCGAAGATCAACGCATTTGGCTGCTTGGCGATGACCTGCATCCGATAACGCCCGAACCCAGTTCTCCTAAATCTCAGCGATTCGCCGACGGAACCCGTGTAGCTGGCAGCGACCACACCATCTGGGTCGTCGAAAGTCACCAACAACGAGGCGTAGAACCTCAAAATTTCTTGGCGACGGTCACTCTTGACGGATCGGTCACAGAGATCGCGTCCGGAGCAGATTTTTACTCCTCCCCCACCACTTCGGCCGATGGTGAGACCCTGGCGTATTTGTCCTGGGACCACCCGTCAATGCCTTGGGATCACGTCCGTTTGCACGTTGCTCATCGCAGCAACAATGGGTGGACAGGTCATCGCGTGGTGCTTGATGGCCCCGCCTTGCAACAACCCAGCTTTTCCCCCGACGGGCGACTCCATGTCATTAGTGACGCTACGGGGTGGTGGAACATTCACGAAGTCGATACCGCTGCTGGGCGTTCACAACCAATCGTCGAGGCCGACCTTGAGTTCGGTGTTCCCTCTTGGGTTTTCGGTCAGAAAACCTATGTTTGGGACGGACAAAAAGTTTGGTGCACCTGGATGGACGGAGGGGTGGGGCACGTCGGTCAGATCGTAGATGGGGACCTACGAGAACTGGACAGTGGTTTCACCGAATTCAACGGCCTCGGTGTTCTAGCCGAAGACCGGGTCGTAACCATTGCGGCTAGTTGGGAGAAAAGCACCGCCATCTACGCATTAGCAAGCGATGGTTCATCAGAGCAACTAAGTGATCCGGATTCGCTGCCCATCACCTCAGAAGATGTTTCGGTCCCGCAACCGATTGTTGTCCCTGACCCTCAGGGGCAACCCACCCATGCCTTCCACTTCCCCCCAACTAACTCCAGTTGCTTCTCATCTTCTGGTTTGCCACCACTGCTCGTGTTGAGCCACGGTGGTCCAACGGGGGCAGCACGTTCGTCCTTCGATGCGGGCATTCAATATTGGACCAACCGCGGCGTCGCCGTAGTCGATGTGAATTATCGGGGCAGCACAGGGTTTGGGACGGCGTACCGCGACAAGCTCAAAGGTCAGTGGGGCATCGTAGATACCGAGGATTGCATAGGTGCCGCCAAGTATCTCGCGGACTCCGGAACTGTTGATCCCGAATCTCTCGCAATCAAGGGGGGTTCTGCGGGTGGCTTTACGACGTTGTGCGCGCTGACCAACAGCGATCTTTTTGCGGCAGGTATCTCTCGGTACGGGGTCGCTGATCTGGCGTCGTTGGCACGAGACACCCATAAGTTCGAAGCTCGTTACCTCGATTCGTTGGTGGGGTTGTGGCCAGATGACGAGGAGCTATATGCAGAACGTTCGCCTATCAATCACACTGAACGACTTTCGACTCCCATGATTGTGTTGCAGGGGTCTGAGGACCCCGTGGTGCCACCATCCCAGGCTGATCTGCTTGTTGATGCGCTGGCTATGGCTAACATTCCGCACGCTTACGTGCTTTTCGATGGTGAAAGTCACGGATTTCGAAAAGCTGAGACCATAGCTAGAGCCCTTGAGGCGGAATTGTCGTTCCTGGGTCAAGTTCTGGGTTTCGAACCGGCGGATGCAGTTCAACGGATCGAATTGCAGTGACGTCATTCTGTGGCGATCGTTGTCGTCACTCCCTCGGTGCCGGTTGGGGCTTCTGTAGTTGTCGGTGACTCAGGGGCGTATTCTTCGCATCTGCCTTCGACGATGTCGACGATTCGTTCATAGCGATCGCCGCTCGAGATGGGGGTGGCGGAGCCTGTGTAGTTCAGTACATGGGGGTGAAATTGGTAGCCCTGTATTGAGGAGCCTTTGAAGACAACTTCGAGTACTCCCGTGTCGCCAGTAATGCCATACCGGGGATGCCAGGCGAAGTTTCCTAACGAATACGCTATGACGGTTCGATCGTAGGTTTCGATGGGTTGCAGTACGTGCGGGTGATGGCCGAGGATCAAATCAGCGCCAGCGTCGATTACTTGCTGTGCAAGGGAACGTTGCTCTTCGGTTGGGCAAGGTTCGCGCTCAACCCCCCAGTGCAAACTGACAACCACTACGTCGTTTCCTGAAGCTGCTGCTCGAACAGCAGCCAACACTCGAGGAATCGCCCACTTGGCGTCTGCAACTCCGGGTCGGTCAGCTCCTGCGGCGAAGCCCCCTGGCACGACAGCGGTTGCTGAGACAAACGCGACGCGGATTCCATTGTCGAGGCTCAGGACTCGGGGAGCATAAGCCTCCGCATTGTTGGATCCGGCTCCGGGTCGAAGGATACCTACTTCGTCGAGAACCGAAATTGTGTCTTCCAACCCTTCGCGTCCATAGTCGAATACGTGATTATTTCCTAGGGAGACAACGTCGATTCCTGCACCGGCCAGCGTTAGCGCAGACGATCCGGGGGCACGGAAAACGTATTCTTTGTCGTAAGGTTCGCCGCGTTCGGTGATGGCCATCTCAAGATTGACGATGGCCACGTCCGCCGATTTGAGGTCAGGGTGGACTTCGGTAAAGGGGTCGACGCCTTCTGGTTCGGTGAGATCAAGCAGCACATCGCCCCCTGCTAGCAGCGTCCACATTTGTTCGTTCACGACAGTGGTAGCGGTAGACGTCGCTGCTTCAGTCGTAGAGGGGCTCGCCTCATTATCTTGTTCGGTGACAGTTGTCACTGTGGTGGAAGTGGTGCTTGAAGTTGGAGGGGATCGGTCTTCCGATTGATCGTTACTGGGTATCGAGGTGTCACGAACAACGAAGATCGCTTTTTCTGGTTCTGAGTCCGCGCACCCAGGCGCAATTAGCAGGGTAAGTCCCGCGAATCCGGAGAGAATGCAGCGTCGTAACACCGAGGCCGAGTCTACGGGGGCGGCTAGCGTGCTCCCGATGTACGGCTTCGCGCGCCAACCCAAATGGATAGTGGCGCATCTGCTCACGTTCTTGTTGTTAGCCACGTTTATTTCGGCAGGTATTTGGCAATTGGGGCGCCACACGGAACGTGGGCAACGCAACGAAGCGGTGTTGGCCCGCGCTGAGGCCACCATGGTCAACGCCCAAGATCTCTTCGGGACCTACAACGACATCGAGTTCCGTGTGGCAGAGCTCCAAGGGATCTGGTCCCCCACCGACGCGGTGGTGATCCGTAATCGCAGCCACCAAAAAGCGTCTGGATGTCATCTGGCTGTGCCGTTAGCGACGAACGAGTACCAAGGTGTGCTTGTGGTTGTCGGCTGGATGCACGAGGTCGAATGCCAAACTGCCGTTCAGGCCGCGCCGGAGGGTTCCGTGTCGCTCACCGGTCGCGTTCGTTTCAGTCAGACGAGGGGTTCTATAGGGGCGCGCGACAGTTCAACGGGTGTACTTCGTACGCTTGCTCGAACCGATGTGGCCAGGGTTGACCAGCAGGTGGCACTCACTCTCGCGCCGGTTTACGTCGAGCTGATGGACAGCGCCCCCCGGGTTGATGGGCCGGTTCCTGTCGACCCTCCCCCCACTGATGTCGGACCGCATCTGGGTTACACCGTTCAATGGTTTCTGTTCTTTGTGGTTGGAGCAGTTGGTTATCCGCTGGTGCTGCGGCGCCACGCACATCGCGGCG
>DGLO01000090.1:8725-10204 GCA_002388005.1 Candidatus Neomicrothrix sp. UBA4542
ACGATCATGGTCAGCAGTTCGGGTGATGTCGCAAAGTTCAGGCGGACGTGGCCAACCCCCTCGGATCCAAAATCCAGTCCGGAGTTCAGTGCGACTTGGCTTCGCGACAGGAAGATTTCTGCTGGATCGTCGCCCAATTCAAGATTGCGGCAATCCAGCCACGAAAGGTACGTCGCTTGGGGAAGTCGGTAGATGACGCCTGGGAGATGTTCAGATAGCAGATCTGCGAGGAGGTGGCGATTGTGGTCGAGGCCGGCTACGAGTTCCGATATCCACTCGTCGCCGTGTTCCCATCCCGCAACGGTTGCTACTTGCCCGAGTCCGTTGATACCTCCAATCATTCGAGTTGAGATGTCGCTGAGTGGAGGCCCGTACCGTTCCGACGCGGTATGAACGAAGGCCATTCTCAGGCCCGCCATGTTGAACGTTTTGGTCGCAGCAGTGATCGTGACAGTTCGTTGCGAAGCCAGTTCACTGACCGACGCAACGGGTACATGTCGGTGTGGCTCATATACCAAATCGCAATGAATCTCGTCTGAGATCACCAAAAGGTCGTAGCGTTCGGCAATGTCAACAATCGTCGCAAGGTCTTCTGCTGTCATGACGAGCCCGCACGGGTTGTGCGGGTGACACAAGAGCAGTGTTGATACCTCGGGGTCCGCCGCGACACGTTCGAGATGATCGAAATCAAGGGCCCACCCATCTTCGGTTGCGGTCAGCGGATTGGCTACCCAACGTCGACCCGAAGCTTCGATGGTTGAGTAAAACGGTGGATAGACGGGGGTTTGGACAACGATGCCTGATCCGGCGGGGGTCAAAGTCCGGATCGTCCACTCCAAGCCTTGGATGACATCGTGCACTCGCAAAACATCGTCTGTTTGAATTTCCCAGTCGAACGCGTTCTTCATACGATGCTTGAAGGCCTCTAGAACCGGTATGGGTTGGTCGTAGAAGCCGTAGCCCAAGCCTCCAGATTCGATTCGTGCGACGACCGCCTCAGTGATGAAGTGAGGAACTTCCACATCCATATCTGCAACCCAGGCGGACAAGACGTCGTTACCGTGTCGTTCCCATTTGATCCCTGGCCGATTGCGAACGCGGTCAAGGTCAAGGTCGAAGATCATGTCGGGAGGCTAGATCTTCGCGATCAGTAAAGCCCAATCATTCGCCCAGCAAGAGCTGTAACCGCGACAATCAGCACCGGGCGTATCACCCGGTCACCTCCTCGAACGGCGATTCGCGCTCCCAGCCAGCCCCCAAGAGCAAATCCGCCCGACAGGACCACGGCGAAGCCCCAATCGACTTGGCCTCGAATAACAAAGACCGGCACCGCGATAGCTGTAAGAACCAAGATCACAACCACTTTGACTGCGTTGGCGTTAACCAAATCAAGACCTGATCTCGCCAAAGCGACCACAATGAGCAGTCCGACTCCCGCTTGGAACGCCCCGCCATACAGCCCAACTCCGAAGAACACGG
>DGLO01000100.1:0-2663 GCA_002388005.1 Candidatus Neomicrothrix sp. UBA4542
AGGGCGGCAAATAGGGCTGTGGCCGCGCCAACAACAGCGATAATTAGCAAAGCGTCATCTGTGAGGACGTTGTTCATTCGTACCAGCAGATACACACCTGAGGTCACCATCGTCGCGGCGTGGACCATGGCCGACACCGGCGTGGGACCTTCCATGGCATCGGGCAGCCAGACCGAAAGGGGCAATTGAGCGGATTTGCCTGCAGCAGCGACAAATAGCAGCAGGGAGATGGCCGTTCCGGTAGCTGTTGCCATAGCAGGCGACTGCGCGATTTCTGTGTAGGTGACGGTGCCTAATGCTGACCAGATGGCGAACGTCGCCACCATGAAACCCCAGTCGCCTACGCGGTTAGTAACGAACGCCTTTTTTCCTGCGGTGGCTGCGCTTTCTCGCTGATGCCAGAAAGAAATTAGGAAATATGAACACGCACCTACGCCTTCCCACCCAAGGAAGGTGACCACCAAGTTGTTGCCGAAAACAAGCATCAGCATCGAGAAGAGAAAGAGGTTTAGATAGAGGAAGAACTTTGAATACTTCGGATCTCCGTGCATGTAGCCGATGGAATACAAGTGGATTAGAGCTCCGACGCCCGTGACGAAAAGTGCCATGGTGATCGACAGCGGATCGACCAAAAAGCCGGCGTCTACTTGAAGGGACCCCGCAGGGAGCCATTTGAAAAGAACGAGTTCGTAGGAACGTTCACCACTGTGGCTATCCCGGGCAAGCAGCCCAATGAAGACCACCAATGTCACGACAAATGAAGCGCCTGCAGCCGTGGTAGCAAGCCACCCTGCGCGGGGCTCTCCCAGTGAGTTTCCTACTGCGAGTAAGAGAACGAACCCGATCAGCGGCAGCGCGGGGACGAGCCAGACTAATTCGACCACCTCATCACCCCTTGAGCGCCGAAAGATCGTCGGCCGTCGTGCCCGGCTGCCGTCGAAGAATAGCTACCACCAACCCCAAGCCGACTACTACTTCAGCAGCAGCGACTACCAGCACGAAAAACACAACTGTCTGGCCGCCAACGTCACCGAGTGTTCGGGAGAATGCGACAAAACTAAGATTGACCCCGTTGAGCATCAATTCGACGCACATGAGCATTACGAGTGGATTCCGCCGTATCAGCAAACCAGTGCCGCCGATCACGAACAGTAAGGCTCCTAGGACTAGGTACCAGCCGGTGGTGACTTCCATTAGGCATCACCCCTGTCTTCCGCAACTACGGCATCCGTTTCTCTGGGTTTGCGAACCAGAACAACAGCCCCGATCACAGCGATCACCAGCAACAGGGAGGTGAGTTCAAATGCGTACACGTAGTCAGAAAAGAGGGAGCGGGCGAGAAGTCGAACGTCGTCAGTGCTCCCGAGCGCACCTCCCATCGCTTCAACCCCAGTGACAGGCTCTCCGACCGCAAGTATCAGCGCTACGACAACTGCCAGCGAACCCGAGGCAAACAAGAGGGCGGCCCATCTCTGGACGGGCAGGAAGGACAGCTCGAGACTCTGGGCTCGATCGACTCCCAGCAACATGATGACAAAAAGAAATAAGACGACAATCGCGCCGGCGTAAACAATGACTTGGACTGCGGCAAGGAAGTGCGCTTCCTGAGCAACAAATTGGACAGCTACCCCAAAAAGTGTCATCACTAGCATCAGTGCGGAGTGGACAGGATTGCGAGCAAGGACTACGCCTAACGCTCCGACAAGGCAGACAACGGCGGCAACGATGAAGACGAACGTGTCGACCACTAGTGATCGTCTCCTGAATTTGTGCCTCGATGTTGACCTTTCTCTGGGGTTCGAACTCCGTAACCAAGTTCTCCGCTCCAGCCAATCCGGTTTTCGTAATCGGGGTTTCCCGCTGACGCCGTGGCTCGCATCCAACCAGATGTGGCGACATCATCCCCTTTGTGCCACAGTTCCCAGGGTTGCCGCCGAGGCAGACCTTCGTCATCGACAACCAATTCGGCTTTGGTGTAGATCGCGTCTGCTCGATTAGCAAAACTGAATTCGAACAACTTCGATTCTGTGATTGCTTCGGTGGGGCAAGCTTCAACACAGAGGTCACAGTGGATGCATCGGAGATAGTTGATCTCATAGACGTAGCCGTAGCGCTCCCCCGGCGACACGGGGTCTGCCTCAGGGTTATCGGCACCTCGGACGTAAATGCACTGGGCCGGACACACCCCAGCACATAGCTCGCAGCCGATGCATTTTTCCATACCGTCCTCGTAACGGTTAAGGACGTGCCGGCCATGGAACCGTGAGGGTTTGGGGCGTTTTTCTTTGGGGTATTCCGTGGTGACCCGTTCTTCGAAAAGCTTCATGAATGTCACCCTGAAGCCGTCGAGGTACCCCATTACACCTCCTCCAGCTCTTCCTGGTATGCCCGGTCACCGGCTCGCAGCGCTACCACAAGCAGAGACGCCCCTATTGCTAGAGCAACCAATGCGGCTCCATAGGTCACCACCCAGTTCCAGTCGTAGGCGGCGCGCAGTTCTTTCAGACTGATGAACATCAGCCAAAAGAGAATTAGTGGGATAAGCAGCTTCCACCCAAGATGCATTAATTGGTCGTAACGAAGTCTTGGAAGGGTTGCTCGGAACCACACGAACACAAACAGGAATGCGAGCACTTTGAGCAGGAACCACATCGTGGGCCAAA
>DGLO01000100.1:3049-41569 GCA_002388005.1 Candidatus Neomicrothrix sp. UBA4542
GCTGACATGGTGATTACATTCATGAACTCAGCCAGAAAGAACAAGGCGAAACGGATGGAGGAATATTCGGTGTGAAATCCGCCGACCAGTTCTTGTTCAGCTTCTACTAGGTCAAAGGGTGGGCGATTGAGTTCAGCGGTCGCCGCAATGAGGAAAACAATGAATGGGACGATCCCCGAAGAAACGAGGAACCATCGGCTAAACCCGCCCGATTGAGCGGCAACGATGCCATGAGTGGAAAGCGTCCCCGCGAGCACCACGACAACAACGGTGGCCATACCCAGCGCGGCCTCATAAGAAATGGCTTGTGCCGAGGCGCGGACGGATCCGATAAGCGGATACTTAGATCCAGACGCCCACCCTGCGAGCATCACTCCGTAGACAGCTACCGACGACATTGCTAGAAGCAACAGAATGCCAATTGGGGGATCAGCCACTTGGAGGTAGGTTTCCCGCCCGAAGATAGTGACTGTCCCGGAAGAATCACCCCCGAACGAACCGCCTATAGGCACAATCGCAAAGGACAGAAACGCAGTCACTGCCGAGATGTACGGTGCCAACCGAAAGACGAGTGGGTCAGCATTTTCGGGCCGAAGGTCTTCCTTAAAAAAGAATTTCACACCATCAGCAAAGGTCTGTAACAAGCCCCAAGGTCCAGCCACGTTGGGACCTATCCGGTTTTGCATGTCCGAGATCAGTTTCCGTTCGAACCAAACCATGAACATCGTGGCGATAAGCAGGAAGGTAAACGCGACCAGAACTTTGACGATCGTAATGCCAACATCAGTAAGGTCGACACCGTCGAGGTACAGGGGATCGCCGGTCACAACGTTTCGATTCGAATGTCGTTGACGTGGGCTGTAGCGTCAATAAATCGGTTTGCCCCGCCCCCTGGTTGGTTGAATGGGAGCACCGCAGTGCCTCGAAGGATCGACTCATCTGCGACCGCTACGACTGTTTCGGTTGTTCGAGTTGAGATGACTCGGACGCTGGCTCCACTTGACACCCCTAGACGTTGTAGGTCACTGGGATGAACTCTTAACGTCGATTCTTCGGCCAAATGTTTCAATGACGGGCTATGGCTGATGTTTGTACCCGCGTCCCACAGTTTGCGTCCGCTTACGAGTCGCAACCCGTAGCCGTCGATGACCGGCGACTCCTGCGGTGGCGGCAACGTCGGTTCTATGGAGGTTCCTTCGACGAGAATGCCTTCGTGGGCTTCGGGACCACAAATGCGTTCAACAGTCACACCCGCATGGCTCGGCGCAACTTGTTCGATTTCGCGCCAGATTTCCTGTCGTGAACCAAGACCGATGTCGCCGCCTAAACGCCACGCCAACTCGGCAGCGATCATCCAGTCATCGCGTACCGTGCCAGGAGGAGTGACCTTTGGGGTTAGGCGGCTAATTCGTCCTTCAATATTTGTCGTGGTACCGCCTTGTTCCCCGTAAGCAGTGCTTGGCAAAATCACGTCGGCTTGTGCGACTGAGTCAGTGATGAAGTTGTCGATCGCGATGATTGTTGTTGCGTATTGAAAAGCTTCGGCGGCAAGGTTTCGATCGGGGAAGTCGCGTAACGGATCGGCGCCCAGCAATATAAGTGTGTCAAGTCGACCAGATGCTGCTGCTTGGAGCATCCCTGTGGTGTCAAGCCCGGTTGTTTCCGGGATGATCTTCCATTTATCGGTCAGAGATTCGCTTGGTTGATCAATAGTTGTTCGACCCGGAAGAATCCCGGGTGCAAGTCCCATGTCTAACGCCCCTCGCACGTTGCCGCGTCTAAGCGCAGGCAGGAACGTGGCATGGGGTAGTCGATCGCGGATCACCGACGCAACCTCCAAGGCGGGTGTGGCTGATTCGGCCATCGATGTTCGACCGACGACCGCTACCACTGATCCTTCTCGAAGTTGTTTTGCGAGCGGATCGTCACCTTCTAAGAGAGCCAGCAGGGTTCTTGCTGCCTCACCGGACCGGCAGCGAATGGACCGCTGTGCGTAGGCGTCGGCGCCTGTGGCAGTTGGCCCTATCTCTATGACGCTGGTTTTACCTTTGGTGGCGACGCGAAGCCGAAGATGCAGAATCGGGAGTTCCTCTTTGAGGTCAGGGCCAACGATCAGAACCGTGTCCGCCTCACATGCGTCTTTAATCGTCGCTGCTGGGAGACCCAACACAACATCAGCGGGTATGCCGTCCCCTAATTGGGCATCGACGTTGTCGGTTCCGATAACCGAGCGAGCCAATTTTGCCCAGACGTACGCGTCTTCGTTAGTCAGTTGTGACCCACCAATTATTCCTACACGTTCGGGACCCGCCTGCTGTATGGCTTGGGCGGCTTGGGCTAAAGCTGAGCCCCAATCAGTGCCAAGCAACTGGTGTTGGTCGTGTTTATCTCGAATCAGCGGGGTAGTCAGGCGGTCGTCACTGTTAACCGCTTCGTAGTTAAATCGGCCTTTGTCGCAAAGCCATCCATGGTTCACGGACTCGACATCTACTCCGAGGTATCGGACGAGTTCGTTCCGTGAGGATTGCACAGCGACCCGACATCCCAGGGAACACGTCGTACAGGTTGATTCAACTTGTTCTAGGTCCCAAGGCCGAGCCTTAAATCTGTAGGGCGCCGCGGTGAGTGCACCGACGGGACATAGTTGGACTGTGTTGCCCGAAAAATAGGAACTGAAGGGCTCACCCGGGAAAGTCAATACCTGCATGGCGTTTCCACGTTCTGTGAACTGGATTAATGGGTCCCCGGCGATCTCGTCAGCAAACCGGGTGCAGCGGTCACACAGGATGCAGCGTTCCCTATCTAGGTCAACAAGATCTGAGATTGGAATGGGTTTTTCGTAATGGCGTTTCTCTTCAATGAAGCGGGATTCGCCGGGTCCGTAGGCCACGGTTTGGTCTTGAAGCGGACATTCGCCACCTTTATCGCAAACTGGACAATCCAGAGGATGGTTCACAAGGAGGAACTCAAGAATCCCTTCCTGGGCTCGTCTGGTGTCCTCGGACTCGCTGTCGACAACCATCCCCTCAGAAACTGGGACCATACAAGATGGCTGCAGCATCGGTCCGCGACCTGTGTCCACATCGACAAGACACATCCTGCACATACCTACCGACGACATTCGTTCGTGGTAACAAAATCGGGGAATGTGAACGCCCACTCGGTCAGCGGCAGCGATCAGCATTTCGCCTGGGTGCGCTTCTACTTCTGCACCATTGATGGTGATGACCACTTCGCTTGGCGGCATATCAGACATCGATCGTCACCTCGATCGTCGTGGTGTTTTCGTTGCCTGCAACCTTCGCTTCGAACTCTTCTCTGAAGAGGGTGAGCGCTGAGTGGATGGGAGCGAAGGCTGAAGGTCCAACGAAGCAAATCGTCGTCATCTGGTATGGAAACGGAACTGCTTCGATGCCCTTGGATGGGACTGCTGCATGAGGAAAGTCGCCGGGGCAGATGGTTTCACCAACCTCGATAAGTAGTTCCAGGTCGCGGGGCGTCCCGCGACCATCGACTACGCGTCGAAGTATTTGCTCAAGCCAGGTACCGCCTTCTCGGCATGGCACACACTTGCCGCACGACTCATGCGCGTAGAACTTGGTGAGGGTAAGGGCTGCTGCAGGAATATCAGTGGTCTCATCCATCACCACGATGGCACCTGACCCAAGCATCGATCCTTGCGGTCCTACCTGGCTGGCCTCGAAGGGCAAGTCGAGCTGATCGGGAGTGAACCAGGGAGCAGAACCTCCCCCAGGTACAAAGGCTTTGAGCTGATTGTCGTCGCGAATACCGCCACACATCGCTTTGCTGTACAGGAGATCTCTAAAGGTGGTGGTCCCATTAACGATTTCGTAGACGCCGGGGCGTTGTACATGACCGCTGACGGCAACCATCCGGGTCCCTGGGGAACTCTCTGTACCGATATCTGTGAAAGCGCCGGCGCCGTGCTGCAGAATCCACGGCAAATTCGACAAGGTTTCGACGTTATTGACGATGGTGGGTTGGCCATAAAGGCCCACCGCTGCGGGGAAGTACGGCGGCTTTAGCCGCGGCATCCCCCGATTTCCCTCAAGGCTTTCGATGAGAGCTGTTTCCTCCCCCACCACGTAAGCGCCGGCACCCCAATGCAAAACGATGTCTACTGAAAATTCCGTACCCAAGATGTTCTTGCCGACGTAGCCGGCCGAGTAAGCATCATTGAGAGCGGTCGCCATCCGTTCTTGGGCGACAGCCATCTCCCCGCGGATGTACAAGAAGCATTGACTAAGACCTACGGCGTAACACGCAATGAGGCACCCTTCTATGAGTTGATGTGGGTCCAATTCCATCAAGAGTCTGTCTTTGTAGGTGCCTGGTTCTGACTCGTCTCCGTTTACAACCAGATATCGAGGCCAGACTCCCGGAGGGCAAAACCCCCACTTGACTCCGGCTGGAAAGCCGGCGCCTCCACGTCCCAGCAGTGTTGCGTCTCGCACTTCACCATGAACCTTTTCAGAAGTCTGGTGGAGGGCTTTACGAAGAGCTTGGTACCCACCTGTGGCTTCGTACCGTTCCATTGTGTAGGAGTCTTCATAGTCAAATCGGGCGGTAACGATTCTGGGGGTGTCATTTGCTATAAACCCTGGAGCATGAGGAATCGGTGTCCCGCCCATATCAGTCATTAGTCGACCTTTTCATCGTGCATCCACGCTGGGCTAGATACGACATCTTCTGGAGGGACAGCACCAACGAATCGATCTTCAGGTATGTGTTGGCGTATTCGCGACAGCACTCCGTGATCAGGTACGTCGTGGTTTGTCGAGGCGAGTTCTTCGATCATTGAATCGAATTGGTCTGAAGTGACCCGATATCGGTGCCGGTAGTTGACCTGCAGACAAGGGGCTTCCGTGCACGCGGCCTGGCATTCCGCCCCTTCGATCGTGAACATGCCATCTTCTGTGGTTCCACCCGCTCTTACGCCTAGCCGGCGCTCAGCGTGTTCCATCAGTTCTCCAGCCCCCAGCAGGGCACACGACATAGTGGTGCAGATGTTGATGACGTATTTGCCTACGGGACTCCTTTTGAACATCTCGTAGAACGAGCAGGTACCCAATACTTCAGCGCTGCTCGTGCCCACTAATTCCGCTATCTCTGCCATCGCATCATCAGTAATCCAGCCCGCTTGCTCCTGGGCTAGATGCAGCAGAGGGATCATGGCCGACCGCGGTTTGGGATACCGGGCGATAATGGCATCCGCGAGTTCTAGGTGTTCTTCAGTAAAAAATTTCATCGATCGACCTCCCCCATGATTGGGTCAATCGACGAGATAACGGCGATGGCATCGGCAAGAAACCCTCCGTGCATCATGTGCGGGAGGGTTTGGAGGTTGGCGAAAGACGGGGCGCGAATATGCATTCGTTGCGGTTTGGGCCCGCCGTCTGAAACTAGATAGCAACCGAGTTCGCCTCGCGGCGATTCGACGGCTGTATAGACCTCGCCTGGCGGGACCTTAAAGCCTTCAGTGAAGATCTTGAAATGGTGGATCAGCGCTTCCATTGACTCGTCGATACGCGCTCGTGGGGGCGGAGTGACTTTGCGGTCCTGGACCCGATATGGGCCTTCGGGCATACGTTCGAGGCACTGTTCGACGATGCGCATCGACTCGCGTATTTCGTTAAGCCGTATGGCGTAGCGGTCGAAGGTGTCGCCATAGGTCCCCACCACGATGTCGAAGTCCACCTCGTCATACGCCAGGTAGGGCATGGCTCGGCGAAGATCCCAGGCGTAACCAGTGGAACGCAGGATCGGGCCGGTGGCGCCTAGAGCCAGCGCTTCGTCTGTGGTGATGACACCAATACCTTGGGTGCGTTCACGCCAGATTGGTTGACCGGTCATCAGCACGTCGAATTGTTCGAGTCGTTTGGGGAGAACGTTGAGGATGTCCTGAATGTCTTCGCGCCATCCGTCGGAGAGATCCGCGGCAACTCCTCCGGGGCGGATGTAGTTGTGGTTCATGCGAAGGCCGGTCACCTTCTCAAAGAAGCGAAGAATTTCTTCTCGTTCCCGCCAGCCGTAAATCATCATCCCTACAGCGCCTAGATCCATGCCGTTGGTGGCTAGAAAAAGAAGGTGGGACGACATCCGGTTCAATTCGCACATCAACATTCGGATCCACGTGGCGCGTTCTGGAAGTTCGATCTCAAGCAGTGCTTCCACCGCTAGTGAAAAGGTCAGTTCGGTGAACAGCGGTGCCGCGTAGTCCATTCTGGTGACGTTGGTAGGTCCTTGGAGAAATGTGAGGTCTTCGGCAGTTTTTTCCATCCCGGTGTGCAAGTAGCCAATGATTGGTTTGGAACGGAGAACGGTTTCTCCTTGCAACTCCATGGTTACTCTGAGCACTCCATGAGTTGATGGGTGCTGTGGACCCATGTTGATGATCATTCGTTCATCGTCAGGGTCGACAACCGCGGCACGTTGTTCCGCTTCTAGTTCGGACATTCGCAATACGGCGTCACGATTTCGGAGGTGGTCCAAAGTCGTCATCGGCCCTCTACCGCCTTGAACTGGACCGGGATCCTTCCCATGGCAAAATCTTTTCGCAGTGGGTGGCCTTCCCATCCATCGGGAAGCAAGATTGGTGTGGGGTCAGGGTGACCTTCGAAACAAACGCCGAACATGTCATTGGTTTCTCGTTCCATCGCTTCGGCGCCTGGGTGAATGTCAGAGATGGTTGCTACGAACGGGTTGGTCTCTGAGATTTGCACTCTGATTCGAATCCGTCGCCGCGCGCTGACATCTAGCAAGTTGACCACTAACTCGAAACGCTCCGGCTCAATTGCTGAGGGCAATACCCGAGTTTCATTTCCTAGGTGGTCTGCCCCACACAGATCTACACAGACGTTGTAGCCCTCTCCCATTAACAGTTCGATTAGACCGTGGTAGCTCTCGCTCGAGGGGTGGAGGACGATCTGACCTCTGCTGCTGGTGAGGAGCGCGCCGTGGAGTCTTTCTGAGTCGTCCGCTCGATCTTCGTGATGTTCGGTTGTCTCGTCGAGCGAGGACCTCGACTCACTCATAAAGGCCTCCGGTCCGGATGATGACCGGTTCCGGCTGGGCGTCTGGGGCGTGTTCGTGCCCAAGTTCTATCTCCGCTCCCCTTCCGGTTGCGTCACGTCGCTGGGTGAGTTCGCCTGTCCGAATTTTTTCATGTAGGGCCAGGATCGCGTGGAGAAGCGTCTCTGGACCCGGAGGACAACCTGGCGCGTACACGTCGACCGGAACAACTTGATCTACGCCTTGGACAATGGCGTAGTTGTTGAACATACCTCCGCTTGACGCGCACACGCCCATGCTGATCACCCATTTGGGTTCCATCATTTGGTCGTAGATTTGACGCAGCACCGGGGCCATTTTTTGGCTTACGCGGCCTGCAACGATCATGAGATCGGCTTGACGTGGAGAGGCACGGAACGTTTCCATCCCATAACGCGCCATGTCGTAGTGGGCTGTTCCGGTGGCCATCATCTCAATAGCGCAACACGCGAGACCAAAGGTGGCGGGCATGAGGCTCCGCCGACGCGCCCATTTCACTAGTTCTTCGATGGGTGCAGTGATGATGTTGTGGCCCAGCCCTGCTAGGCCCTCATCCCCAAGGCCAAGTTTGTGTTTGATATCGGAGAGGTCTGGCATTAGGCCGCCTCTGAGTCATCGACTCCGACCTCGAGATCGAGTCGACCCTCAAGGCCAACTTTTCGAATAGTCGAGGTTGTGGTTCGTTCAGGGCTGATGGCAGGCGTCAGCGGGCGGCGGCCTGGTCCCCAATTCAGACCACCTTTTGCAAGTTCGTAGACAAAGGAGAGAAAGAAAACGCCGGCGAAGATGGTCATTGCGACGAGACCAAAAAGCCCGAGCTCGTCGTTGGCCACTGCCCATGGGTAGAGGAAAACAATCTCGATATCGAACATGATGAAGAGCATCGCGACTAGGTAGAACTTGACGGGGAAGCGTTCCGGTATTGCGATTTGGTCGGTGATGCCGCATTCGTAGGGGGACCTTTTTGCGTGGGTGCTGCGTTCGGGCGCCAGCAGTCGAGAAGCAACGATGCTGAGTAGAACGAAAAGGACACCAAGTATCCCGAGGATTAGAACCGGGAGATACTGCTCCATCTCAACTCTCCCCTTTCCCGTGTTTCAGCTTCCTGCCGCTTCCCTGACAGCCCATACTGCTTGATCGCGTCGGTGCAGGTGATAGCACCCTAAACCGAAAACTAACCCCGAGAAAATGGCCGCGAGAGCCGGTCGGAGTCGGCGGTTGCCTTGGTCGCGAACCATAATGACCGTGTAGATGGACGCGGCGGCATCGAGTTCCGCGACGGGCAACACGACTTTCCCATCGCCTCCGAGCTTGTTCGGGTCAACATCTGGAGTGGGTTTGTAGGGCTGCAGTTGAACAGCGGCGTAGTGGGGGCGGCCTCGGCTTGGAATGAAGTATTGGGTTACTGCGTTATCCGGAATCCCTAGGGGTCGGTAGCGTTCTCCACCTACGCGCATTACTCGGTGGATTCGGTAGTCGGTTGAGGCGCTGAACAGACATGTATTGACTGCTTCTAACCGGCGAGGGTCGGTGCCGGTGCAGACGACTGCGGCGTCAGCGGTCGCTTGGGCGTCAGCTTCGATGACGACTTCCCAACCAGCATCTGGGGGGCTCGTAATGTCATTGTCTAATTCTTGTACAAGCTCGATAGGTACGGCTTCTGGGTTGGTGCTGACGTGGGTAACTTCCCAAGTGGGGCCGTGGCCGACCCAGCCAATGCCGAAGAACCACCAGACGATTCCCATTAAGAGGTTCCACCCCCAGAGCCCGGTCCAAGCAACGAGGAACCCAAGCCGGACACCGAGATTGGTCGCTAACAGCATGTAGACCGATCCGCAGAGGACCAGAACGCTGAGAAGCACTGCTAGGTACCCCGTGAGGACCGGGTCCCAGCTGACGAGGGCTACCGGGCTCATTTGTTGTCCTCCGTTGTGTGCAGTTCTGTGAACTGAACTGTGGTTTGTTCAGCGGGATCAAGGCTGCGTTCGTATTCCGCGATGGCTCGAATCTCATCATCGGAGAGCACCCGTCCGAAGCCCGGCATTCCGTAGTTCCCGAGCCGCGCGAACTCGCCGTATGCAACGTTGTCGGCAGCTCCAGTAGCGACAAACGAAATTTGGTCTTCGATGTCGGGGAACAGACGCTCAAGGCTCACGGTATTTAGCGCGGGGCCGTAGCGACCCGATCCGGCTGGACCGGGGACTATTTGAACTTCACCACCGTTGTTGGGGAGTTGGGCGGCTCCTCGCGCGGGCCAGCGAGGGGTGTGGCATCGGGCGCAATGGATCTCGAAAAGTATTTGGCCTTCGGTTTTTTCTGGGTGGGCAGCCATCTCGCTTTGTTTGGCAACAAGGGCGTCCTCGCGGGCTTCTTCGTCCGAGAGGCGTTCCCGCCAAAGCCAGGCAATGAGGTTGTCAACCTGTTGGGGGGTCAGAGGCCCACCGCCGGGGAGACCCCAAGCAGGCATGACTCCTCGTCCATAATTCAGAATTTGCCGTATTTCGTTTACCTCATCGAGTGTTTCAGCATCGGTGTCAAAGCGAGCGAAAACCGTGTCAAGTGCGGGCGCGCGCCATGTCGTCTTCACTATGTATGTGTCTTGGTCGCTGAACTGGTTGCCTATGTCGAGAACCACGGGCGCGTAATTGGCCCCACCCAAGTCCGCTCCATGGCAAACCACACATTCGAGTTCTTCGGCGAGCCGTTCTCCAGCGGCCGCTGCTCGCTCGCTGAAGCCTCGTTCAGCACCGGAGCGTCGTCCGCCTTCGCGAAGCCAGTAGACCGGTAGGGCTAATGCGATGATTAACAGCATCAAAACACCGAAGGCTTGAACCCGTTCAAGGCGGTTTCCTTCGAGGGCGTCGTCATCTGGCAGTGACCCGCGATTAGCGGCAAGTTCGATTTCGCTACCGACTTCGGATTTGCTTCGACGGATATTGACGAAGACATAGATCGCCCAACCGACGACCACAACGACCAGAAGAACTATGGCAATCGAACGCTCAGTGGTGGCAGCATAAATCACGGGCTATTTACTCCTGCCAAGCTCGGGCGAATCGGGAAGAAAAGATGGTCGTCATCACGCGCAATGGGGTCCTTCTAGACCTTGCCCCGTCGTGTCGGTACCAATTGGGGGACCCTGTGAGGGGCTTCCTGTGTCGATGATGACTTTGTCTCCGTCAATGATTACTGGGAAACGGTCCATACCTCTCGGAGCGGGACCAGCCTTTTTCTCTCCAACACGGTTGTATTGGGAGCCGTGGCATGGACATTCGAACCACTGTGAAGTAGCGCACGAGGGGACTTTGCAACCCAGGTGGGGGCATTTTTGCCAGAGTGCTACGTATCCCATCTTGATGCCTTCCAGCACCGTTCCGGAATACACAACTTCCGCGGCTTGTTGCGTTGCGGCGTCCATTGGGTAGGGCTGAAGGTAGGTCTGAGCTTCCGAAAAGTACGAAAAGTTGACAGCGGGGGATGATGACGCAATGACGCCGTTTACTGAAGTGATGGTTCCGATCTTCACTTTGGAACCGAACCCTGCGGTCGGGCGCGGCCACAGAAAAGCGATGTTGGCCGCACCGAATGTTGACAGACCCATAGTCATCAGGGTGATCGAAGCGCGATTCAGGAACTGGCGCCGGGTGACTCCAACCTCCTCAGGGTCGGGGGGAGTCCATATGTCTGGTGTTGTCGGTTCAGGAACTGCTACTTCGCCGCCCACGCGAGCGAGAGCCACTGATCGTTCAAGTTCGCGTGCCTCATCGCTGGCTGGCACCGTGGCCATGGTTCCTTCGTCACGTTTTCGAGTTTCACGCGAAAGATGCCCTAAGCCTTGGGCGTCGCGTCGCCGGAGGGATGTGAACCCGACCACTGCCGCGAGAACGACGAGCACAGGGATAGCTATGGCGATAACGGTACCGCTTGACACTGCGCTGCTCCTCAGAGGTGGAAGATTCCGTGGAGGCCGGTGTCCCACGGATAGGTGAAGTTGAAACCCTGACCCCTAAAGAAGGAGCCGATTATTACGAGCACCGCCCAGAACATGAGATGAATTGTCTGGATAGAGATCGCGAACTTGCGATCCTCAGGTGCGTTAGAAGGATTGCGGTCGATGTAGGGAGCGAACGCCAACATCACCAACACGATGCCCGGAATGGTGACCCCGGCGATCATCGGGTCGAACATTGTTAATAGTTCCTGGAGTCCAAGGAAGTACCAGGGTGCCTTGGAGGGGTTGGGGGTGGCGTTGTGGTTCGCTAGTTCAAGCAACGGCGCGTTGATAAATATCGAGAAAACTATTGAGAAGGCGGTAATAAACAGAGCGGCAGTGAATTCTGCTGCCAAGAGATGCGGCCATACGTGAACTTTGTCGCCTGGGTTCGCTTTGACGTCTTGAATGGAGCCTGATTTCACTACGGTCAGGAGTCGGTGGGTGTTGCCGCTTGGACCGGCCATAGCTGGGGGAGCGATGGTTGCTATTCCGCCGCTCGAAGGTGCTATCGCTCCGCCTTGTTGGCTTTGTTCTAGTAGGGAACGGGGGATGGTTTCACCGTCGTCGTCTGAGCCTCCGCCGCTGTCAGCGACAGGAGTGGCTCCGCCGTCAGCTTTGGCTTTGGCTGCCTGACTTCTTTTCAGGAGATGTTCGGGAATTTCGGTCATGGAACTGCTCTTACTCCTCGACCTAGAGCGGACCGGAGATGCCGCCGTCTTTGCGGACTCTCCAAAAGTGGATCGCCAGGAAGATGACGAGGACGAAGGGAAGCATCAGAACATGTAACACGTACCATCGCAGCAATGTTTCTGCGCCGATTTGTTTGCCTCCCAAGAGAACAAATCGCACCTGGTCTCCGAACACAGGGGTGAACCCCATCATGTTGGTGCCTACGGTCACCGCCCATAGGGATAGCTGGTCCCAGGGCAGGAGATAGCCGGTGAATGACAATAAGAGGGTGAGCTTGAGAAGCATGACGCCGATCACCCAGTTGAATTCGCGTGGTGCTTTATAGGCACCGTGGTAAAAGACGCGGGCCATGTGCAAGAAAACTGACAGCACCATTAGGTGTGCCGTCCATCTGTGCAGGTTTCTAACCAGCAAGCCGAAGCTGACTTGGGTGTGCAACGATTCGATGTCGCTCCAGGCGGCGGCAGCCGTTGGGCGATAGAAGAACATCAGGAATATGCCGGTGATGGTCAACAAGATGAATAAGAAGAAGCTCAGTCCGCCTAGACAAAGTGTGTAGCTGACCTTTACGGCGTGACGCTTCACCTTCACTGGATGGAGGTGGTAGAGCACGCTATTCATCACCACGTAGGAGCGATTTCTGGGGCTGTCTGTGTACCCCTTTCGAAAAATCGATCCCGGGCGGAATATTGAGGTCCAGAACTGGCTGTCTTGCATCCAATTAGTTGCCGCTGTTGAGCCTTGTCGCAGTTTTTCGGGTAGCGACTGTTTCGATTTTTCTATTGCGTTGGCCATGTTGGGTCCGTCTAGTCCTCAGAGTCGCATGCCGTAGGCGTAGCCGTGGGTGTGGGTACGTTCGTGGAGGTCCCCTTCAGGTGGGGGGGTTTCGACAACTTTGCCAAGCGTGATGACGCCTGTGGGGCATCGGTCAACGCACAAGGCGCAACGAGTGCACACGTCGTCGTCAATGATGAAGATCGCGTTGTCGGCTGGGTCAAGGCCGGGGAGATCGGCGTTAATCGCTTCGTCGATGGCTTCCACGGCCACGTAGTGGATGCATTTCCATGGGCAAATATCGACACAACCTTCACATTGGATGCATTCTGACTGATCGATATTTATGAATTGCTTGGGTTTAACCGCCGCTGCCAAATAGTCAGCGTCGACTGTTTGTAGTACGTAGTCATCAACGAATCTTGGCATGGGCGGGTTGGCTTCGGTCTTGGCCATGTCAGTTGCCCTTCATCAGTGGGCGGCCAAAGTCTGAGATTGGCTCAACGACTGGTTTTTTCTGGTCTCGTTTCTGCCACCACAGCCAAAGAAAAGGGAGGCCTGCGAGGGCAACGAGGTGTTCGATCACGACGACGATGTCGGAAACCTTTTTCAGATCCATGCGCATTGGTGGGAAAGTGATCGGGTCACCACCGATGAATTGACCTTCTGTGAAGAGCATCCGTTCAACGGACCAACCCCATTCGTTGTCAGTTAAACGCACCCAGCGGTCTGGCACGATTCCGAAAACCAATAGAAACAACATGAATACGTATGCTGCGCCGAGCATCGCTTCGCCCCATGAGGTAGGTCGATCAGTGGGTCTGCGCCGTCCGTACGCGATGATGCCGTACACCATGAGGCCTGCGATCAGGATTGATGTCACAAGTGCGACCACTAGCCCTCCTGTCTGGTGCGTATTTTCGGTGCGTTATAGCCGGATTAGGTGAGACCTCTACGAGGCTCACCGGGTGTAGACCCACGGTATGAATCTACGGTCAAATCTACCCGAGCAACGCCCGGACCGTTCGACGTTCTAGCACGCTTCAACGACGGATTCGTAACTCAAGAATGACCTATATGGTGGCATCCGCGTGCTCTCAATGCCGAACCCACAGCAGGATTTTCTAGGAGATCTTCAATCTGCACCTAACTTGCGAAAAAAGTGTCTGCCAAACTTGGTTCGTTAACCTCACGACGGCCTATCTTTAGTGGGCGCACCTATCTTGTTCTTTAACAGCACAACCCGCGTTGCGGGGCACCATGTCGGTACCTCGCGGAGGACCCAGTGACCGAAGTTCCCGAATACCTATTTGAGCGTTCACGCCAAAGACGGATAGATCTTGGCTTGCTCGAAGACGACGGCAGCGGTGGCGGCGGGGGCGCTGGAGCTTCAGGTGGTGAGGCGCTGACGAGTTCGGGGTCCGGCAGCGCTGAGGTGATCGCAGCTGCAAAGGCAGACGCCAAACTCGAACAATTCGCAGAACCGGAAGCCGAGCCGGGTTGGGTGTCAGCGGCACGTAGTAGGACGAAGATCCCTATGTGGGCTCTGCCGGTGATGTTTTTCTTACCTTTGTGGGCGTTCGTATACGTGAAGCTCACCGAACCCCCTCCCGAGCCGGTTACCGCCATTACCGAGGGAGCTGCAACTTATGCCGCCCGTTGCGCGAGTTGCCATGGTGGTGATGGTGCGGGCAGCGATGGGGGTGGAGTTGGTCGCCCGCTTTACAACGGGGAAGTCTTATTGACGTTCCCCAAACTTGAAGTCGACATGCTTCACTGGCTTGAGGTCGGTTCCGAAGGGATAGGGCTCGGCAATGCTTATGGAGCCACTGATCGGCCCGGGGGATCTCGTATTTCTGGTGAGACTGGTGCCAATATGCCCGGCTTTGGTGGAACCTTGAGCGAATACAAGATCTATTCGGTTGCTCGCTATATCCGAGAGGTGTTGAGCCAAGAACCGATCACTGACGAGGAAATCGCTGCACGCGACGTCGAGTGGGAAGATCGCGGGGGCGGCAAGGACGTGAGCGGTGGCGGTCACGGCGGCGGTCATTAACCTCAGTTGTTTTGAGACAGCCTGACAATTATTCTCCACAGTGTCCTGCGAAGTTGGAGGGCAAACACCGATGTCGATGCGTCTCTCTACCGAAGTTCTCATTATTGGTGCAGGTCCGGCCGGTAGTGCAGCGGCTCACTGGGCAGCCAGCGCGGGGCACATGGTCGTGGTGCTCGAAAAGGAAACGATGCCTCGTGAGCGGGTTTGCGGCGACGCGTTGACACCAAAAGCAGTTGGGCACTTGAACGACATGGGGCTCGGGATCACCTGCGACCAGTTTCACCATCATCATGGTTTACGTATGACCGCTCATGGTCAGAGCATTGAACTCAGATGGCCAACCGATCATGACCATCCAAGTCATGGTTTGGTCGTGCGCCGCAACCTGCTTGACCAGTTGTTGCTCGAACACGCAGCTAATGCGGGGGCTCAGGTGTGGACAGGGGTTGAGGTGCTCGATCCCGTCATCGAACATGGACATCTTCGTGGCTGTCGGGCTCTGGGTTCGGGTGATGGCACAGGGCCACAGGGTGAAATTGAGGTTCGAGCGCGCTTCGTTGTGATCGCTGATGGGCCCCTTTCGCCTTTCGGACGAGCGTTGGGAACCGCGCGGACCAGAACCTACGCGCAGGGGGTGGCAATGCGAGGCTATTTCCCAAGCGTTCATCACGATGACGACATCATCGAATCGGTGTTTGATTTGCGCGACAGCACTGGAGAGCAATTACCGGGTTATGGATGGGTATTTCCGTTAGGCGACGGAACAGTGAACGCTGGGGTTGGCTTGTTGAGCCACCACCACGGCAACGATCCTCGATCTATGCGCGAACTATTCGATCAGTGGGTCCACCAAATACCAGAATATTGGGGGATCTCCGCAGACGAGATTCGGGGTGAACCCGAGGGAGGTCGCCTCCCCATGGGAGCCTCGGTCCGTCCTCGGTCTGGTCCCAACTGGGTCGTCGTTGGAGACGCGGCTGGCAGCGTAAACCCATTCAACGGTGACGGAATCGAGCCCGCGTTGAGTAACGGGCGTCTCGCCTCCACTGTTATCACTGACGCGATTAACACGGGTGATGGTTTGGCGCTACGTCAGTACGAAAAACAATTGGCGTCAAAATACGATCACTATTATCGCCTCGGCAGACTTGCTACTAAGGCTCTTGGCCGGCCCGGGTTGATGCGGCGGTTTACGTTGCTCGGGATCCAATCACGAGTTCTCACCGAACTCGTGATGCGAATTTCAACGAATCTCGTAAACAATGATGCCGGCGGTACCGAATCTGTGTACGAACTGGGCAAAGTAATAGCTCGGCTGATTCCAGATCGCGACTAGCGGAGGGTCGTTGAGTCGGTGTGAACAGATTCGAGTCCTAGAAGACGATGCCTGGTGCGGTACTCGACCAGCGGGCCCTTGAATTACGTCGCTTCGAAAAGCAAGTTGAGGAGGGTTTCAGGCGTTAGCTCATCAAGTGAGTCATACCGGGCGAAGGCACCAGAGAAATTGAGTGCTTTGACTAAGGGGTTTGGTACGACCACAGTGCGTAAGCCAGCAGCCAATGCTGCCTTTAACCCATTGGGACTGTCCTCTATTACCGCCGCGGCACCCGGATCGACTTGGAGGAGGTCCAGTGCTCGGAGGAAAACGTCGGGAGCAGGTTTGGAGACTCCGCTTACGTCGTCACGGCACACGATGTGAGAAAATTGGTCATACAGGCCAACACGTTTGAGATGTTGGTCTACCCAGGCGTGCAGTGAGCTAGATCCTATTGCGGTGCTAATTCCTCGTCGCGTCGCTGCTTCGAGTAGTTCGGTGACGCCAGGCAAAATCGGTTGCTGTTCTGTCATCCGATTTTTTATTTCTTGGCGCGCCTGCAGGATCGAGTCCTGATCTAATGGATGCCCGACGCGATCTTCGAGTTCTTCGACCCAACTTGTTTTTCGATCGGTGCCCATTCCCTCAAGCCACCAGTCCATCGGGAGTTCGACGCCCCAATCAGCCCATATTTGGGCGGTCGATTCCCATGCGGGGCTCTCTGTATCCAGGATGGTTCCATCGAAATCAAGGATCAATGCTTGACGGGTCACCGCTGATCAACCATCGAAGAAACTGCTTGCACTAGCCCGCCTACTGAGCGTTCCTCGGCGATTGCAGCGACCTCAATGCCTGATAGTCGACACTCTTCAGCAGTCGTCTCACCAATGACAATTACCGTTGACGCGCTCTTACCGTCGGTTTGTTCAAGGTGCCCCTTCACAGCGGATGGCGAGGCAAAGATGACTATCTCGGCGCTGATGGCTTGAGACACTAAATCGTCGCTGAGTGATGGACATACGGTGCGATACGCGGCGACGCAATCGACGTGCCATCCTCTGGCGCGGAGCCCATCCGACAGATCTGTGAGACCGTCTGAGGCCCTGGGAACCAGAACTCGATCTCCCGGTTTAGGTCGAGGGAAGGCGTCTGCTAAAGAAGCGCTGTCGTAGTGCGTGGGTATCAGATCTGGTTCTCGTCCCATTTCTGAAGCGACCTTTGCAGCAGTAGCTGGTCCTACCGCTGCGATTTTCAGATGCGAAAATCTTTTGAGGACGCCTCTGCGTGCGCCTCGTGCCATTAATGCTGCAACCGAATTGGTCGAGGTAAAGGCTAGCCAAGAGAAGCGTTCGAGCCTGATTAACGCGTCATCTAGGGGTTGCCCTCCGTCGAGAGGCGGCACAATTGCGATCGCGGGAGCCGCGATCACTTCGGCTCCCTCTTCAGTCAGAGCTTGAATGAGATCGGCGCTCTGGTGGGAGGCTCGAGTAACGACGACGGATTTGCCGCACAGCGACTTGTTGCTCAACGATTACCTTCGCTTGGCTCTAGCAGGTCGCTTCCACCGTTCGCTAGCAGTTGCTGTGCGACGGCCTTCCCCAAAGCGATTGTGTCGCGACCTTGTTCCTGAAAGCGCAGCACGGTTGCACCGTCCGGGGAAGCAAGTACTGCGTCGAGTTGGATGATGCCGTCTTGTAGGCAGGCATGTGCTCCTACGGGAAGTTCGCAGCCACCTCCAAGTTCGGCTAGGTACGCTCGCTCCGTTTCAACGCATCGTTTTGTTGGATCGTCGGTGATTGTTTGTAACCGTTCGATACTGGCGGGATCGTCGTCCCGGCACTCAATAGCAATCGCGCCCTGGCCTACTTGCGGGACCATTTCTTCCAAGCTGAGGATCTGCTCTACAGCATCGGTGAGTTCGAGGCGTTGCAACGCTGCTAACGCGATTACCGCGGCATCAATATCGTCGCGTTCCACGGCTGCTACTCGGGTCGCTATGTTCCCGCGCAAACCAACGAAATTGAGATCGGGTCGAAGGTGCGCGAGCTGCGAACGGCGCCGAGCTGAGCCGGTAGCGACTGTGGCTCCGTGCGTGAGTCGACCAAGGCTCGCTCCGATTAGTGCGTCGCGAGCGTCGCCTCTGTTCAGAAAACCGGCCAGGCTGAGTCCTGCAGTCGGGGATGACATCAAGTCTTTTGCGCTGTGCACCGCGACATCTGCCCTACCTTCAAGTACTGCCCTTTGGACTTCTTTTACGAAAACCCCTTGACCCGCCATTTCTTGAATTTGTCGAGACTGATCCTGGTCTCCTTCGGTCGTTACCATCAGAAATTCGATTTCGAGGTCGATTGTTGCCAACTGACGCGCTACAGCTTCCGCTTGCCAACGCGCCAAGGGGCTTGATCGAGTGGCGATGATCACTGGAGTCCTCGCTCGAGGGTTTAACGGGTCACTAGTCAAGTCTGTAAGACGGGCCACTTTGGTGATCTTGCGGTGTCTTTCAGAGCAGCATTCTCGCAGTAAGAACCACTCCTTGCCACTCGCCGGGTCACTCGCGTTGAGATTTTCGTCGCCTTAATGATTTAGGAGGAAATCATGAGTAGTTGGATCGTTGCCGCGGTGAATATCAACAGCAGCAAGGCGGCAAGTACGAGTGTGGTGCCCCGTCTCAAGTTGCTTCCCTCACTGTGACTTCAGTCCCAATTTCTAGCCCCTGTGGCATCAACCCTTCGTCTCGTCCCGTGGCCACGGCGAGCAATCCGTATTCATCATCAACGAGTGCCAACTGGCCTGGATTGACTTCAGTCGGGGCCTGTAGACGCACAACTCGTTGTTCTTCACCGAATTCAAGAATCAACACGTCACCCATCTCGGAGAGAGTGTCGCGGTCGATATTGAGTTGGGCAGCGCCTCGACGGCTTATACCGATGACCTCCGCGGATATCGAACCGCTGTCTTCAAGGCGCGGCACAGGGACAAGGGATGGGAGTAACAGACTCGGTTCAATATGGTCACCAACTTCTTCAAGGGACCGACCCGCTGCTAAGTGAGCCGAGACTGGGCCGATTACATCACGCGCGGGGTGCTGAACACCCGGGGATGCGATGTGGAATTCCGTATTCGTCAGTTGCACGGCCCGGTCAGCGCCTCCTACGACGGCAACAGCAGCTCCCAATAGTCCATTGTCGGGTCCCACGAGTACCGCTTGGCCATCGCCGACTTCAACAGCAACCGCTGGACGGTCTAAGACTGAACCAACCGAAGCAAGCACGAGGCCCGATGCAAGGTACGGCACACTGCGAGCAAGCATCAACGAGCCTGCACGAACATCACCCGGGTGGATGTCATGACAAAGGTCTATGACCCGCGATGCAGGGCTCAAGTCACGCAAAATGGAGTGCAGTAAGCCCACAGATTCGTCGGAAATACCCATGTCTGTGAGGCAGGTGACCGTGTCGAACCGTGTCATGAATCAGGTTTTACCTAACTCCTCGGACCGGCGAGTGGCCGCCTCGATTGCAGCCGCAAAGGCGGCTCTAAGACCATGATCTTCGAGTTCTCGGAGCCCGGCAGCCGTGGTACCTCCGGGTGAAGTGACATCGGCTCGCAGTTCTGCAGGTGGCCTTCCTTCTGATAGGAGAGTCGACGCTCCGAGGAGGGTCTGGACCGCTAGTTCGGTTGCTACTGACCGACTCAATCCGGTCAGTACTGCTGCGTCAATCATCGCTTCGGCCACAAGGAAAACGTATGCGGGACCTGACCCCGACAAACCCGTCACTGCGTCGAGCAGTTTTTCATCGGTACGAACCACGATGCCTACAGCGCCGAGAATCGTTTCAGCCCACGCCAAATCTTCTCGGGTTGCAGCATCGTTGCCACAGATGGCGGCTGCCCCCTGTCCAACCAGCGACGGTGTATTTGGCATGGCTCGGATGATCGGAAGTGAGCCTCCTGTGGCGTCGTCGAGGGTAGCGAGGGTTACCCCAGCCGCGATGGATAACAGGCGTTCGGTCCCTATCTCGGCCGCTTGTTGAGCCACACCCGGAATGATGTCGGGCTTGGTGGCGAGAATCGTTGAACTCGAAGACTCAATTTCGGTAGTCACGCGCACGCCGTATGTCTCCGTCAGTTCTTTCCCGCGGGATTCCAGAGGTTCTACAACTGCGACGCTTTGCGTGTCATGGCCATGCCGTAACAGCCCGCCAAGTAGAGCGGCACCCATTTTCCCACCGCCGATGATCAGCAGTTCAGCCATGAGGTCCACGGTAGCGGTCGACTCGGCAAAGACCTTGGCTCTATTTAATGTCCACTGTCGCTGCCACTCTTATTGAAACGATTGGCAAACCCGATTCGCATCGCCGCTTTCCAGTGACGCTCAACGAACTCCCATACCGACCCCAGGATCCGATCGAGTTCGTGTTGGTCTACTGCGTGAAAAGGGATTTCGCCGGTGAGAAAAATTGCATCTTCTGGGCCAATGCCGAATTGGGCTCCAACTAACTCGTAGTTGCGACGGAGTAGTAATTCGAACAGCTTTTCGCGGTCGTCTTCGGGCGCCGGAAGGAAGTACGTTTCATATTTCAATGTTCGCTGTCCAAGTGTGAACCAGACCGTGGTGACATCGCGGGCTTCTCCTTCGAGACGGACGTACCAACGACGCGGGATGTCGTCGTCGCGGTCGACTGCAAGCAGGATCGGTAGTTCGTGTTTTTGTTTCGCGAACCATGTGTCGATTAGTTGTTCGAGCGTGTCTAACTCATCTGGAGTGGCTGGCTCATGGGTCACACGCACGAAACCAGTTCACGTGAAGCCAGCCGAGCAAAAACTTCAATTGCTCCGCTCGCGCCAATGTCCCAACTGTGGAGAGCGGCGCGCTCAACTGCACGGTTACCCATTTCGTTGCACGTTTTGGGATGGTCGATCAATCTGTCGACAGAGTCTGCGAAGACCCGGTGGTCACGTTCATTCACTAAGAGTCCGGTTACTCCGTTGATCACATTGTCTCGAAGGCCCCCTACATCGCTAGCTACTACTGGGGTCCCACACGCGGCCGCTTCTAAGGCTACGAGACCGAAGGATTCTGAACGGCTGGGGACAAGACAAACATCGGCCGCGCGGTAATAGGTCGGCAAAAGGTGGTGAGGCTGAGGCTCGACGAAAATGACGCGCTTGTTGAGGTTGTGACGTTCGATTCGTGCAATCAAGTCGCCGTAAGTCTCGAGACCTTCGTCTCCTGAAGGCCCTCCGACGATGACAAGCCGGGCATCGCTGTTTCTGCTAGCCGCTAGAGCTTCGATAGCGAGATCCAACCCTTTCAGTGCTTGTATTCGGCCGACGAAAAGTAGAATCGGGTAATCACCTAGACCGAGCGCTTTTCGAGCCTGACGGGACGAACCGGGGGTAAAGAGTGTTCGGTCAACTCCCGGCGTCAGTATTTCGATACGTTCGCGGGAGACGCCGTAAAAAGAATCAAGTTGATCTACTTCAACCTTTCCCGACGCAAAAACGGCATCCGCGCATCCAATGACCGCGTCTTCGGCGCGAATCCGGTCCTCTGGTTCTGTGTCACCAGTGAAGCTCTTTACTCGACCGAGAGTGTGGAAGGTCACTGCGAGTGGTACGTCAAATCGATGTTTGAGATGGTGTCCAGCTACCCCTGATAGCCAATAGTGGGCGTGGATGACGTCAACTGGTCGGTGTTCGAGGTGATCCGCGACGCCTTGGGTCCAAAGATCTACAACGGCCGGAAGGTCGCTTTTGAGGAGGCCGAAGGGCCCCGCTTCGATCTGGATGACATTGACCCCGGGTTCGATTTCGACGATTTCAGGGTGGTGTGGGTTAGTTCTACGCACGTAGACGTCACAGTTGATTCCACGTTTAGCCATCGAAGCGGTTAGCTCCCGGACGTAAACATTGAGCCCTCCGCTGTCTCCAATTCCGGCCTGATCTAACGGTGAGGTGTGCATGGAGAGCACAGCTATTCTTCGGATGCCCCCATCTATTAGGGGGGTGGCTTCTGTTCCGGTCACGAAGGACCAAGGTATGTCACGGAACTCCATGACTCCACTCGATTCTGCCTTTGTGCGCGGATTAAAGGAATAAAAAGTTGATTGTGACGACCCAAACAGGTGTTACCAACAAGTGGGATGAGAATCGTTGCAGATCGTGAACTGAGTCGGCGGAAACCATTCTCGTCACGACTCGGCCGAGCGGTATGGCTACCGCAACCAGGGCAGCGATGGGCAAGAACCATCTCGGCGAAATCGGGGTAACAGCAAGTTGGATCGATGCCCACAGAAGCACCAACGCCCCAACTATCCCGAGTAGGGGAGCTAGATATTGGCGGGGGCGATCTCTCATTCCTAATCCGAGACCTAAATCGTGGATGTACACCAAGCTGAGAAGTAGGGCGACGCTGCTTGATGCGCGGAAGGTCAAAATCGTCAGACTTGCGGCACTCAAGCTCGCTGGGAGCCAAGCGACCACCATTCTTACGTTCCGCCGGAGTGTGCGACTGCTTCCTTTATTCCCGACGGCGACGATCAGCGGTGTTGAGGCGATGGCGGTAGCCGCGACAACCCCAGTGAGTCGGAAATCGTTGAAAACCCCACTTAGTGAAACGGTCACCAGTAAAGCGAGGGGAGGCGTGCGTTCGAGGAGGGAGGCGCCCGCAGCTCGCCATGAGACCGCCAGCGCCGCGAGGGTGACGAGGATCCCAAATAGCAAAGGTGGAGCCTGTAATCCGAAGATGAGGGTGAGGTAGCCGATAGATCCCGTGGCCAAAGATTGATGGGGTGTTCCGTAAAACGTCGCGAATCTTTCGAGCAGACTTCTCATTAACCGCCCGAAACCGGTGGAAGCACTGCTACCTCGTCGCCATCTGAAATTTGGGAGTCTCCTTCGACAGGGTCCCCGTTTAGCCATACCCGACTAATGGTCAAGATCTTCGAGAACTCGCCGCCAAAGTCGTTTTCAGCTATCGATAACAATTCCCTAACCGTGGACGCTTCGTAGACGGCTGCTCCGGTTCCCGCCGCCTCGCGAGCACCGGCGAACAGCCTGAGGGTTACCACCGCCATGCCTGGATTCTATCTGCGCTTGCTACGGGGCTTTAGTGTTAACCCGCTACGTTCTTCGCGGTAACGCTGAGGGAAGATGGTTCTCGCGTGGAAGTACTTGCTCTTCGACATGGCCAGTCTGAATGGAATGCGGAAGGACGTTGGCAAGGCCAAGCCGATCCTCCGTTGACGTCAGTAGGAGAGCAACAGGCCCATTTTGCGGCGCAGCAGTTGTTGGAGGGTGGCGAGGTTTTTGACACGGTCGCGTCAAGTGATTTACAGCGGGCTCGGCGCACTGCAGAAATCATCGCTGAGGTTGTGGGCGATGGCGTTGTGGCGCTTCGAACTGAACTCAGAGAGCGTTCGGCAGGGCTTTGGCAGGGTATGACGCGTTTGGAAATCGAGGCGAGATGGCCTAACGCGATCGCTGAGCAGCGTTGGCCCGAAGGGTGGGAGGAGGAGGAGTCAGTAATAAGTCGAGCGGTACCGGCGGTACAAGAGTTCGCGAGAACCAGCGACCGGTTGTTAGTTATTGCTCATGCTGGGCTGATTCGCGCGTTGGACCGAGCGTCAAATGCTCCTTCGGTGTCGACCCCCGGTCACCTGTCCGGGCGCTGGTATCGCTTGGAGGAGGGATTGCTGCCGGGCAAGGAAGTCAGTCTTTCGGCTCAAGTGAACAGTTACGGGACTGAGTAAAAAGTCTCGGCGACCGCTAGACCTCCACCTGGTCTAACCACCCGGCAACTGTGCTGGGATCAACGTCGTCGGCTAGTGCCTTCAGGGTTGACTCGACTTTCGAGAACTCAACTTCGAGGTCATCTAGTTGAGCTTCGGTGAACGAAGTTGGAGCGTTCACAACAATTTCATCTTCGCTAGTCACTCATATGAGTTTAGTTTCGGATCTGAGGTCCGAGGGTGAACAGAACGGCCATCTACCGCAATGTCTTTACTTTGTTGATGGTGGGCGTCGGTGTTTCAATTTGGGTTAAGGGCGCGCATTTTGGTTGCCGCTGCTCCGACGTGTTCTTGATCCAGGCCGATAAGGACTAGGCCTTGGATGGGACTATTACTTGATGGCTCAATGGACCATCGACGCCCGACGACCTCCAGGTGGTGGCGACTCCCCTGTTGGTCGTCAAACCAGCCTTTCGCCCGCAGAAGCTGGTGATTTGACTCTTCCAGCATCTTTCCGAGGTCGCGGGGATCCCATGGACCCGCGGGGTTGATAACGGCGGTGGCTACTTCAAAATTAGTGAAGTGATCGGTGTTGGTTAGCGATGCCCCTCGGTCCGCTGCGCCGCAGAGCACACGCACGTCGACTTCGCCATTTTCTATCGGAAGGATCCTGCTGCCCGGAGCAACTTCGGCTACCGCGGAGCTAGCTATTTGAAGACCGTTCTTATCGAGAAGGTCGAACTTCGATAAGAGAACAAGATGAGCGGCTTGTAGCTGTCGCTGAAGTAACGGGGCGATGTGATGATTCCCCCGCTGTTCTTCCAAGGCAATCGGGTCAGCTACTGCCACGATGCCGTCAAGATGGCATCCGTTCGTGCCGTAGATCACTTGTGCAATGTTGATTGGATCAGCGACACCACTGGCTTCGATGATGGCAACGTCGTAATCATGGTCTCGCGCGAGCGTTTCCAGCTGGCGGGATAGGTCATCAGCCAAGGCGCAACACGCGCATCCGTTGGATAATGAAACCTGGTCGGAGGTTTCTTGGCCGATGAGGTGGGCATCCACCTCTATTTGCCCAACATCGTTGACCAGAACTGCGATCTTCAGACCCCTTGGATGCTCTAGTACGTGACGAAGAACGGTGGTTTTACCACTCCCTAAGAATCCGGTCAGGAGGGTGACGTCTAGGTCAGTTTGAATCTCATGAGTTTGTTTGTCGGGTTGTCGCGATGCACTCAGGGTTGAGATGACCCGGTCCCACGCGGAGTCCAGTTCGCCGAACCCTCGGTCAGTTGGTTGACTCACCGGCAAGCACCGTGTCGTGGACCTCAATATCTCTAAGGTCGTTGGGGTTTACTTGGTAAGGGTCATCATTCAAAACGGTGAAATCTGCATGTTTTCCGACTTCGATAGACCCGAGTCGGTCATCCCGATTCAAGATGTACGCAGCGTCGATAGTGATCGCTCGAAGGGCGCTGTCGACAGAGATTTTCTCGCCGGGTGCGAGCACCGTTTCTCCATCGGCACCTATTCGGTTTACCGCACACCATGCAGCTAATAGGGGCGAGAGTGGAGTGACGACGAGATTGAAATCACTATGAAGGGCAAACGGAACGCGGGCTCGTTCTAGGGAGCCGAGTCGCGCTGTCGCTTCGCTCCGGTCGGGACCAAAACCGTGGTCGGCGTGAAGTTGGGCCCGGAAATGAACAAAATAAATATTTACCGACGCCTGTCCTCCGAGCGCAGCAAGTCGTCTGGCCTGTGACGGTGACGACAAGCAGTAATGTTCGACCGTAAAGCGGTGGTCAAACCTCGGATGTATGCGCTGTAGCGCTTCCAGAGTGTCCAGGGTCATGTCTAGTGTCCGGTCTCCGTTGGCGTGGGAGTGAATCTGCACACCGGCTTTCCAGAATGGAAGCATTCGTTCCACCATGTTTTCCCATGGGACTTCACCAGTGTGCGCGGTGTCCTCGTCCAAATATCCGGGTTCGTTCATCACCAGAGTCATGGACGGGTAGGAGCCATCGTTCACGTATTTGACGCCGTGAGTGTTGAGGCGGTCGTCTCCTTGCTGCGTTTTGGAGGCGAGGAAGTCCAGCATGTCGTCCCCAAATTCCCTAACGAGCTTCGGTTCGAATGGAATCATGAACATTCGTAGGGGCAAAGTGCCTTCCGACATTGCGCTCGCGTGATCTTCCCATTCAGGTTCGAACCCATCAGCCATGCCCCAAACCAAGTCAGCGGTGGTGGTTACTCCCGCGGCTTTGGCCACTGCTCCCATTCGGTCGATTGCCGCGCGGCCTGAGTCTGGGCCATAAATCATGTCTGCTACTGGTCTCGTCGCTCGTGCCGTGGCTTCAGTTTCCACGAACCATCCGTTGAGACGTCCATCTGGGTAGCGACCGATCCCGTGACCTACCGAGTCGTCGTCGACGCCAATGAGCTCCAACATCGGGGAGTTGACATACACGATGTGTGGCGCGTACGCGATGACCCATATGGGGACCGTGTCACTTACTTGGTCGAGCATGTCTCGATCTAAATGCCCCGATTGGCTAGCGGGGTCATAGCCCCAGGCAGTTATTGGGACATCAGGATTCGAATGTTCCGCAGCCAAAGCGCGCAATTGGTTAAGTACAGCATCCCGGGTGGGTAAGCCTTTTCTCAAACCGTCCGGGGCAGCCGACTCGATCGGACCAACATATTCCAAGCCCATGTATGTCCCGCTCAACCTCAGATGAGTATGCGGGTCGATGAAACCAGGCATCAGTACTTTGTCGGAATAGCGGTCGTCAATTGAATGGGGGTAGCGACGCAGCCACGGCTCTATCGATTCGATTGAGCCAACGGACACAATTCGCCCATTCGAGACTGCAACGGCTGACGCATCGGGACGTCCTTGGTCCATGGTGTGAATGTGTGCGGCCGTGTAGACGGTTATGTGTTCCAAAGGAGCCCCCATCTCAGCTTTCGTACCGTATCGCTCCCCCACCCTAAGGTTCCGAAATGTTCGTTTGGCGAGAAGAGGCACGCGGCGGATATCTCTGTGTAAGGGGTTCCGATTCGCGTCAATAGATCTCGGTACTGGAGAGCGATGCGCCCGGTTTCCGTGGAGTGGCGGGGGTTGGATTTGAACTCCCGACCCTCGGTCCCCCAGACCAAGACGGGACGCGAAGCACTTGGTAGCCGTAGAATTATTTCTGTGGAAGAGGTCGAGTGCACCGCTCTCGAAAACGATTGGGATGCTCCTCCTAACCCGTTGATGCACCCACCTTGTCTATGCCCCAAATGCAAGGTAGATCCCCTTGACGTTGAGGTGGAACCTGGCCGTTTGCGGGCAAGCGGCATGCGGCAGCGACCCCAAGTGGAGGCGCTGGAACTGGGTAGCGAGGGCCAAGGTCTCCTATGACGATTAGCGCCACTCGCCAACAATGGCACGGTACTCCGACCCGCCCGGATTTGATATAGCGAAGTTGGAGCGAGGGGCCTGCCAGATAGCGTCGCCCGCTGAACATGACACCACCGTCTCGTTGTGGAACTCATCCATCAGAGAGATGACCGCTGCTTCCAACACGACGGTCAGACTGTAGAAGTCGTAGCTGATGGGTCCCGTTGTCTGGTCGGGCTGAATCACAAGTCGATGTAAACGCAGCCGCTCGTGTTCTTTCCGAAGAGAGTGGCACGGCGCGTTAAGGGGAACAGGACTTGCTGTTGGAGGCGCAGCTTTCAGTTCAGCTCCGATCATTCGGGCGTCGCCAAACCCGACGTTGCACACGCGATGGATAAGCGGAGCGGACAGATGGGCACGCAAGAACGCTCCGCCCGCTGTTATTTCGGCTGCTGAGCAGGTGGCCTCGCCGAAGGTTTGATCTTGTACTGAACTATTGGCGATCATTACGTAAAAGGTGTCGACGTTATGGCGGTGGTACAGCGTTTGGTCTCCTTCGGGGATCAAGACGTCGTATAACCGTATGTAGTCATTCTCAAAGCGATGTCTGTGTCTGGGTTCGTCCCGGACGTCGACATATTCGTCATGTCCCATCGGTAGCGCACCTCGATTGAAGGTTCTTGTTCCTCATGAATATTTCACGTTCTGTTCGCGCATGTACTTCCATTTGATGCTTACTACCTTTAGCGACTGCAAACGGCCGTGCCTTGTGGACTGTGATGATGATCGGTTGGGCTAAATGTCCGGAGGACCTAGCGCAAGCACACCGGTACGATGATTGTGGGCCGCTAGCTCATCGGGTAGAGCAGGGGACTTTTAATCCCAAGGTGCCGGGTTCGAGCCCCGGGCGGCCTACCACTATCGAGCAATTGACGCCACAGTGGCGTTTGTCAACAACACGAAGTCTTCCCAGCCGATGGAAATGTCAAGACCTCGTTTTCCTCCGCTGCAATATACGCGGGCTTGGTCGCACGCTGATATATCAATCACCGTTGGCAGTCGGGTTCGGGTACCAAGTGGGCTGATTCCGCCACGGACGTAGCCAGTTACGCGTTCGGCGCTATGCGGATCGGCCATCGCTGCCTTCTTATGGCCTAGAGCGGCAGCGGCGGCCTTGAGCTTGAGGCTGTCAGGGACTGGTAGAACAGCTAATGCGAATTTCGGCTTCGTTACAGAACCAATATCAATTACAAGTGTTTTGAACACGGAGTTCGCAGGAACATGCAGGGCTTCCGAGGCTTCTAGCCCGTATTGGTGATTGTTCGGGTCATGCGGGTAAGGGTGAATCCCGATTTTGATTCTGGCCGTAGTCGCGGCCTCGATTGCCGGTGTCATGGCGATTTATCTTCCTAGCGACGTTGGTTCAATCTACGAGTCGAAGATTATTGCGGCGGCGTATCCAATATTCATGATCGACTTCATCTGCTTCGTGGCGACGGCGGCGCAGTCTTGCAATCGCCGCGTATCGACGTGCCTGCGTTTGTCGTTGGGTTTGCTGGCTTATTCGCGCATCATTCATTTCGCGGATAGATGTTTGAATTTTGATGCGATTGAAATCACCCACGATTTCTTCAGCCGGTGGGTTTGGCTCAAAAAGCGTGGGTGTCTCCATGTCAACCACAATTGCAGTGGGGTGGGACAACGAATTTTTTAGCGACCGGAGTGTCCGAAGCCTCCTTGGCCTCTTTCAGTTTCGTCGAGTTCATCCACTTCTTCCCAGGTGACTTCTTCAACCGTCTGGATTACTAATTGTGCGATGCGGTCGCCCCTGTGAACTTCATAAGATTCATTTGGATCGGTGTTGACCAAGAGCACCTTCAGTTCGTCGCGATAACCACTATCAATGAGGCCTGGGGTGTTTAAACAAGTCACACCATGCCGAAGGGCCAAGCCGCTCCGAGGCTGGACGAAGCCTGCGTATCCAAGGGGAATAGCTATAGCAATGCCTGTTCCGATAAGAGCCCTTCCACCGCCCGGCGCGAGCGTCGCGTCTTCATTAGCAACTAAATCGGCTCCGGCATCGCCGGGCTTCGCGTAGCCAGGCAAGGCGAGTTCCGAATCGAGACGCTGAACTGAGATAGCAACCACACCGCGACTCTAGGCACAGTTGCTACCTGCTGCAGGCACCCCATATATAAGGCGTAGCCCGCATACCATGATTGCATGCTCGTTTGGATGGATCTTGAGATGACAGGCCTGGAACCTGAGCGTCACGTCATCGTTGAGATCGCCACGATCATTACTGAGGACGATCTCACAATTGTATCTGAAGGTCCTGATTTGGTTATTCACGCCGAGGAGGCGCAGCTGACCGAGATGGACGACTTTGTAGCTGATATGCACACGCGCTCTGGTCTTCTCGGGTTGATCCGGGGATCTTCGATAAGCCTGGAAGATGCCACCAAACAAACGCTCGATTTCATTAAACAGCACATTAAGAAACCTCGGGTTGTCCCTCTGTGCGGTAATTCGATCGGTACTGATCGTCGATTCCTCGCCGCTTATATGCCTGAGATTGAGAACTATCTTCACTATCGGTCGGTCGATGTTTCGACGATCAAAGAATTGGCACGACGCTGGAATCTTGAAGTGCTGAAAGGTGTGCCTCAAAAACAAACCAGCCACAGGGCCCTTGACGACATTCGCGAAAGCATCGCAGAGCTAAAGCATTACCAAGAACATCTTTTCAAGATGCCGAAAGAATCGAATTAAGATTAGATAAGCCGGTAGAGTTGGCTCGATGGATCGCCCACTGCGCGAGGAGCAGCGACCCCCCGACGACGCGATCGTGGAGTTGGCTCCAAATGTCCGCCGGCTTCAACTGCCAATGTCGATGCCTGGTCTCGGGCATGTCAACTGCTACATCCTTGATGATGAACGCGGCGCTGCACTAGTAGACCCGGGGTTGCCGGGGCCTGCGAACTGGAGGGCTCTTATGAAGGGCCTGAAGCAAGCTGGGGTTCCACCCGCGCGCGTGCATTCAATAGTGGTGACCCATAGTCATCCTGATCATTTCGGAGCAGCGGGTCATTTCCATGAGAAATACGGCTGCGAGGTCATTACGCATCGAAATTTCCGAATGTGGTGGAACTTGGAAGAAGAGGATGACGAGCCGTTGCACAATGTTTCAACTTCCGATGAGAACGCTGCGCTACACGATGATCCTCTATTCGCTGGGCTAAATCCTGGACCCAAAGGCCCCACTCCCTGGGGCGGTGAGCGGTTCAGAATGCCATGGCACCGTCAAATCGGTTACTCGATGATGAGGAGGGGGTGGGGAGGCGCTTGGTTCTCAACTCCTAAACCAACCCGGCGGGTGGAAGATGCAGATCGAATCAATCTCGCGCGAAGGGAGTTCGTGGCTGTTCACACCCCAGGGCACACCACCGATCATCTATGCCTGTACGACCCCGAGGGCGGTCTGATGCTCTGTGGCGATCACGTCTTGCCCACTATCACCCCCCACATATCGGGGTATGGGCCTGCAGCAGATCCCCTCAAAGATTTCTTCTATAGCCTCGACCGGGTGGCCAATTTTGAGAGTATCCAGCTTGGATTACCCGCTCATGGTCAGCCATTCACAAATCTTTCCGAACGCGTTGACGACATCAAACGTCATCACGAAGAGCGATTGGATCTCCTGCGCGAGGCATCGGACAACCTGGGTAAAGCTTCGGTCCACAAATACATGAAGGAACTCTTCCAGCAGCGTTCTTGGGGGCCTATGGCAGAATCTGAAACCTTCGCACACCTAGAGCATCTTCGACGCATAGGTGAGACTGAGGCCACTCGAGCAGCGAGTGGGGTTTTGGAATATTCCTTTTACTAACTGCCCCTAGAAAACCGCTGAGTTTCATCCGGTGTGGAAGTGGGCTTCAAGCCAGCTACCCTCATCCGTTGCATCATTTGCGCTGGTGTGGGTTTATTCGTTTGACTTGCTCTATGCGCTTGTGGTGGCCTTATCACTGTTCGACCCCTCGAAGGCAAGAGCGACTGAAGATCATGCGTAATTCTCTACCCTCAAGCTGGCCATACTCTTCGAGTATGTCGACGCGCGTCCCTTGTAGCCGCGCCGTGCCCAGTTCACGCATGTCGACATGGCTCAATAACGACTTCGCTTTGACGCCCACCGGCACTTATTTCACCGGTATCAAGCATCAGGCGCGGCGGCCTTCGGAGGTGCAAATGTAGCTGTAGTAAGCACATTTCAGAATCCACCGAATGGCCGCCGGATAACCGGCGGCCTTGAGCTTTTTGGGCCATGAAAGAAACCGATCTTTACCTAGTAACCAACCACAACCATGGAGAGTCAAATGCTTGAGCTTCTCATTGAAACTGAAGATGAATGGAACATCGCTGGTCGATGCAACGACAACAACGGAACGTTGACTCACCTGTTCTTTTCCGATGACGTTGCTCACCAAGCGAGAGCAAAGGCGATGTGCGCTAAGTGCCCCGTAAATGTTGAATGTCTCGACGCGGCAATCACACGCCGTGAGCTATGGGGTATTTGGGGCGGCGAGCTGATTGAGAATGGTCGCATCGTGATAGGTAAGCGAGGTAGAGGGCGTCCTCCCAAGATCCCGCGTCCCCTTGTTGCTGTGGACGAAGTTCCTGTACCTCCGGAGCTCATCCCCGCTTAATCGAACAGAGAAGAAGCGCCCCTCACTTCTCCTCTGGCAGACCACCGGCGTGATAACTGCTGAGGGCCTCCGAAATGGCCGCCCAACAGCGTTCAAATTGCCGGTCTGGTCGAGGAGCCCCCAGGCGTCTTGCCTGGGGGCTCCCACGCGATCAGGGTACGGTGACCAAAAGTATCCGGAAATTCAGCCCTTGAGAGTGACATGCCCTACCTGTGGAGACGAACGTTAATTGGCGCACTCGCCGTTTACGTCATAGCAGCCTCGGTGTTTCTGTTGGCGGGTGGGGGTAGTGCTTCGAACCAGCAAAGAGCTGCCGGGAATACCGTTGGCCGAGAAATTACCGACGGGTTGTATTCGTTGGAGTTCACAACGATCGATGGACTTAGAACGTCCCTTGGCCACTACGCGGGCGCGCCACTCATCGTCAACTTTTTTGCTTCATGGTGCGTTCCTTGCGTCGAGGAGATGCCTGATTTTCAACGACTACATGAAAGTCGCGGTGAGCAATTCCAAATACTCGGTCTCGCTGTCGAGGGGGAGCGTCCCGCACGTCGGATCGTGGAATCCACTGGTGTCACGTATCCCATAGGGTTGGATGACAGCGATCTGCTTGTTCAACTTGGCGGTGTGGCGATGCCAACTACCGTATTTATTTCGGATCAAGGTGAACTTCTCGAAAGCCATAGTGGTGTGCTCGACTATTCGAAACTAATTGACCGCATAGAGGAGCTCTTCGGGGATGGGTGATGTCAACTTGGCCTTCGCCTTTACAGCTGGCATCGTCGCCACAATTAACCCTTGCGGGTTCGCGATGCTCCCCGCGTACCTCTCCTACTTCCTAGGAATCGAGGCAAACTGTGATTCAACTCGGGGTGCAAGCATTACTCGTGCCCTCATCACCGGATCGGTGGTTTCAACGGGTTTCTTGATTGTTTTCGGAGTTGTAGGACTACTGATTTCGGCTGGTCTGACAGCTATCCGAGAAATAGTCCCCTGGGTAGCGGTCGTTGTGGGAGTGACCTTAATAGCTTTGGGCACTGCGGTGACCGTTGGTAAACGCATCAACGTAGCGATGCCAAGGTTTGAGCGGGGAACGGGGAGCAGGGATCTGAGATCACTTCTTCTTTTTGGTGTCTCTTATGCTGTCGCGTCAATTTCGTGCGGACTTCCAACTTTCATCGTGGTGGTTTCTAGTTCGGTCAGCGGCTTCAGGTCTGGATTAATTGCATTTATCGCATACGCCGTTGGCATGGCCATTACGTTGTTGTCACTCACCGTAAGTCTGGCCTTGGCCCGCTCTTCTTTTCTGGAAAGAGTGCGATCTTTGGTGCCTTTTGTTGATCGGACCTCTGGTTTGTTGATGGTGTTGGCCGGGATTTACTTGGTTGTGTTTTGGCTAACTGAACGTGCTGGTGCTTCAACGAATTGGTTTATCACCGCTGTCGAAGGATGGAGCGCGAACCTGAGCAATACAGTGATCGAGTTGGGGGGAGTGCGCACAGGTGTCCTTCTCAGCGTCGTGATAGCTCTTGGTTTGATTGTTTGGTTACTCCAACTCGATACTGCGCCATCAGATAGTTCCCCTGAAACGCTTTGAACATGGCCTTGCACCTGGGTGACCACGATTTGTTACAAACGGAGCGACCTTTCCATGCCCTGTTGTCACAGCCCGGGGTTAGCGAGGTGCTACAGCTGGGCTCACCGTTCGGTTTCATGGCTTTTCATGGTGGGTGGTTGGAGGAAGTTACCGATGATGTCGCGAGCAGCGCGGCGAAAAGATCGGGGGCTTCCTATTACGGGGTGCTCCAAGGGCCCGACGATCAGTGGCACATCCCATCGCATTTAGTTAACCCGGATGAGTCCGAAGCGCTACGGGCCTTCCTCGAGCATGTGGAAGTGGTCGTGGCGATCCATGGCTTCGGTCGACCCGATCTGCTTCGTTCAGTTTTGTTGGGAGGGCGAAATCGTGAGTTAGCTGAATTCGTAGCGTGCCGACTCATCGCCTATTTACCCCATTACGAAGTTGTTCATGATCTCGCATCGGTACCACCTAGTTTGCGGGGCCAACATTCCCAAAACCCGGTGAATCTTCCACGCGGCGGCGGCGTGCAAATTGAATTGCCGCCGCGTATACGTGGCAAGAGTCCGATGTGGACCGGGTTTAAGGGTCCGGGACGAGTCCCCCATCATGAAGCGTTAATTGATGGGTTGGCGGAGGTTGCGCTTGACTGGAACAGGCTTCACGGCCCGGCTTAGAGCTTAGGGAGCAAGCCGTTCTAAGTCCCAGCCTCCATCTGTACGTTTGTAGAGAAGTCGATCGTGCAATCGGTGGGGGCGTCCCTGCCAAAATTCGATTGTGTCGGGGGTCAAGACGTAACCACCCCAATATGAGGGGCGTGGAGGCGACGCGCCGGCAAGTTCCAAGTTGAGCTGCTCCCAGCTTTCTTCAAGTTCGCCGCGATTTTTCACTGAGTGACTTTGGTTCGATACGACAGCAGAAATTTGCGACTCACGAGAGCGGCCTGAGAAGTATCGATCGCTACTTTCGGGCTCTAGTTTCTCTACCGCCCCTGTAAGCCGTATTTGCCGCTCCAGGACTAACCACCCGAGTAGGGCAGCAGCATTGGTTTGATGTGCCAGATCGCGCCCTTTGCGACTCTCGTAGTTGGTATAGAAAACAAGCCCTCGGGCTGTTCGGCCTCGGAGTAAGACATTGCGAAGCGATGGTTCTAGTCGTTCGTTAACGGTCGCGAGCGTCATCGCGTTGGCGTTGTGAAACCTGAGTTCTTCGGAGAAGTCCAGCCAGTCGTCGAAGAGGTGCATAGGGTCCACAGGAACATCAGTTTCGGACAACCCCACTGTCATCAAGTTTTCTCGGATTGCCTTCAGTGCCTTTGGTTCCGCCATCGTTGTTTGGGCTCCGCTTCTCTACTAGGCACTATGCCATGACAATACGATCTGCGTTCGCTGTCATTGCTGCGGCGGCAGTTGGCGCGGGCGGTCGCTGGCTATTCGGAGTGTCGGTCGGGCAAGAGTGTGGTTTGTTAGCCGCGAATATCCTCGGTTGTGTCTTAATTGGATGGGCTGTGCACGCTCAGAGGCGCATCTTTAATCAGGTGTGGTTGACCGCAGGGTTATGTGGATCCTTGACAAGTTTTTCTGCTTTGGCTGTGCAGCTTGCGGTGGGGGTCGAAGCTCATCAATGGTCCTACGTTTCAATCTGGGGGACCGCTTCGTTACTCGGCTGTGGGGTCGGTTTTGATATCGGTCGGTCACTGGGAGGTGCCCGATGACGATCCCGTTGTTCGCGTTGGCGGCAGCCCTAGGCGCGTTAATCCGTTGGAAGATATCAAGTCAGTGGGGCCGGGTGGGAACCTGGGTATTGAACATGGCCGGAGCTTTCGGGCTCGGGTTATTGACCGGAGTGGGAGGAACAATCGGCACGATCCTGGGGACCGCTGGGATTGGCGCGTTAACGACTGTGTCCGGCGTAGCACATGAACTGTCGATATTGGCTCGGGTCTCTCGATTTCGCGCTAGCGCGTACCTTCTCGCCACATTGGTAGCCGGTGTTTGCTTCGCTTGGTTAGGGGTGCGTTGGGGGTGATCAGGAGGGTCCTGGTATGGAGTCAAACCCTGTGTACGGCCTCAGTGCATCCGGGATGGAGATTGAACCGTTGGACTGTTGCTGGTTTTCCATGAGGAAGACAAGGGTGCGGGAAATAGCACAAGCAGTGCCATTCAAGGTGTGGAGTAGTCCTGTGCCCTCCTCACCGCGATATCGGCTGCCCATACGCCGAGCTGAGTAGTCGGTGTAGTTCGAACAGGAGGTCACTTCGCGGTAGGCGCCCTCCGAGGGTAGCCATACTTCGAGATCGTATTTTTTTGCTGCAGCTGCTCCCAAATCGCCTGCTGCAACATTGATCACCCGGTAGGGCAAATCAAGCGACGACACGATTTCTTCTTGTATGGCTCGGAGGGTCTCTAGTTCCTCCCAGCTGGCTTCGGGGTCACAGAAGGAGAACATCTCCACCTTGTCAAACTGGTGAACTCGAAAAATTCCTCGGGTGTCTTTCCCATATGTCCCAGCTTCTCGTCGAAAGCACGAAGAAAATCCCGCATAGCGGACAGGCAAAGTGTCGCGCTCAAGATGTTCGCCTCTGTGTAGACCGGCGAGGGCAACCTCGGACGTCCCGATGAGAAACAAGTCGTCGCCAGCTATTTCATATACCTGATGCCGATCTGTTGGGAAAAACCCGGCGTCAATCATCATCTCTTCGCGAACCAGTACTGGCGGGACTACGGGAATGAAGCCGTATTTTTCTAGTAGGTCGAACGCGAACTGCACGAGAGCAAATTCGACGCGGACAGCAGGGCCCATGAGATAAGCGAAACGGCTTCCACTATTTCTGACCGCTCGTTCGCTGTCGACCATCCCAAGTAGTTCACCCAGTTCGGCGTGATCATGCGCGGGCGGGGGGGTGCGATCACCTATCTCGCTTTCAGTCACAAAATCGTTTTCGTCGCCGGGCGGAACTGAAGCGTGGGCCGGGTTGGGGATCTGAAGTGCTAACTCTTCAACTTCTTGTGTTGCGGCGTTTTCTGCTGCTTCAAGCTTCTCGAGCTCGATTTTCAAACGAGTTGCTTCGGCGATTTTGGATTCGCGTTCATCAGGGCTGGCTCGGCCGATTTCTTTCGATGCCGAGTTCTGTGCAGCGCGAGCCTCTTCTGCATCATGCATCGCTGATCTGCGGCGCTCGTCCGCGTCCAAAACCGCGTCAATAAGGTCCGCTCCGACGCCCTTTTTCGTGGCGCCATCTCGATAATCGGCATTTTCTCGGAGGAGGCGAAGATCGATCACAGCAATCGAAGTTACCGGGTGTGAGGGCTTACACGAATCCGATATTTAGAGGCGTCGGTCAGACCGATCAACAGAACGCACTGGCATCGCATCCAGACGGATTCTGCCAGAAGACCATCGAAGTCCCCATCGCAGCGAAAACAAGCATTGCCAAGATCAAGCCCGTGAGGAACAAATAGGTAAAGACTTTGCTGTCAAATTTCAAATGCATGAAGTAAGAAACAACGATCTGGAACTTGACCGCCATGAGTATTAGAAGCGACGGTATCTCTACGACACCGAAATCAAAGAAGTACGTCGCTACCTCGACTGCTGTGAGGATGGCGAGAAGGACAGCGACTTTGATGTAGCCAATGTCGCTCAACCCGTGGTCATGGTGTTCTTCGTGTCCCTCTTCTTCGGAGACGGTAGCGGTGTTCATGTGACCAGTTCTCCTAAGGAATCAAATAGACGACGGCGAAGATGACAATCCAGACGATGTCAACAAAGTGCCAGTACAGGCCAATTATCTCAATAGTTTCGGCGCGTTCGGGGCCGAGGATTCCTCTCGTGACAAGCACCCACATCGTCACGAGCATGACGATGCCCAGCGAAACATGCACGCCGTGAAAACCAGTGAGTGTGTAGAACGCTGATGAGGAAATGTTGGTCGTGTAACCGAGGCCTTCACGGTAAAAGCCCGTGAATTCGTAGACCTGCCCAGCAATGAAAATCGAACCTAACGAAGCGGTGGTCAGCAGCCAAAGCTTGCACCGCTCCATCTCGGCTCTTTGTATCGAAGTCACCGCCAAGACCATTGTGAGCGAGCTCATCAAAAGAACGAACGAGCTAACTGAGGTAAACGGGATGTCAAAGAGATCTGCAGCCGTGGGACCTTTGGTGGCCGGTCCGACTCGATTGCGACACAACAAATAAGTCGAGATCAGTGCCCCGAAAAGCAAACAATCTGAACCCAAGAAGGCCCACATCGTCACTTTTTCGTTAGTCAACCCGGTGTTGGTTGGGAGGTGATGATAGTCGTCCCACTCAGTTCGGCCGTACGCCAGTTCGGAGGTCTGGGCCTCAGCGGTATCAGCCAACGGGGGCCTCCTCGACTATCGCGGAGTCGCTGTTCGGATCGTTCTCGTCTGGGTGGTGGTCGTCGCCCTGTGCGTCGTGACCGGCTTCAGGGTCGGTAGGGGGTTCCAAACTCCAGCCGAATATCGCACCAAGCATCAGTAACAAGCCGATCCCGGAGAGCCAAAGGTTGTAAATCAACCCAAGCGCAATCAGTGGAAACCCAGCGGCAAGAACTATGGGCCAATACGACGGCGACGGTAAATGCGGATGTTGATCTCCCTTTTGAGCGATGTCGTTTCCATTAGCGACTTTGCGCAGCTTGCCAGTCTCGTCTGCCTGATACTTCTTGTGCCAGAAATCATCCACGTCAGTAACCACGGGGACGTAATCAAAGTTGTGTTCGGGAGCAGGTGAAGGTATGGCCCATTCGAGGGTCCTCCCATCCCAAGGGTCGGCTGGTTCTTGCGGAACGGTACCCGCTTTGTAGCGAAGCCAGGTCCGGATGATGTTCACCGCAAAGATGATCATCCCTATCAGAATCACGAATGCTCCGATCGTGGATACTGCGTTCCAAAAGTCGAAACCGTCCTCGGGTCCATATCGGCTGTGGCGACGCGCCATTCCTTGCAACCCGAGTATGTGCATGGGGCCGAACGCCGTGTTGAACCCAAGAAGCACTAACCAGAAGTGCCACTTGCCAAGCGCTTCGTTGAGTCTGTATCCGAACGCCTTGGGCCACCAGTAATACATCCCTGCAAACAAACCCATCAGTGCGCCACCAAAGAGTACGTAGTGGAAGTGGGCGACAATGAAATAGGTGTCCGTTTGCTGGGTGTCGGCAGGTGCGATCGCGTGCATCACGCCCGACAACCC
>DGLO01000100.1:42000-45664 GCA_002388005.1 Candidatus Neomicrothrix sp. UBA4542
GTTGGCACCGCGATGAACATCGTTGTTGCCGAGAACGCCGCTACTCCGACCGGTCCGAGACCGGAGACGAACATATGGTGGGCCCAGACACCCCAGCCCATGAAACCAATTGCAATTCCAGATAGCACGACGATGGAATAGCCGAACAGCGGCTTCCGGGAAAACACCGGCAAAGTCTCAGAGACAATCCCAAACGACGGAAGAATCAGGACGTAAACCTCTGGGTGTCCGAAGATCCAAAAGAGATGCTGCCACAGCAGCGGATCGGCACCCATGGCGACGTTAAAGAAATTGGCGTCAAATGTCCGGTCGAAGCTGAGGAGCACCAGAGCGACGGTGATCACGGGCAATGACAGCAGTAACAGAAATTGGACCACCAGAATCATCCACGTAAATACCGGCATGCGAAGCATGGCCATGCCCGGAGCCCTGAAATTGAGGATCGTCACAATAAGGTTGATTGATCCGATGAGGGAGGCGATGCCCGCAATTTGCAACCCGAGGGCGTAGAAATCCATCCCTGACCCGGGGCTATAGGTAACACCGGTATTGGGGGCGTACGCGAACCAACCGCCGTCCGGGCCGCCGCCCAAGAACCAACTGAGATTGAGAAAGATCCCTCCGAAGATAAACAACCAGAGGCCGAGGGCGTTAAGGCGGGGGAACGCTACGTCTCGGGCGCCGATTTGTAGCGGCACCATATAGTTTGCGAACCCGGCTGCGAGCGGCATGATGACGAGGAACACCATCGTCGTGCCATGCATAGTGAAAAGCTGGTTGTACTGGTCAGCGCTAAGCACAGTGCCGTTCGGCGTAAATAGTTGCGCTCTGATCAATAGGGCTTCAATGCCTGCACACAGGAACCAGAACATGGCCACCGCGCAGTACATGATCCCGATTTTCTTGTGGTCGATCGTGAAGAACCATGCGCGCCAACCGCTGGCATGAGTTGGGCGTGCGAACGCGCCCGTCGAGGGGGTCGTTTCACCTGATTCAAGTTCGAGGACTTCGGGTCGCTCCTCGGTCATGGCCATGGGTTTCGGTCTCCTGAAAGCCGGTGCGGGCAGGTCAACTTGGCATCAGTGGCGGGCGGCCACCGAGGGTCGTGAGATAGGTAACAAGGTCATCAAGATCACTCTCATTGAGGATCTCGGCAAATGAGATCATGCCTTGACGGTTGTCGGCGCGAGCTGGTTTGAGGGTCGGTGCATCTCTAACCCATTCGCGAAGATCAGCAATGTTTACGGATCCATTGTCGTTGTAGAGCTCAAATACCGACCCAGCGAACGATGTTCGGGTCATTAGATGTGTGAGGTTAGGCGCATACCCCGAGGTGAGATTGGCGTTTCCATTTGTTGCGGATTCATAGAGGCCGTTTACGACATGGCAACTGACACAATGCCGGCCAAATAGTTCATAGCCGCGTTGCGCGGCCGCGTCAGTCGGGATGGTAGCTGGTTGCAGTTGCTCTTGAACCCAGGCGTCATAGTCTTCTTGTTCCAACACAACAGCCCTCATCTGCATGTTGGCGTGGCTGAGACCGCAAAATTCGGTGCACTCGCCGTAGAAAATCCCGGTCACCGGAGAACTAATTCGCCAATGATGGATCCGCCCAGGGACGGCGTCTTTCTTACCGTTGAGTTGTGGAATCCAAAAAGAGTGGATGACGTCGTTCGAATGAATTTCGAGATTGACTTCTTCACCTACCGGAATCACGATGTCGTTAGCGGTCACAATGTCTGGGGTGCCGTCCTCGTCTACGTCATAGCCAAATTGCCACCACCACTGCTGGCCTTCGACTTTTATTGTTCGTCCGTCGCCTTTTCCGCTCAGATCAAATACGGCCGGCACCGTGATGACCGCGAGAAACACCATCATTAAGGTCGGGATCAGAGTCCAAGTAAGTTCTGCTTTCTTATTACCATGAACCTGTTTGGGTACTTCGTTCGGGTCGTCGTCGGGACGCGCACGAAACTTGACGATGACCGTAACGACTGCGATGGCAACGAAGATCCCGACCACCGTTGCCATGTAGCCGGATAGGCGCATTAGCCCATCGATTTGTTTGGCGTTCTCGCCAATGGGATCAGTTGGGTCTATCCGCCCGGTCGCGCATGACGCCAGGGCCGCGATGAGAGCGGCCAACCCGCTGCAACGAACGGTTCGGCGGAGTACGTGACGACCAGTAGCCATGGGCTTGATTGATCTTCTGTTTGGGTTCGTATCAGCCTCGCTCATCGGATTACCACCGGGGCGTTAAGACTTGGCGCTGAGTGCTCTTCCGTTGAGTCATGGCTTTCGTCGGACTCACTGTGGTCTTCTTCGTCGCCATGGTGGTGGAAGTCTCTCTCGCCCCTTGCAGTTGCCGCGATGCCACCGATGATGAGCGCGAGTCCCCCCAATACCAGCAACGACGCGACGACAGCGCGACGCAAATCAGGTTTTGCGTAGACCAGGAACGAGAACGCCAGAATAAGACTGGCGGCAACGATCGCGAAAATGCTTGCCCCGTTTTTGCTTGAGGTCAGCAATATTCGGGAGATGAGCACTACGGGCAGCGCGATCGCTAATGCTCCGTAAAGCGGAATCTCAAACGGCGCTAGGAGTCGATCGCGTTCCACTGAGTTAGCCGCTTGGTCGGTCGAAAGGTGCTCAGCCCACGAACTAAAGGTCCACTCAACTGCTGAGACAACCATTGCAGAGATGCCCACAATTGCGATGAACCCGTCGGTGACAAGTCCAACCATCAATATCCCTAACCCCAAGGCGCCCATAAGGGGCCACCACGTTGGGGTGGCTGGGTGGTTATGTGCTCGGTCGCGATCGATCGAATCACCGTCCCCCACCGATAGGGCGAGGCCTGCCAGAAGGGCAAAGGCCGCTGCGGCGGTACCTAGGACGATCGTGCCGAACATGACGATGTGTCCGTCGTTGTCCATGCCTGTAACTAGGCCGAGAACCACCGCCGCCGCGGTGGCTAGGGCGATACGGCCAGCGAAGTATCTGCTTGCGATGCCTAGCATGCTTCTCCTACTTCACCACGTACACGGTGTACCAAGTCACAGCCCATGCCAGGGCTGCGAAATCCCAAAAGAAAACTGCGGCTCCGAAAGCCGTACTCGCCTGTTGTCCGACGCTGCCGCCAAGGGAACGCAGTCCCATTAATCCTAGGTAAAAGAGTCCGACCACGACGATGGTTAGAGCGAGCCCTGTCGTAGCGAATGCCAGATTTTGATATTCGCCTGCTCCGATTTCAAGTCCCATGCGGTTGAGGCTGTACATCACCATGTTGATGAACCCGAGTCCTAAAACGATTGTCGTTGCGATCGCTGTCCATGCGTGGGCCGTATCTCGTCGTCGGCTCGCCCACAGGGCCCAATGTGCAGTCACTATGGAGGCAACCAAGGTCAGTAACGCGTAATCGAACTGCGGATTTGGTACGGCTAGGCCGTCAAGCCAATCATGGCCAGGATGGGGGCCAGAGGCGTGTCGTCTGGCCATGTACAGCCCCAAGGCGCCTGCCATCATCATTGAGCATGCTGCGCACGCGAAACCGGTTGCGACGAGTTGTGCTCGGGGGCGCTGTGCGTGACCTGATGCCAATGTTGGAGTGGTGTCAGCCATCAGACTGTTGCCTCCTCAGCGTCGGCAGCGTCGGCAGCGT
>DGLO01000100.1:45984-51760 GCA_002388005.1 Candidatus Neomicrothrix sp. UBA4542
GCGTCGGCAGCGTCGGCAGCGTCGAGGAGTGGGGTGCCCGAAATAAGCGTCGGCAACTGATCGGGCTCACCAATTGGTGGAGGCGATGGCAGCATCCATTCAGGGGACTGCGCCGACCATGGGTCGTCGTCAGCTTCGGCGCCTTTCTTCATTCCTATGGAAATCATCACATTTAATAAGAGCAGTGCCGTGCCTGCCAGAAGAATCACTACGCCCGCCACACCAATAGCGTTGAGTCCCTCAGCTCCGGAGTCATCGACCCAACTTGCGTAGATAGCGGTTGCGTTGGGTTCCCCGTAGACAAAGTCGGGCTGTTCGGTGAGGAGCCCTGACAGAGCTGGACCGAGGAACGCGAGCAAAGCTCCGGCGCCGATCACGAGAAAATTCAGCATGCCGAGCAATTCGTTGAGCTGTCGACCCCAGATCTTGGGTGCCCACCAATGAACGGCAGCCAAAAGTCCCAGCAGACCTGCCCCATAAATGAGCACGGATTGTTGTCCTGTCACCCAGGTGGTCATCCGTAACTGGGGATTGCCGTCATTCCCACGCCCGGCGATTTCTAGCCAGTCGGTTGCTGCGCCGATTAGACCAAACAACGCGCCGAATAGGACAAGTTTTCCTGCTCCTAGGGCCGCCAACAGTGAGGTGGTTACCTTCGGCATTTTGCGGTTTTGGACTAATGCGAATCCGAGGAGGCCTAGCAGACCGGTTGTGCCAAGAACAGCCCCACCGTAAAGCCCTACCAAAACGACACCTTCAAGGCCGTCGATGATGTCGGCACCTTCCCCCGTAACTGAAAAGTTGGCCCAAGCACCAAATCCGAAGAGCCCGACAAGCCCAAGGGTGAAATACATGGCGATGGGTTCAAACACGCGCCGTTTGGCCGCAGCGAGAACAACTTCGGCGACCACGCCCAATACTGGGACGACATAAATGAACAGTTGAGGGGTGCGGTGGATCCAGTCGATTCGTTCCCAAATTCCGTAGTTACCGGATAGAAAAATTCGTCCGTACCGGTGGTCAATGTAAATAATCGCTATCTGGCCAAGAAGAACTGGCAGGCTCACCACCAACATTGATGCTGACACCAGCGCCGACCAGGCAAAGGGCGGCGCGGCGTCTAGGTAGAGCCCAGGCGACCGCATGGTCATCACCGTCGTTGCGACGGCAATGGAGCCAATCAAGAGGGCGACGACGAGACCGCTCAACGCGAGCAGATGTAAGTCGACCCCGTTGGCCCATCCACCATAGGGTCCGCCGTTACCTAGGTAGGCCCCGATGAGGACAATGGCAGATACTTCCCACACCCAGAACGACGCTGTCGCGGCTCGAGGGAACGCCAGATTGGGCGCACCGATCTGCAAGGGCACCATGTAGATAGCCATGCCAAGGAAGGCCGGGATTAGGAATAGAAGTGTTAGGGCTTCACGAGAAAACGTGAACCCTTGCGCAAAACCGTCACTACCAAGACTCACGAATTCGGTGGCTGATGTGAGATCCAACCTGACCAGCAAGTCAAGGAATACTCCCAAAACGAGAAACAACATAGAACTGACGATGAACAACCGCCCTGTTCGTTTGTGGTCCGCGGTCGTCATCCACCCAAAAGGTGTCGGATTCTCAACAGGTACCCCCGGAGACGTTGCTGCAGTGGTGTTTTCGCTCATCGTGTCCTGTTAATTGGTGCCTCAATAGATGGGGTGGCGGCCTGGCCCGAAGGTCGGCCGGGTTCGAAAGCGCGGTCGGTGCCGCACAGGTGCTGGAAGGGCACTTTACTCACCAGATTGCCAGTCGTGTAACTCGAAGGCAGGGTTATATTGAGGTCTTTTTGGAGCAAATTTGGCTCAACGAACATCAACTACCAGTTCCGTACACCAACACATCGATAGCGATAGCAATAAACAGCGCCGCCAGGTAGACGATTGAGAAGGTGAATACCTTCATCGCCTGCACTGCGTTTGGCCGTCGGAGCAGTCCGAACGTACGCCACAAGAACAACAAACCAGCGACGAGTGCGACTAATAGATAAAAGAGGGTGGTGTCGGCAACTATGTGAAACCAAATCGAGAACGCTATAACAACAACGGTGTAGCCGAACATTTGGATCGCTGTGTTACGTGTGCTGACAACTACCGGGAGCATCGGTACAGACGCTGCCTCGTAATCATCTACGTATTTGATAGCCAAGGCCCAGAAGTGTGGTGGGGTCCAGAAAAAAATGATCGCGAAGAGTAGAACGGGGCTTAACGCGAGAGAATCTGTCACTGCCGCCCAGCCGATCAGTGCTGGCGCTGCACCGGCGGCGCCGCCAATGACAATGTTTTGCTTCGAAGTTCGTTTTAGCCATAGCGAGTACACCAACACGTAGAACAGACAGGCACCGCCGGCCAAAAGCGCTGACAGCAAATTCACCCACGTAACAAATAAAACAAACGCAGCAATTTCGAGAACGAACCCAAATATGAGCGCTGCTCGCGGGGACACCGCTCCGGTGACTAAGGGGCGACCTTGGGTTCGCTGCATCATCTGATCAATGTCGCGGTCGATGTACATGTTGAAGGTGTTGGCGCCACCTGCGGCAAGCGTCCCGCCTGCCACGGTTACGAGCACTAGCCACAGATCGGGCATTCCACCTTTTGCCGCGATCATCGAGGGAACGGTGGTGATCAGGAGCAGCTCAATGATGCGGGGCTTTGTCAGCATCACGAAAGCAGTCACTGTGGTGATCAAACCTCTATGGGTCGCTTCGACGGTCGTCGTGCTGTGCTCCATCGAGCGCCACGATACGGCCCCAAACACGCTCTCACCTAACCACAAGCGTTTGATTCGCTGAGAATGTTGTTCTGCCCCTAACTTCGGGAACATGGCAGTTCCTCGCGTGACCCCTCAGCAGTACCACCTTGTGGTTCGCGTGGCTCTGTGGTTGCTCGCAGTCATTGTCGTGTCTGGGGCGGCTGTGCGTTTGACCGGCAGCGGCCTTGGATGTAGTGATTGGCCTAATTGCGAGCCTGGTCAACTCGTTCCAGAAGCCGACGCTCACGCTTGGGTGGAGTTCGGTAACCGGCTCGTGACTGGGCTTGTATCGATAGCTGTGATCTTGGCGGTTTCGGGTTCGATGCTGCGTAAACCGCAAGTTAGGAAACTAACAAGATGGTCTTGGGGCCTTGTAGTGGGCGTCGCTTTGCAGATTGCGCTTGGCGCTATAACGGTCATCACCCATCTTTCGCCGATGATCGTTATGGGGCATTTCTTATTGTCGATGGTGCTTATTTGGAACGCGGTAGTTCTTGAGCATCTAGCACGACCAAGTGACTCTTCCGATAAAAATGATTATCCAACTCCGTCGTTGCGGCTTCATGCGGGAGTTGTAGCCGTGGTCACGGCGTTGGTGGTCGTAACAGGAACGGTCGTCACTGGCAGTGGGCCCCACGGTGGTGACGAGGAAGTGGAAAGGCTGGCGTTAGCTTTCTCCCAGGTGGCTAGAGCTCACGGTGGAGCGGTCATTGTTCTTCTGGTCCTTACGGTTGCTCTTCGTTTTCGTTTCCAGAATCTGCGGAACGACTTGGTGAGACGCCGAATTAACATCGTTCTCGTGGCGATGGTTGCTCAAGCAGCAATTGGCTATACGCAGTACTTCACCGAATTGCCGGTGTTGCTGGTCGGGTTCCACATAGCGGGTGCCACGATTCTCTGGATCTCCGTAGTTCGGCTGACGCTGGCAACGGGAGCGCCTCGGCTGAGGAGGGGTTGATTTGGCTTCCGCATCTTTATTTCCGCAAAATGGGTGGGTGGGTCAAACCGAGAATTCACCAACTATCACTGATGACCAAAGTCCAGGTTCAATAGCTGATGAAGACATCCCGTGGGTGGTTCTGGTATGGAACGACCCCATAAATCTCATGAGCTATGTGGTTCACGTCCTTCAGAGACTCTTTGGGTACAGCTCTGACAAGGCGACTCAGTTAATGCTCGATGTTCATAACAAAGGGCGCGCCGTTGTATCCAATGGCAGCCGAGAAAAGGCTGAACTCGATGTCTTTAGGCTTCATGAGTACGGGTTGTGGGCAACTATGCAGAAAGATGTCTGACGTGTTTTTTCGGTACAGGTTCCGTCAACGACAGAACGGAGCGATGGAAGTGAGGATCAGCGAACAGGAACGTCAAGTACTTGGAGACCTTATGGAGCAGTTACGCGAGCTGTTGCTATCCACTTCTCCTGAAGGGCAGCTCGATCCGTCGCTTCGACGTCTCTACCCCGCCGCGTACGTTGAAGAGACTCGCTATGAACAGGAGTACCAGCGGTCAACAAGGGATCAACTGCTGGAACGAAGGTTGTCGCATCTCGACATCGTGGAAGCAACGCTCAATGACGTTGAACTTGATTCTGATTCGGTGACTGCTTGGATCACGACGCTTAACGATTTACGGCTCGTACTAGGCACTCGATTGGATGTGAGCGAAGACGACGAATCAAGAGTTCTCGATCCTGAGGACCCGCAGGAAAGGCATCGGGCGATCTATCACTATCTCAGCCATCTTCTTGGGGAGTTCGTTGAAGCTGCCGGGAACGAGTAGAACCATTCAAGTGATCGGTGGTTTCCCTATCCGGGACGCCTAGTCTGGGCCTGCTAGAGCCCCCATCGTCTAGCGGCCTAGGACACCGGCCTTTCACGCCGGCAGCACGGGTTCGAATCCCGTTGGGGGTGCCACATAGTCGAAATCTGACTCTTCGCGGCGCAGAGGATCATCCGTCTAGTGGTGGGAACGAAAGCTCAACCGCGGTACCTGGCCCGTTCTGGGCGATCACTTGCGCCGTCCCACCAAAACTGTTTGCGACATGGCGGACTATTGATAGCCCTAGGCCGGATCCAGGGGAAGAACGAGCGTCCTCGCTTCTGTAGAACCGCTCAAAGACGCTCCCCCATTCGTGTTCAGGTATTCCAGGGCCACGATCCCGAACAATGACCGAGCCGGAGTCCACTTCTACCTCGACTGGTTGGCCTGGTGGACTCCATTTGATTGCGTTGTCGATCAGATTCGACACCGCTCTTTCCACCAGAGTTGGTACGACTCGGACACTGCAGCGACGCGCTTGGTACTCAATCGGGGTGGCGCTTCTGCGTCTGTGTCGTTGGACAACTGCGTCTACCAGTTCATCCAATTCAATCTCGGCGAGTTCTCCCGTTTGATGCCGATCCGTAGCCAGTTCGACAAGCTCAGTCACAAGTTCGGTTAGTTGGTCAAGTTCGAACAGGACATCGTCGAGAACTTGTTGGCGTTCACTGTCTTCTAACCCGTTGGAACGATGCATATATTCCAAATTGGTTCGAAGACTTGTTAGCGGTGTCCGAAGTTCGTGACTGGCATCGGCAACAAGTCGATATTGCTGCTCTCTTGAGCGAGTTAAGGCACTAAGCATCTCGTTAAAGCTGTTTGTCAGTTGCCCAAACTCATCATTTCGTTCAACGGTGATGGGTTGGTCGACGTTGTAAGTCGAAGCAATCTGCGATGTGGCTTCAGTGAGCCGTCGAACGGGTCTTACGACGCGCCCCGCGACGATAAAGCCAATGACCCCAGAGCCCACGACACCGAGAATGAATAATTGAAGGCTGATTCGCCATAAATCGGAAAGTTGGGTATCTACGTCGTCCATCGGTCGAGCAACCATGATCGCTCTGCCTTTCACCTTGAGCGGAATCGTGAGTACGCGCATTCGCTGCCCAGCTAAATCAACCGTGGTCAGCCGCCCTTTTAGCTCCCTGCGTGCTATTGAACG
>DGLO01000063.1 GCA_002388005.1 Candidatus Neomicrothrix sp. UBA4542
TATGACACCGTCAAGGGTGGCGACTACCGAAGCCGTGAAGCTAATGTCCATCGGCTCGCCGAGGTTTCCGTCAACATCATCGATCAAGCAGCAGCTCAGGGTGTGCCCTTTGCCCGCGAATACGGCGGTTTGCTCGACAACCGATCATTCGGAGGGGCCCAGGTCAGTAGAACGTTTTATGCGCGTGGCCAAACGGGCCAACAGTTGCTATTGGGCGCGTATCAGGCGTTAGCTAAGCAAGTCACTGCAGGAAACATAGAACTCCACACCAGAACTGAACTGCTGGACGTGGTGCTCAAAGACGGTCGAGCGTGTGGAGTGGTCACCAGAGACTTGATCAGTGGTGAAGTGCGCAGCCATTCGGGTCACGCAGTCGTGTTGGCGACCGGTGGCTACGGCAACGTCTACTACTTGTCGACGAACGCCATGGCTTCCAACGTCACGGCCGCCTGGCGCGCACATCGCAGAGGCGCATTCTTTGCCAACGCGTGCTACACCCAAATCCATCCGACGTGTATTCCGGCAAGCGACGAATTCCAGTCCAAGCTGACACTGATGTCGGAATCGTTGCGTAATGACGGACGAATCTGGGTGCCAGCCGCATTCGATGACACGCGCCCACCCAACGAGATAAGTGACGGTGATAGGGACTACTACCTCGAACGGAAGTACCCCGCGTTCGGCAATCTAGTTCCCCGCGATGTGGCCTCTCGAAATGCGAAAACGGTGGTGGATCAAGGTAAAGGGGTCGGTCCTCTCAAGAACGGCGTGTACCTGGACTTCAGTGCGGTGGTCGAACGTGACGGCGAAGACGATGTTCGCTCCAAATACGGCAACTTGTTCGATATGTACGAACGAATTACCGGCGAGAACCCATACAAGGTTCCCATGCGGATTTATCCCGCAACGCATTACACAATGGGCGGCGTCTGGGTCGATTACAACCTGATGACCACCATCCCGGGTTGTTACGCAATCGGCGAGGCCAACTTTTCCGATCACGGTGCGAACCGTTTAGGGGCCTCCGCGCTCATGCAGGGTCTCGCAGATGGCTATTTCGTGTTGCCGTACACCATCGGCGATGATCTCGCCGGCCGGCTTGGGGAAACACCAGTGTCGACCGATGACCCGGTTTTCATTGACGCTGAAGCATCGGCAAAAAGTCAAATCAGCCGCTTCATGTCAATAGGCGGTACCCGGTCGGTGGATTGGTTCCACAGAGAACTGGGAAAACTCGTCTGGGATTACATTGGCATGGAACGAACCAAGGAGGGTCTAGAAAAGGCTCTCGTGGAGATCCCTGCTTTGGAAGAGGAGTTCTGGAAGGATCTTCATGTTGCTGGTTCAGCCGAGACGTTGAATTCTGGTCTTGAAAAAGCGGGTCGTGTAGCTGACTTCTTTGAGTTGGCGAAACTCATGGCACGTGACGCGCTTGATAGGGAAGAAAGCTGTGGCGGGCATTTCCGATCCGAGCATCAAACCGAGGAAGGTGAAGCTAAACGCGACGACGAGAACTTCGCTCATGTCGCTGCGTGGGAGTGGAACGGACCGGGTTCGGTGCAGACCCGCCATCAGGAAGAACTGGCGTTCGAAAACGTGGCACTAACTCAGAGGAGCTACAAGTGAGCGGAGAGCTAGATCTAACCCTCCAAGTTTGGCGTCAAGACGGCCCTCACGAGGAAGGCCATTTCGAAACCTATACCGCTAAAGGGATCAGCGAAGACATGTCGTTTCTCGAACTGCTGGACATCGTGAATGAAGACTTGATTCGAGACGGCAAAGTTCCGATCGAGTTCGATCATGATTGTCGCGAAGGCATTTGTGGAACGTGCAGTCTCATGATCAACGGACAAGCACACGGTCACGAAAAAGCAACCACCACATGTCAACTACACATGCGCAAGTTCAATGACGGCGACACCATCGTTGTAGAACCGTTCCGCGCTCGGGCTTTTCCAGTCATTCGCGACTTGGTGGTAGACCGCAGCGCATTCGATCGGATCATCGAAGCCGGCGGGTATATCTCAGTGAACACAGGCGCCGCGTCGGATGCGAATCTCACTCCCGTACCTAAGGAAGCTGCCGACGCCTCGTTCGACGCGGCGGCCTGCATCGGTTGCGGAGCGTGCGTCGCAGCGTGCCCCAACTCCGCAGCACAACTCTTCACCTCCGCGAAGCTTGCTCACCTCAATCTCATCCCCCAGGGGCAACCTCAACGCTTTGAACGCACCGAATCCATGGTGGAAACCATGGAAGATTTCTTTGGTTCGTGCACCAACCATGGCGAATGTCACGAAGCGTGCCCGAAGGAAATCAGTCTCGACTTCATCGCATTCATGAACCGCGACTACATAAAAGCCAAAGTCAGGAATCGTAAACTCGCTGGCCAAACCTGACCATCTGCTGTTGGGTGAGTCGTTACTTCGAACGTTCGGCCCACCATAAGTCCAAACGAGAGAGAACTTCCGTTTCACCCAGGCTTCCCTCATTGCGTTTCAACTCAAGTAGAAACTGGAGTGCTTGACCCACAATCGGACCGGGCTCGAGCCCTAAATGAGCGATAACTCGATCACCGTCAATTTCAGGTCGTTCCGCCTTGGACGCTTCCTCTCGAGCTAACTCCGAAATTCGGTTTTCAAGATCATCAAGTGCGGCGTGTAGCGCTACCACCCGACGTGGGTTGCGTGAGGTGCAGTCACTGCGAACCAAGTCGTTAAGGTCTCCCAGGAGAGCTCCACCATCGCGTGCATATCGCCGCACCGCACTGTCACTCCACCCATCTGTGTAGCCCTTGAAACGGCCGGA
>DGLO01000128.1 GCA_002388005.1 Candidatus Neomicrothrix sp. UBA4542
GTCCAACCAGCGACCATCGGCGGGGGAGGTTCTTCTCCGTTGGCGTTCCGGTACACGTCTCTGTAGTCCTGAAGTTCTTGGCGCACTGCTTTCCAGGGTTTCTGTGGAACAATCAAAATACCGACACCCATTTCGGCCATTATCCGAGCCGAGTCCGGCGAAACTGCCGCAGCGTACGCTCGTCCCCGCATCGAATTCACAGGGCGTGGTCGAATATCGACACGGGGCTGCTCAAGAAGTTCGCCATGATATTCGGCGTAGCCGTTTTCCATGGCGTTGAGCACCATTTCGGTGGACTCTTTAAAGCGCAGTCTCGCTGACGCCATGTCGGTTTGGAAGCCATCAAATTCGATTTTGCCTGTGCCTCTGCCCAACCCCAGGATGAGGCGGCCACCAGAAAGGTTGTCGAGCATTGAAATTTGCTCAATGACTCTCAAGGGGTCATGCCATGGAAGAACGCACACCATCGACCCCAATTGGATCGATTCAGTGGCTCCAGCCATATATGTCAGAAACTGAAGAACGTCCGGACACATGGTGTAGCTGGTGAAGTGATGTTCAACGCTCCACACTGAATCGAAGCCAAGCGGTTCAGCCTGCAACGCCAAGGCCAAATCCTGTTGGTAGACCTGCTGGTCAGGAATTCGCTCTCCGGGATTCTGAAATATGACGCTCATACCTACGTGCATCGCGTTCTCCAACAGTCAAAGATTTATAGATTCGAACATTCTCAGGTTATTCGATTTGTCGCCTACCTATGAGGGCACTCCAATCTTCCATCGTTCGTGGTTCTTCAAAGATGATCTGCGGGAAGGCTCCGCGAAGTCGTGACAGTTGGCCAGGTGACACTCCGCTGAGACCGATCCATCCGTTTGGAGCGAGGCGAACGACGAGGTCGTTCGCCATCTCGCGAAGGATATTCTCGTGGATGTTGGCGACCACCACGTCGTAGTTGCCGCAGATCTCGTTGAGCGGCGTCGCGAAGAATTCTGTTCGATCCGAAACTCGATTTCGACGTGCATTAGTTTCCGCTGCCTGCAGCCCTGCCGTGTTGATGTCGATGCCGATTGCCCGGTCAGCCCCAAAGTAGACCGACGCAATTGTTAGGACTCCTGATCCGCATCCGACGTCAAGCACCGATTCGTTGCCCGTGATGTTGGAGGAAAGTTCCTCGAGTAGAAGGCGGGTAGAAGGATGGTCTCCGGTTCCGAATCCCACTCCAGGATCAATTTCAATGACGATCTCGGCTGTGGAGCCAATCCAGGGAAAGCAAACTTCGGCCCGTCCCCCAACCGGCGTTGGCCGATTTCGCTTCTCCCAGGCAACTGCTCTTGCTTCGTCTGGTGGACCAACGACAGCCGGGTGGCCAGCGTTTCTCAATTTGGCTGTGAGCTTTGTAGCTAGGGCCTCATCGCGAACCTCATAGCGCGCAACCCAGCGATCTGAGCGAAGAAGCTGCCACTCCCCCACTGCTCCGAACATTTCTTCAACGTCAGCTAGCGAACGCTCGTCGGCGGCAACGACGACTTGTCCTGTCATTCCTCTAGGGAAAGTTTCGGCTTGCGAGGTTCGAATTCTTGTCCTGCCGCCTCTCGAGATTCGTTCGCAGCTGACTCAAATATTCCTTTCGCCATCAGTGACGACTCAGCTGATCGGCGAGTGAGATATATCCGGGTCCGAATTTCGTGGACTTCAACCGAGTTGGGTGCCGCGTCCGCGGCCATGTCGATCAAATGGCAGGCCATTCGCAGTTGGCCGTCTTCTGCTAAGGCCTGCGCTCGTTCGGCAAGTATCGAAACGCCACCGGCAAGTTCAACCAGTTCGACTGCTAGCGCAACGTCGGACGCTGGTTTTAATCGCGATGGTTTACCGTCCCACCATCCACCGTAGAGGCGCCAGATATTTCGGATCACGAACTCGGGTTCGTCATACAGCGGACGCAGGTATGGCAACTCGAGTATTTCGGGGGCGACTCCCACCGTTAACACGATGTCGTTAAGAGTCGCCCCGGAATTCATTGCAGATACAACATCATCGACGAGCTGTTCGAGAGTTGACGCGACGGTGTTCAAACACGAAATAATTCGTTCATGGCCTGAAATGGGTAGGCCGTGGGCGGGAACGAAGAGTTCCACGTCTGTGGACGCCATTTCGCGTAACGACGCTGCCCACTCCAGTGGGTATCGCTGCACCTTCTGAGGGTTGCCGCAATTGGGGAAGTTCCATATGAACTGGTCCCCGGCAGAAATCATTCGGTGCTGAGGTATCCAGGTCCAGGTGTGGTCGTCGGTTTCACCCAAGGCGTGGTGAAGCTGAAATTCGATTCCCCCAATCTCATCCGTCATGGTGTGGCGGTAGTCAACCACTGGCTCCAAAGTTCCCTCAGGAACAAAGGGTTTGTTGCTGTTGGCTCCACTGAGAGTTGAGGCGGGCAACCCGCCAAACTGGCGGGCGTTGATGACTTTGTTGTATCCGTTCGTGGCTCGATAGCGTCGCAACCTGGGGCTTAAGTTCTCGTGACCAATGACGCGAGGAACAGGACGTCCAGAACTTTCTGCGTCCTGTGCGAAGGCGCTGCTTCCGCCGACGTGGTCTATGTGTCCATGGGTGTACACCAACGTATGAAATGGTTCGCTGTTCCACTGCCGCAAACTGTCAAGGACCCGGCCTCCACTAGCGGGACCGCTGGAATCGAAGGCGACGAGTCCATCGTCGGTTGAGACTACGACTACGTGACTGAACGCCTCAACCAGTGCCACCCCATCTGCTATTTCGCTTAGCTCATGGGTGACTCGATTAGGTGGGCTATCAACTCGACCGCTATCAATGAACCGGGCAGAGAGATCTAGTACATGTTCAGCCATTGAGCCACCGTAGATGACGTTGCTGTCGATCCGGTCACTCGAAGTGTCGTTCCTCCCACCAAGGAAAGAACTCGGGTAGGTCCTCGCTGGGTTTTAACGTGAAGTTGGGAGGCCGTTTCTCTAAGAACGAGGCGACGCCTTCATGAGCGTCTGCTTCTCGTCCCAGATGAAAGATTGCTCGACTATCAACCTTGTGAGCTTCCATTGGGTGGTCTGCGCCAAGCATTCTCCACATCATGTGGCGGATCATCGTCACAGAGATGGCTGAGGTGTTCTCAGCTATTTCTGATGCAATTGATCGCGCCGAGGGGAGCAAATCTTCTGGTTCGTGAAGGCTTCGAACGAGACCACCTTGTAGTGCTTCGTCGGCGTCAAACACCTTTCCGCTGTACGCCCATTCGAGGGCTTTGCTTACTCCAACTATCCGCGGCAAAAAATAGGAAGAGCAAGCTTCAGGAACTATCCCTCGGCGGCTGAACACGAAACCGATTCGCGCTTTGGTCGAAGCGATCCGGATGTCCATCGGGAGGGTCATCGTAACTCCAACGCCTACCGCGGGGCCATTTATCGCCGCGATTATTGGCTTATTGAATTCATAGATCCGCAACGAAAGGAGCCCCCCACCATCTCTAAGCCATGCATTTGAGTTTCCTTGGCGACCTTCGTTGGAGGCTCGGTCGGCCTTGGCTTCTTCGGTTTGGTTGTCGTAATCGAAGGTCTCGGCACCTTTTCCAAGGTCCGCTCCCGCACAAAAACCGCGGCCTTCTCCAGTGACGATTACCGTTCGAATTTGGTCGTCCGCGTCAGCATGGTCAAGCGCTTCCAGAAATTCGCCCTGCATTCGGCTGTTGAACGCGTTTAATCGTTCCGGCCGATTCATGGTCAAAGTGAGAACCTGGTCCTCAATCTCATAGCGGAGCGTTTCAAATTCAGGCATGGGTTTCCTTTGAACTCGTCAACAGAGAGTTACCGATCGCGCGGAGCGCCGCAACTGCCTTATTTATCGTCCAAGCCAGTTTCCGTCCGGTAAGTCGACGAGCCCTTCCGGGTGGCCCCCGTATTGATAGGCGTGGGCGTGAACCCCCATCGCGGTTACTAGGGAGATTCGGTGATACAAACCGTCGACCGCGCCTTCTATTTCGTCAAGTAGCGACAAGGCCTGAGAGCATCGTTGTGGATCTAGGCGAAAACGAACGCCGTGAATAACCCCAACGCGATCGAACAAGGCCGCCGGGTATCCCAAGCCGGTGTCATAGAGACGTCCGCTTACCTGATCAGGTTCGTGCCCGAGAACATACGGCGCAAGAAAGGGCCATCGTTCTTCACCCGGAAGAAGAGTGCCGTAGCAAAAAACCTCCTTGGTAACACAACTGGGTTCAGACATCTAGGAAGCGGCCTGCGGCAAAGGCCGAACCTAAGGCACCTACGACCACTCCCATGACGACTGTGGCAAGGGTTGCGGTGTTGAATTGGCTGGAGGTAACAGTGAAGGAACGAAAGAACGCCAGGATCTCTGAACGGCCGAAGAGTTCTTCGACGTGATTGCGGAGGACGCCTGCGGCGACGGCACCGACGATTCCGCCCAATAGCCCGTGCAACATTCCTTCCAAAATGAAAGGGAGACGGATAAAGCTGTTGGTAGCGCCGACGAGTTTCATTACCTCGATTTCGCGGCGACGGGCGAACATCGCGACCCGAATCATGTTGAAGATGAGCAGTGCGCTCGCGGCTGCGAGGACAATTGACATAAGTAAGACAATCCAGCGAAACGAGTTGAACCATTCTCGAATCGCGTCGACTTGCTGACGACCGGTTTCTACCGAGTACACCCCTGGGCGTTGTCGAAATTGAGCAGCTAAAGACTCAATGAGTTCTCCCTCTGCAACCCGTGGAACAACCCGATACGAAGATGGCAGGCTTGCGACTGATACTTCAGCTAGGAGTTCGGGTTCATCGACGAGCATCTCTTCGAGTAACTCGAACGCCTGCTCTTGGGTGATGTACTGGATTCGTTCAATGTCGGGATGATTTCGCAGTTCTTCGCCTAGTGCGTCGATTTGGCCGCCAGCGATATTTGGTTCGAGAAAAATTTCGAATTGGACCCCTCCTTGCCAACGGCCGAGGGCGTTCGTGCTTGCGTATCTGGCCATTAAACCCAAACCAACGAGCATCACTCCGACCGCTACGGTCAAGATCGCTGCGACAGTTAGGGTGAGATTGCGACGAACATTGATCCAAGTCTCACGAACGAAGTAGCCAGTTCGGCTCAACAACCTGGCCACGGTTATCCGTACACTCCCTGTTGTTCGTCTCGCACCACTTGACCTGCGTGAAGCGCTATCACTCTCCGCCGCATCTGATCGACGATGGTGTG
>DGLO01000043.1 GCA_002388005.1 Candidatus Neomicrothrix sp. UBA4542
CGAGGAATTGGATTGTCTTTTTCGCTTCGGACTCACTATCACCCACCCTGATGGCTTTAGCGTTGAGGCATGCAGTTGAAACTTACGCGGGACGGTCTCATCGACAGGTCCGCTGAGGGGTTCGAATTGGATTTCCTCTTTTTTTGGCGCCCGGAACCGCCAACTCGAAAACCCCTAGGACCATTTGTTCTAAGCCAGTGGTATGAACACCCATTTGTTCACGAAGGCGACCTTTACGGTTCTGCCGAACACCTAATGATGGTCAAGAAAGCAGAGTTGTTCGGGGACTTCGACACAGCCGAACAAATCAAGACTGTCGTCACTCCTCGCGAAGCCAAGGCTCTCGGACGTCAGGTTCGAAACTTCAATGAAGAATTGTGGTTACAGCATCGTTCCCAGATCGTGGAATCAGTTTCGTTGGCGAAGTTCGGTTCTGATGATGACCTCGCGGCGTATTTATTGAGTACAGGCGCTCACGTGCTGGTCGAAGCCAGTCCCCATGACCGGGTGTGGGGCATTGGTTTAGAGGACGTCCACCCTGACGCACGCGATCCTCGCAGATGGCCCGGAGAGAATCTGCTCGGCTTCGCTTTAATGACTGTCAGAGACCAACTCGCAGGGCCCTTTCTTGGCAGGGACTGAGACGCAGGCTCGCAGATCAATTCACAAGAGAGGCCTTCGGGCCGGGGAGCCGCTCAAGGAGACTCTTAACAAGTCATTTCACATGCAGCCCCAACCAATTAACGCCGGGGGCCGTTTGATTGGAGCACGTCATTACTAAAACCGGCGACTGGATCTCCGCTTGAAACCAGAGGTACCAGATTCAGTGAATCGGATCCCGTATCGTCCAGACCACTGGCACCTCGACGTCCAGGGGTAGTACATTCGGCCCGCCTACGTTCTCAGTACAACCGCGGGAGGTCCCCGGTGGGGAGCGGAGGCATAAGGGGAAACGCTATGGATCCGAAGGAACAGTTCTCGCAGGTGACCGACCTGCTTTCCGCTCTGGTGGACGGCACCGATGCGGGCCAGTTGGGCGACGATACACCGTGCAGCGATTTCGATGTCCGGGACTTAATCGGGCACTTCACCCTTGGGAGATTTCTGTTCGCCGCCGGCCTAAGCGGTGACAAGGCGCGCGGAGAGGAGTTGATCGGCGGGATGCCAGCGCGACTCGGCGACGTTCTCGGCGACGACCATCGGGCGACCTACCGAAACGCCTCGACCGAACTGGACTCTGCTGTGGACAGTGTTGGCGATCTTGAGGAGGTGGTCAGCCTCATCTTCGGCGACATGTCCGCCGGTGTTGCGTTGCAAACAATCTCCGCCGACAACCTCGTCCACTGCTGGGACCTAGCCCGCTCGACCGGACAGGACTTCGACCCTCCGGTCGACCTCGTCGAGGCGACGACAGCATTCTTTAGTGGGTTCATCACCGACGACAGCCGGGCAGGCGGAATGTTCGGTCCTGAGGTGGAAGTCCCGGACGATGCCTCCGCTCTGGATCGTCTACTCGGTTTGTGCGGTCGTACGCCCTAGAGAACACCAGCTCACTTGTTTCGGGGCAGATCCCGTGTCGCCCACCGCGATAAATGATGACTGCCAGTCGTTGCTGTCTCGTTATTGTTTGTAGATGGAGGAGCGAACTAGATACGGCGTTTCAGCGGGACAACTTGTCACTCTGGGGCTAGGCCACGAGGGAGCACTTCAGGCCTTCCTCGCCGAGTTCGAGTCCAACCCAGATGAGTTACATGGATACTTTTGTGATCGCGACGCTCCAATAGAAAAGGCCGTTGCGTTGCTAGATGCTTGGAGTCGTGGAGAGCGTCTTGTCGAGAACTGGGTTCCGATGTCAACTTGGTTTTGGGAGCTAGATGGGAATCTAGAGGGTGTGATCACCCTTCGTCATCGACTAACACCCGCCTTAAAACAAAAGGGTGGACACATTGGTTATTCGGTCGCGAAGTCATTTCGTCGCCGAGGGGTAGCGTCTGGGATGCTCAAGGCTGTGCTTCATCAATGCCAAGGGCTTGGAATAGAGAGGGCGCTGTTGACTTGCTCTTCGGATAATCAAGGGTCTGTGCGCACCATCGAGAAACATGGCGGGTTACTTGATCGGGAAGAGCGGAGCAAGAGTTCCGGTGTGATTCAGCGTTGGTACTGGATCGATGTGAACAGCCACTAAATGCAGCCTTGTCACATGGGCGGTCCTTGTTTCTTCGTCATCTTTTGAGGTGCGTCTCCTGTATCGCCCACCACTTCAAACCCCCTGACGCTAAGGTTCCACGAATTGCAAGAACCGGGGGAGCGGGCATGGCCGATATCACCGTCTTCACGGCGCGCCGGGTTCGCACGATGGAGGCGTCGATGCCAACGGCCGAGGCGGTGGCCGTTCGCGATGGGCGCATCGTCGAGGTAGGGACCTTGGAGAATTTGTCCCCGTGGCTCGCTGGGTACGAACACGAGATCGACGACACCTTCCGCGACCACGTCATCATGCCCGGCTTCATTGACCCCCACCTCCATCCGTCAATGGCTGCAGTTCTCCTGCCTATGGAGTTCACCACTGTCGTGGAATGGGATCTGCCATGGAGCGAGATCGGCGCGGTTGGCGGCAGGGTCGAACTGCTCGATCGGCTGATTGAGCTCGACGCTGAACTTGAGCCAGAAACCCCGCTGTTTGCATGGGGCCATCATCCAATTTGGCATGGTGAAGTCGACCGCGAGGCCCTCAACGGTATCTCGACTACACGGCCTGTAATCGTCTGGCATCGTGGCTACCACTCGCTGATTGTCAATGATGCCTGCTATCGGTGGATGGACATCGACCTCGAAGCCGCGCGGCGGCATCCCCAAATCGATGTTGATAGGGGTGCGTTCTTTGAGACAGGTCTAGCGGTCGCGTACCGGCATATGAACAGTTTCTTGCTCGGAACCGAACGGTTCCGAGCCGGGCTCGACCGGATGCGTCAAGTTATCCACCACGGTGGACAGACCACCATCGGCGACGCGGCCATGGGGATGTACGGCTTTGAGGATGAGTGGGAACATCTCAAGGCGGTGATGGAACGGCCGGATACGCCGTTCCGGATCCAACTAATGCCTTTCGAGATGGGTCCCGTCGGTGACGAGAAGTCCGATGAGGCCATGATCGAACGGATCCTCGCCTACCCGCAGCGCAACACCCGTCGGCTGCGATTCAGCGACCACGTCAAGATGTTCGCCGATGGAGGTTTTTTCGCGGAGTTGTTAATGCTCAAGGCACCTGGGCACCTGGACGGGCGACACGGCGAGTGGATGACGCCTCCTGAACGCTTCGAGCAGGTCGCACGCGCATTCTGGAACGCGGGCCTGAAGATCCACGTCCATTGCACTGGGGACCTCGGCGTCGAGATGGCGTTGTCGACGCTCGAGAAGCTGCAATGGGAACGCCCACGCTTCAACCATCGCTTCACCTTCGAGCACTTCGGGATCTCGAGTGCCCAACAGGTCGCACGGATGGCCGAGGCCGGTGCGTTGGCATCTGTCAACGTGTACTACGTATATGAGCTGGCGCGGGCGTTCGCCGATCACACCCTGGGTTATGAGAGAGCATCGCAGATGTCGCGGCTTGGATCGCT
>DGLO01000082.1:0-6821 GCA_002388005.1 Candidatus Neomicrothrix sp. UBA4542
TATGGCACTCGCAACAACGCTGAAGAACTCATGTCACGCGCAGACGCGGAAATGTACCGGGCAAAGCTTCAGCTCTAGGCGAGAGCCGGTGTGCCCTCAAAGGCACCGGGATCTTCTGGGGCTGGAAGAAGTGGTTTCGAACGCCACGCCATTGCTTCCTCGACCCCTGCCAACACGCCCCTCCAATCAGCGGGATTCCATCCTTCAGCGGAGTTGACTAGAGAACCGTCTTGAGCGATATGGGCGAGCGCAGGAAGGCGCTCCAACCCGAGAGATCTGACTAACTCCCGGTTTCGATCGACCAAAACCAGCCATTTCTTTGAATACTTGCCCAAGTATTCACGCGCCCCATCCCCGTCGCTCGTTACGAGGAAAGCGCAGCGGATGTCGGCCTCCTCGTAATGTGCAAAAACCCGGTCAGCTGTAGGAATGATCCATCCGCTTTCATGGGTGTAAGGATCGAGTACAACGGTGAGCAGATTGAAAGTCGTTAACCATTGGGACAAGGTCTGTTCAACACCGTCCATGGTCGCAACGATCAGCTGGGTCGAAGGGTCAGTTGCCACGAGAGCCAAGTTAGCGCGCCTAATGATCGAGCCCGACTTCCAACCAAATTCAATTCGGCTCCCATTTCCGTCGACACATGTGGCAGTCTGCTCTCGTGCATCCCATTGAACGGCTTCGATATGTAGCTCGCTCTGGAGGCGTTGATCAATTTGCTTTAGCCCGCGAAGCAGCCGACGCGTTGGGCTCGTTATGGGGGGAACCAGCGGAGCTAGTCAACGCCTGTCGACGCATATTGCACCACCACCCCCTAGCTGGCTCTCTATGGACGATGGCAAGCAAGGTGTTGATCGCGACCGACGCCCGCAGAGCGGCCATCGGCTTCGTCGAGGAACTCAATAGCGACGACACTCCAAGAAGCGTCGCCTCCGCTCTTCCCAATAACGCGACCGTAGCTGTCATTGGTTGGCCCGACCTAGCCATGGAAAGCATCCACCTCCGCCGCGATATCAAGGTGCGCGTCATAGACGCGTACGGCGAAGGAGCAGCACTCGCTAGGACGCTTCTTCAACGCGAAGTCGATGTAGTCGAAGTTCCGTTAACTGGACTGGGGCAGGCATGCGCTACTGCAGACATAGTCATTCTTGAGGCAGCCGCAGCGGGCCCCGAAGCGCTGATAGCCCCATCAGGTTCCTACGCAGCCGCAATTTGCGGACTACGGGGAGGCAAGGAGACCTGGGCGGTAATCGGAGTTGGTCGCGCCCTCCCGAGACCGTTCTTCGAAGTCATAGAAGATCAACTAGCAAAAGAAAATGTTTTAGAAGCCGACGAGGAAGTTGTTCCTTTGGAAGTGTTCACACACGTCATTGGCCCCGAGGGAAAAACACCATCCACGATTCCGATGAGAGAGGACTGCGCCGTGGCCGCAGAGCTTCTTCGCCCCAGCCTCTAACATCCACCAATAGTGGCTCTAAATTCGGCTTAGTGCGCGTCGGCCAACAATCGACGCGCGATGAGCTTTAGACAGAGCGTTTCGTCCGCACCTTCGAAAATAGACAACACGCGCGCGTCGACAAACAGACGACTGACCGTGTACTCCTCTGCGAAACCAAACCCGCCATGGATCTGGAGAGCCTCGCGCGTCACCCATTCGGCGGCTTTACACACATAGGCCTTGACCATTGAGGCTTCGAGACCCCCTTCGCCTTTCGCCATCATCTGAGCCACCGAATAGCTGTACTGACGCGAGCCCTGAATAATTGCCGCCATCCGCCCGAGTTTTGCTTGAGTGAGTTGATAGTCAATCACTGGCCGCCCAAAAACTGACCTCTCCTCGGCATAGGCCCGAGCCTCGTCATACGCCGCTTGCATAACGCCCACGGCTCGAGCGGCGGTTTGAAGACGGCCGTTCTCGAAGCCAGCCATCTGCATGTAAAAGCCTTTACCCAGACCATCCTCACCGCCAATCAAATTTTGTTCTGGAACGAACCAGTTACTGAACGCTATTTCGAAACTGTGCATACCCCGATAACCCAGAGTGGGGATAGCCCTGCCCTCCATAGCGCCGCCGTCATCTTGGGAGAATTCAAAACTGTGACCTTCCGCCTGGGGCTTGGGCACAATGAACAAGCTGAGACCGCGATGGGTCTTGCTACGGTCCGCGTCGGTGCGAGCCAACAGCATCAGTACATTTGCTCTTCCAGCAAAAGTGCACCATGTCTTGACCCCGTTGATGACCCACCCGCTGTCGACGGAAGTCGCTGTGACCTTCAAATTAGCGACGTCAGATCCATAGTCGGGTTCAGTGACTGCTACAGCGACCATCGCCTCGCCAGTCGCAATCTTAGGGAACCACTCGCGCTTTTGTTCCTCGGTTCCACCTCGTTCGAGCGCCCTAGTCAGAATCTCAGGCCTCGTGATGAGGGAACCGCCAGCACCCAACGATGCGCGAGAAAGCTCTTCGGTAGCGATCACCATTCCCATGTAGTCACTTTCGCTACCAGTAGCGAAGCCGCCGTATTTCTCCGGAACTGACAGGCCAAAGCAGCCAAGCTCAGCTAAGCCGTCAATAATATCTTCGGGAATGTCAGTGTCCCGGCGATGAATGTGTTCGGCGCGAGGAGCGATCTTGTCGTCGGCGAAGCGACGAAAGGTGTCAGCCACCATTTCGAAGTCTTCGTCTAGATGCCTAGGAGCATCTAAGGACGCGAGCTGAGCCACGAATTCCGGAGCTCGAAAAATCCGAATGAATTCCCGAGCTGGGTCCAACTCCCCGTGTTCTACTCCCCATTCGGTTTCTCTGGCGAAGAGCTTTGAGTGAAGATCCGCTAGAACGTCAGCAATGAAAGCGCAGGCGAGGTTTCCTTCACTCTCTCCTTTGGCGCCGTAATCCAGCAACGAGCGGCTTATCTCAACGGCAGACGCGGCGTGAGCAAGGTCGTACAACAGACTTTGATGTTCGTCAGGGTCAGGAAGAGCCGCGGCATTAGCGACAGAGCGATCGATTATTGAGATACCAATCGCCAACGCATCAGCGGCGGCTTGTAGATCAGGTGCGGTCATAATTCTTCACCACTTCATCAAGTCGAGACAATGAGTCAGGCTATGAGCACAGCACATGAGGACACAAAGTTTCTTCCAGTCATGGTGAACTCTAGAGGGAACGGTTGCACCCTGACGTCACTAATTCTCTACGATGACAACGTCCCCAGTAACCCCTAACCCCAATGGAGGACCTGTGAGTACCCACGACCGCCCATTTGGCCGACACTTAGAGGATTTTGAGATAGGCGACGTGTACAGACACTGGCCAGGCAAGACCATTACCGAAGCTGATGACCATCTCTTTTGCATGATCACGATGAATCATCACCCACTTCACACCAATGAATGGTTTGCTCAAAATGAAACCGTCCATGGCAAGAATGTGGTTGTCGGAAACCTTGTCTACTCGTTGGTGCTTGGAATGAGCGTCCCTGACGTCAGCGGCGCAGCTATCGCCAATCTTGAGGTCGAAAGTTTGACCCATCAACGCCCCAGCTTCCATGGCGACACCATTTACGCCGTTACCAAAGTCCTGGACAAGGCCGAGTCGAAAAGCCGACCCGACCGGGGAATCGTGACCGTCGAAACACGAGCGTTCAACCAACGAGAAGAAGAGGTTTGCTACTTCCGTCGAAAAGTCATGATCTGGAAGCGAGAGGCCGCGCCCGCACGCAACTTTCCCTATGGCGACGACATCTGGAACAGTTGAGTTTCGCGGCCCACTAGGCGGGAGAGAATTCACACGAGCCGTCCTTCGGTGGGCTGAGAAATTCAGACGCGACTTGCCGTGGCGCTCCACCCGAGACCCATGGGCTGTGCTGGTTTCTGAGGTAATGCTCCAACAGACCCAGGTCAACAGAGTGACGGTCAAGTATCGGGAATTCTTAGACCACTGGCCAACCCCGCGCGATCTCGCTCACGCCGAGCTTTCTGAATTATTGAAATTTTGGGGAGGTCTCGGCTACCCGCGCCGAGCCCGCAACCTTCACCAGACAGCTCGGCAGATCACCAGTCTGTACCAGGGCAAAGTCCCGCGAGATCTAGACCAACTTTTAGAGCTGCCCGGAATAGGCCCCTATACGGCAAGAGCCGTAATGGTTTTTGCCTTCGAAATTCAGACCGGTGTGGTTGACACCAACGTAGGACGTCTGCTCGCGCGTTGGCATGGGTATTCGCTTCGACCAAAGAATGCTCAAGAGATCGCGGATCAGCTTGTCGCACCCGGACAGTCATGGGAATGGAATCAAGGGCTTTTCGACTTGGCGGCAACCCTGTGCACGAAACGAAATCCACGATGCGAGAACTGCCCCGTGAATGCATGGTGTGCGTGGCAGGGGACGGGCAAGGACCCTGCTGATGGAAGCGCCGGGGTTAGTAGGAGGCAGCGACCGTTTCACGGAAGTGACCGTCAAGCGAGAGGACGGCTCCTGTCAGCGCTAACGCAGGGACCAGTGACGACCGCCGAAGCCGCCGAGGTCATGGAGCTTGCCGAACAACAATTCCGTGCCACCCAACTGGTTGACGATTTGCGAAATGAAGGGCTGATTACTTTGCGAGGCGAGACTCTACTGCTTGGTGATTTGGTCCAGTAGTTCATCGATCGCTTTGTCAGCAATCGTTACCATCTCATCATCAGTACGATCCTGAATCGGGTGCTCAACCCAGACAGCTGCCGGATCAAAACCCAGCGACCTTCCCTGTACCTCAGCACCGTCAATGAATTGGGTAGTAGCTACAAAAACTCCCGGAAGCCCTCGTCGTTCCAGATCAGCGATGTCATGCACACTGCATGACGTGCAGCTGCCTCAATCGGCAAGAGCTTCGATCACGACATCGCACTTCGTGGCGATTTCGTGACGCAAATCAACCGGGGCGGGCTTGGTAAAGGTTGGCTTACGAAACCGCTCTACCCGGAGACCTCGCTCAACGAGACGTTCCTCGATCCGGTTAAGGAAGTGGTCTCCTCGGGGTTTGCTGATGTCAAGTAAACCAACAGTCAAGCCGTCGAGGCTCTCGGGGCGATCAACTCGCGGAATTTTGGCGGGCTCAGCCTCGTTCGTCGGGTCCAGCACCTTAGTCATAGGTCCTCCATTACTACGGAATGATTTCGACGCAAACAGGATTTGACCCCATCTCGCCGTTTACCCATCCCCCAATGATTGCTGAAAATAGTCCAGCTGCGCCACCACAATGCACTATGTGCAATCCATTAGGGCGGAATTTCGGAAGATCGAGGTCGGCCATAGCTTCAGGTAAGCCTTCTGGAATCTCGCCGGCTCCTCGAACTAACTCCTTTCCTGGCCTGACAGTTAACTCCACAATCCGGTCAGTTAGCTGTTCTCGCGACCACCCAGCAGCGCCGAAAACTCTCGAGTGATCTGGAGCCACTGCCAAGATAGCGTCGAATCCCAACACGAGTTTTGGGTGCTGAATCGAGATCAAATTCGTGGCATACGTGCGAGCTAGAGAGTCAGGATCTCGTGACAACTGATCAACGACATTCCTTGGGGCTTCACCGGGGAAAGCCAAAACGGTGTTCGCTCCGCTTGAGAATCCGTACATGGTTGACACAGGTTCCCAAGGGGAATCCGCTTCTCGTTCAGCAAAACAAAATCCAACCTTGGCGGGGGATCCGAATGCGGCTCGATCAACTTCTCCTGGACGTCCGCCACCAATGTTTCGCACCACCAGTTGAACGGCGCGCCCAATGGTGCTGTTAGCGCGGTTTCCTTGACCGAATGCATTGTTCCCGGAGTTCATACCGATTTTCTCCGCAATTGGCCCATTGATGATGAGGACCGGTGCGTGCGGCATGGTCGTGGCCAACAAGCCATGCATGTTGAAGGTGTCAGTGCACACTGCTTCCACCGCGGTGAGGACCACAGGAAGGTATTCAGGGCGACATCCTGCCATCACTGCATTAATGGCTATTTTTTCAACAGTGCATGAGACCAGGTCGGGTGGCACCGTCGCAACAACCTCTTCAGGTGAACGACTTGTGCCCTCCAGCATCGCCAGCACCCGCGCTTCTGTCGGGGGCACTACCGGCAATCCGTCAGTCCAACCTCTCTCGAACAGGGCTTCATGGGTGTCTTCTAGAGACGCGAATTCGACGCGTCGTCCGAGAAGTTTGGACCCGCCAAATTTGACGTCCAACTCAGCTCTCAATGTTGGATCAACGGACAACGAACCGCAGCCCGGCCGTTGTTCCGGCAAGTCGAGTCCGAGTTCTGATACTCCGGAAACACGCTCCCACTGTGAGCGAGACCAGCCGACAGTTCGATCCAATTCCTTTCCATCGTGAGCGAGCAGGAGAGTTGGAACAGTCTCGATGTCGTGATGCCACGACAAAGCTAAATCGGTGTCCAGTAGTCGGTCGCTGATCGCGGCTGGGAAGTTCGGATCGTCTTGGGTGAACACCGTCAGATCCGACCGTTCCGCCAACTCGACAAGAACAGGGGTGATTAACTCGCAAGTAGGGCAATCTTGCTTCACGACCGCAATGAGACCATCTGGCAGACCTGGAACCTGGGGTTGACTCATAGTGGTGACGATAACCGCGTCTGACTCGGAGTTCGAAACAGCCCGTTACTTCCGGCGCTACGCTCCGACAGAGTCTTTGAGTAAGGAGCCACAGTGAGCGATATTGATTCCGGGCTATTCCGAAATGTGTTGGGGCACTTTCCTACCGGGGTCACCGCAGTGACCGCAGTCAACGATGGACGCCCGGTCGGCATGGCCATCGGCTCTTTTACGTCGGTGTCTCTCGAACC
>DGLO01000082.1:7202-33926 GCA_002388005.1 Candidatus Neomicrothrix sp. UBA4542
ACTCGGGATCATTCTGCGTCAACATTATGGGTCAAGACCAAATGGAGGTTTGCGGAGTAATGGCTAGCCGTTCGGATGACAAATTCGCAAACGTAGCTTGGTCTCCGGGACCATCTGGCTCGCCCGTCATTACTGGTTCGATCGCATACATCGACTGCGAAATAGAGGCAATACATGACGGCGGCGATCACGACATCGTTGTGGGCAGAGTTATAGAACTAGAGATATTGGAAAGCAAACCGCCGCTTGTTTTCTTCCAAGGCGACTACGGCACCTTCGGTTGATTTAGACCAGTGTCGTTGGTGGCGCGGATAGTTCTGGGCGGAGTCTTTCTACTCTCGGGAGCTTTGAAACTGCGTGATCCCTCGTGGCCCACCGCAGCTCGAATTCTCGGCGCACCAAGACGGTTGGTTCCCCTCATCGCGCCAACGGAGATCATTTTGGGAGCCCTGCTCGTGACTGGAGTAGCTAGTCCACTTCCGTCGCTACTAGCAGAGGTGGCTCTAGTGATCTTTACCGTCGCAATATTGCGTGTCATGCGGCGCCCGCTTAGCCAGAGGCCCGTCTGCGCATGTTTTGGTCGATGGTCCGCTCGTCCGGTTGATAGTAATTCTGTCGTTCGTAACCTGATCCTTCTTGCCTTAGCTGTTATTTCAAATGGGTCCTGAGAGCTACGTCAAATTGAAGCTGTCGATGATAAACGACATAACGAATGCCTCATCTCGCCACGCGTCGTAGCGGCCGGAAGGCCCGCCATGACCAGAATCAAGTTCAGTTCGGAGCAAAATTGGGTGATTAGACGTACTTATGGAGCGAAGTTTGGCCACCCACTTCGCCGGCTCCCAGTACTGCACTCTTGGATCGTTAAGCCCCGCGGTGACTAAAAGCGCCGGATGATTATCGGCAGTGACGTTTTCGTACGGTCCGTAAGCAGACATCAGCCGAAATGTCGAAATATCGTTCGGATTCCCCCACTCGTCATATTCGGTAATGGTGAGTGGAATCGTGGGATCAAGCATTGTGTTCACGTTGTCCACAAATGGCACTTCGGCGACGATTCCAGCGAAAGCTTCAGGACGCTGGTTGACCATCGCTCCCATTAGAAGGCCTCCAGCACTACCCCCGCGAGCAACAACTCGATGTGCATCGGACCAACCTTCGCTGACAAGGTGGTCTCGACAACTCCCGAAGTCCGAGAATGTGTTTTGTTTATGTTCTAGACGGCCTTGCTCGTACCACGTTCGACCGAGTTCGCCGCCACCGCGAACATGAGCGATGGCGAAGACGACTCCTCGGTCTAGAAGTGAAAGACGCGCCGAGGAAAACGATGCTGGTATTCCCACCTCGTACGCTCCGTATCCATAGAGCAGCGTCGGCGCTGGCCACGTGACAACATCCGGTCGCCAAACAAGACTGACCGGAACCCGAGTTCCGTCTACAGAGGTGGACCAAGTCCGTTCGCTCTTGTAGGCCGAAAGATCCGTATCACCCAAGACCGGTTGCTGCTTCAGCAGGCGACGTTCCCGAGTATCGATATCAATTTCGAACGTAGAAGGTGGAGTCACCATCGACGTGTAGCCATAACGTAATACTCGCGTCGCATATTCCGCATTCGCTCCGGGTCCCGCCTCAAAAACTGGTTCATCCATACCCACCTCGAACTCCCGATTACTGACATGGTCCATGACGCGCAGCACCGGAACCGCGTCACGGCGTTCGGTCACCACCGTAAAAGTTTCGAAGGCATCCACGTCTTCGATTCGCGTTCCCTCACGATGAGGAACGATCTCCCGCCAGTTATTCGATGCGGGTTCCTGGAGGGGAGCTTCCACCAGCCGGAAATCGACCGCGTCATCGTTGGTCAATATCAACAGACGATCGCCTTGATGACTGACCCGGTATTCATGACCCTCGCGTCGCGGCTCGACGAGGGACGGCTCCCCGTCGGGTAGGTCGGCATCCAGAAGCCAATATTCTGAAGAGGTTTTGGACTCACTGCCTATAACCACGAACTTTTCGCTTCTTGTGATCCCAACTCCGACCCAAAATCGTTCGTCGGGTTCGGTGAAGATTGTGACATCGTCTGACTTCGACTTGCCCACTGCGTGCCGTACGACTCGATTCGGCCGTCGAGCAGTATCTGTCAGCACCAGAAAAAGAGTCCGGCAATCATTGGCCCAAACCAGACCATATGACAGTTGCCGGACGCCGTCATCAATGACTTCACGGGTATGGAGGTCAACGACCGTTAGATCGTATTCCTCATTGCCTTCGATGTCGGTGGTATATGCGAGGAAGCGATGATCCGGGCTTACGGCAAGATCGCCGACGGCAAAATAGTCGTTGCCTTCGGCGATCTCATTCTCATCCAACAGGACCTCTTCGGTCGCTGGTTCCCCACGACGTTGGCGAACATGAAGGGGATACTGGAAACCTTCTTTCGTTCTAACCCTGTACTCCCAAGGACCCTTTGGTATCGGTACCGACTGATCGGATTCCTTTACCCTTGCCCTAATTTCCTCGAAAAGAATTTTCCGCAAACCCTCGAGATGATCTGTAGAGGAATCAGTCCAACTGTTTTCCGCCCTCAAGTAGTCCAGCACTGCCGAATCGTCGCGATCCCGCAACCAATACCATGGATCTTCTGTAGCCGTGCCGTGCACTATGCGCGTGTAGGGCCGTCGGGGAGCTATCGGCGCCGTGTCGTCAGACGAAACCATCGGCTGGACGCTAGCGGCCCCACAGCATCAGGATCCCGCGTACATAACGATTCTTCGCGGTAGTTTGCTGGTGGCTGACCCCCGCGATCCACTGAGGTTCAAAATGCCGATCTATGCACTAGGTGAACATCGACCCGAAATCCACCCTGAAGCGTGGGTGATGCCCGAAGCAGTCATTATCGGACGTGTCCGCGTAGGAGCTCGAGCCACCATTTGGTCCGGAGCAGTGCTACGTGGCGACGACAACGAGATTGTTGTCGGCGAAGAAAGTTCGATACAAGACAACTGCGTGCTCCACGTCACAGACGACTTTGCAACCGTGGTCGGGCGCCGCTGCACCATTGGCCACTCGGCTCATTTGGAAGGATGCACCATCGAGGATGAGGCATTAGTGGGAAGCGGATCAGTCGTTCTTCATGAAGCGATTATTGGAGCTCGCGCGCTTGTTGGAGCGGGTGCGGTAGTCCCCGGACGTATGCACGTGCCGCCGGGTGCGATGGCCCTCGGAACACCGGCGAAGATACGAGAAGGTGCTGACACCGACCCGTTGATCTTGCCGGGCATAGAAAAATATATCCAACGCGGCCGAACCTATCGGGAGCACTTGCGACTCATCGAATGAGAAACAGCGACTCATGCCCTAGGGTCACCACATGGCAAATGCATCCATTGATCTAGGCAGGGTCGGTCTTTGGACAGGGGTCCTGGACGGTATGCCGTCCTCAGCTGCAAATGAACTTTGTGCTGAAGCCTCTGAACTTGGCTTTCAGACCATCTGGATCCCCGAAGCCGTCGGACGTGATCCATTTGTGACGGCAATGCGCGTGCTCGAAAACACGTCGAGCATCAAAATTGCCACCGGTATAGCCAACATTTATGCCCGCGACGCCATGACCACGGCAAACGCTCAACGAAGCATCGAGGAAGCACACCCAGGTCGATTCTTACTGGGGTTGGGAGTTAGTCACCTCCATCTAGTCGAGTGGGTTCGAAAACATGACTACTCCAAACCGCTTAGCTACATGCGCGACTACCTAGCGTCGATGCAAAAATCTCGGTTCATGGCTGTGGGCCCCACCGAACTTCCCGAAATAGTGCTCGCTGCATTGGGTCCTAAGATGCTCGAACTAGCAGCATCTGAGACTGCAGGAGCTCACCCATATTTCGTTCCGCCCGAACACACCCAGTTTGCCCGAGAGATCATGGGCCCCGATGCTTTGCTCTATCCCGAACAGATGGTGGTTATTGAAGAAGACCCCAACACAGCGCGAGCGATCGCGCGACAGCACATGAAGACCTACGCTGCTCTCCCTAACTATGTCAACAATCTTGTACGTCTCGGTTACGAAGTAAACGAGGTAGAAAATCTTTCTGACAATGTGGTTGATGCGGTAGTCGCGTGGGGAACAGTGGATTCGATCAAGGCTCGAGTTCAGGCACATTTCGACGCAGGAGCCGATCATGTGTGCGTCCAAGTCCTCACTGAAGAACCCGACCAAGTCCCCGACGGATGGCGAATTCTCGCCCCTGTTCTGATCGGCTGAAAACGTTGGCTTCCGTTCGCACTGAAATCACCGAGCTTGCGACAGGCCTAGGCATGCTCGGGTACGACAATCCGACGGAAGCTATCTGCCGGCTCCCCGAACAATTCGTTGATGTGACTGACAAGACGTGGGAACAGTTCGCCCACGCAGTAGACGAGTCACTCCATCGCGTCGACTTCGCGGGTGCGTACCGAAATGGCCAAGTGTTTCTCGAAGCCAGCGACGGCCTGAGAGGCCGCCCGCCTCTTCTGATCGAATGGAAGGGTAGTCATCGAAGCCCCGGCCACGACCAACTGCCTATCGACCTAAGGGTCGACCACGTATATCTGATCTCGTGCAAGTATTCGTCGAAAATATTATTGAACGCGGCTCCATCAAACCTCTTCGCTGCAAGCAGAGACGTAGGGGACTGGTACGACCACGCAGCTCCAGAACAACACCAAGCTCTGTATGCAGCGGTAAGGGCAGAAATCGACACCAACACTGAGTTACCGCCCTTTGTAGGTGATCTAGCAAAACATCACCGAACCGAACTCAAAACTGTGTTGGCGGAAAGTGAATGGAGCCCCAATTGCGCCGCGGCCTACCGCGATCTAGCCGCCGAAGTCGGTCGCGTTACCGCTAACCAGTGGCGCAAATCGGTTGCTACCAAACGTCAAAGGGAAGCCCTCTTATGGCGCCTGTTACGCATCGGTCCGGCTCCTTACTACGTCCTCGGATCTGCGAGAGATCGATCACTGAGACTTCTGGTGACGACGCCCTGGGATTGGCGTCGCCGCTTTGAATTCCGAGACTTGGAAATGTGGGGCGAAGAAGCAGGTCAACCGAAAATCGGGTGGCGAGCTACGGTCCGTGATCATGAGGCCGCAATTGAGACCAATGTTGATGGGCACGTTGAAGTTCGGTGGAGCCACGGGCGGTTCGCTCAAGCCCCAGAGGCGAAGGTCTATCTCGATACCCCCCACACACATGTGCCGGGTTATTTGCATCTCGATGACGCTGAAACTTGGTTCGGCACAATTAGTGGGTCAGAAACACAATTACCACTATCCTGATAGTGATAAACCCTTCGCATGGGAGTCCCCGTGACTGACACTGAGCCGAATGTCGCAATTGATCTAGGTAAGTATCAACTCGGCTGGAGTGACGAAGAGGACTATGTCTACAAGCCTCAAAGGGGTTTGAACGAAGACATTATCCGGGAGATGTCATTCCTGAAAAAGGAACCCGAGTGGATGCTGGAGTTCCGCTTGCGTTCCTACGAAATTTTCAAGCAAAAGCCGATGCCCAACTGGGGTGGCGATACATCCGGAATCTATTTTGATGACATCTACTACTACATCAAGCCCACAGAAGGGCAGGTGGATGCCTGGGAAGAGCTACCGGATTCGGTTAAAGAGACCTACGAAAAACTTGGAATACCCGAAGCGGAGCGCAAATATCTGGCCGGAGTGACCGCCCAATATGAGTCGGAAGTGGTGTACCACCGAAATCGTGAAGACCTAGAAGCCCAAGGTGTCATCTTTTCTGACATGGACTCGGCCATTCGTGAACAGCCCGAACTAATTCAAAAATATTTTGGAACAATCATTCCCCCGGGAGACAACAAATTCTCCGCTCTCAATTCAGCCGTGTGGTCCGGCGGGTCGTTCATTTACGTCCCCCCTGGCGTTGAAGTCGAGATGCCTTTGCAAGCGTATTTCCGTATCAATGCGGAGAACATGGGTCAGTTTGAGCGAACTTTGATTATTGCTGATGAAGGTGCGACGGTGCACTACATCGAAGGATGTTCCGCGCCGGTCTACAGCTCTGACTCCTTGCATTCGGCGGTAGTTGAACTTGTTGCACTCCCTGGTGGGCGCATCACGTACACCACCGTTCAAAACTGGTCGAACAACGTGTTCAACCTCGTTACAAAACGTGCAGCCGCATATGACGAAGCTCATGTCGAATGGATTGACGGCAACATCGGATCGCGTCTGACAATGAAATATCCGGCCGTGTACCTCATGGGTCCAAAGGCCTCGGGGGAAGTGCTGTCTGTTGCATACGCCGGGAAGGGCCAACACCAAGACGCTGGCGCGAAAATGGTTCACGCGGCTCCAGAAACGACTTCAAAAATCGTGTCCAAGTCAATTTCCAAAGACGGAGGTCGGACCACGTACCGCGGTTTGGTACGGGTAGAAGAAGGCATGGATCGCTGCCGGTCCCATGTGCAATGCGACGCGCTCTTACTTGACGAAATCAGCCGATCTGATACCTACCCGTATCAAGAAATCGGTGCCCGCGACGCAGAGATTGGCCACGAAGCGACGGTCTCCAAGGTTGCAGACGAGCAACTGTTCTATTTGATGAGCCGCGGACTCTCTGAAGAACAAGCGATGGGAATGGTTGTGAACGGCTTCATCGAGCCCGTAACCAAAACCTTGCCAATGGAATACGCCGTTGAATGGAGTCGACTCATCGAGCTACAGATGGAAGGGTCCATCGGCTAACTGTGCGAAGCGAGTTATTGCCAAAGATATAGAAGAAGGGGATGTGCTGGAGTAGCCATCCGGACTTTGGCTCGCTACGGTCACAGCGTTGGTCGCAACGGAGGTCCTTGTTTGTGCGCACACCCAAAAACTTTTTCGCACCGTTAACGCTTGGCGCGCCCGAGCCACTCAAAGAGATCCCATTTCGCCCGTCACGGATGATCCATTTCTTCGATCCATCGAATGAAAAGATGCGAGCGAAAATTCCTGCCATAGCCCCTACTGTCGACGTCTTACTGGGCAACCTCGAAGACGCAGTTGCCGTGGAAAACAAAGAGGCGGCCCGAGCGGGATTAGTCGAAATAGGACGAAGCTGGAAAAGCCAAGAGACACAGCTATGGACCCGCGTCAACAGTCTTGATTCTCCATGGTTCCTAGACGACTTGATGACCCTAGTCAGCGAGATCGGCGACACACTCGACGTGGTGATGATTCCCAAAGTCGAAGGAAGTGAAGATATCCACTTCGTGGATCAGCTGCTCGCTCAACTAGAAGCGCGAGCAGGCTTAGATACACCGATCCTTGTGCACGCCATCCTTGAAACAGCTCAAGGAGTGGCCAATGTTGAAGAGATATGTGGCGCAAGTCCGCGCATGCAAGGTCTTTCGCTAGGACCCGCCGACCTCGCCGCAGATCGACGCATGAAAACCACGAGAGTTGGTGGTGGCCATCCCGGCTATTTGGTGCGACAAGACCCAGAGGAGGGCCGAGATGACTCCGAGCGAGCGTCCTATCAGCAAGATCTTTGGCACTACACCCTCGCCCGAATGGTCGACGCTTGCGGGACCTACGGAATCTTGCCCTACTACGGACCGTTCGGAGATATCGCCGACACAGTCGCGTGCGAAGACCAATTTCGTAACGCGTACCTACTTGGCTGTGTTGGCGCCTGGAGCCTTCATCCAGTGCAAATTGAGATAGCCAAGAAGGTGTTTAGCCCAGAACCCTCCGAAGTCGCGTGGGCCATGAGAGTGATCGAAGAAATGGGAGACGGCACCGGAGCGGTGATGATCGACGGAAAAATGCAGGATGACGCGACTGTTAAGCAGTGCCACGTCGTCGTCAACCTTGCACGTCAACTGGCCGCAAAAGACGCGGACCTCGCAAGTAGTTACGGGTTCTGACTGACACTGTCCGAACCGCTCAAGTCTAGGAGATATAGATGAGCGCTAGTTATCGACCCAGACGTTCGGTCCTTTACATGCCAGCGGCTAATGAACGCGCCCTCGAAAAGGCGAAGGAAATACCGGCCGACGCGTTGATCTTCGACTTGGAGGATGCGGTATCGCCGGAGAGTAAAGAAGTGGCCCGGGCACAAGCCTGTGCGGCGGTCTCCTCCGCTGAATATGGCAATCGTGAATTGACGATCCGATGCAACGGACTTGAGACCCCATGGGGAGTGGACGATATCCTGGCCGCCGCCTCCGCAGCGCCCGCAGCGGTTGTAATACCCAAAGTTGACGGGCCTGAGTATCTCGACAGGGTTTCATCTCTGTTAGACGAAGGCGGAGCTCCTGCTTCAACTCGAATTTGGGCGATGGTTGAAACGCCATCCGGAATTCTGGAAGTCGACCAAATTGCTCGGCACGAACGAATGGAAGTCATGGTGCTGGGCACCAACGACATGGCCAAGGAGTTGCGAGCAACGATTACCCCTGACCGTCAAGCCCTGCTTCCGCATCTCGCCAGATGTCTTGTCTCGGTAAGAGCCGCTGACAAAGGAATTCTCGATGGTGTCTACAACGACATTCAAGATGACACCGGCTTCGCCTCAGTATGTCTTCAAGGAGCACAAATGGGGTTCGATGGAAAGACTCTCATCCATCCGAGTCAAGTCGCCCCAACCAACGAGATATTTGCGCCGAGTTTGGATCAACTCGACTTCCACCGGCGCGTCATCGAAGAATTCGAATCTGCTGAAAAAGACGGCCGTGGCGTACTCACAATCGACGGAAAAATGATTGAAAATCTGCATGTCGACGAAGCCCGTCGAGTCCTGGCAGTAGCTGAAGCGATTGCAGCGCTTTAAATCACTTGTTGCGTCAGAACTCGTGTGATGTTGGCGTGAAGCGCGACAATAGAAACATGCCCATGCGGACGAACTGCCGTCATTACGAGACTCGCTCCTATGCCAACGGTGAAACAGTCAGAAAATGCAATCTCGACCTCGCCCCTGAAGCCCCGTGGCGTTGCCCCGAAAGTTGCCCCGAGTATTTGCCACGAAGGATCGACGTAGCTTGGGACCACGGAACACTGGGAGTACAAGACTTTGCGGAGGAGCCCGACAGCCTGGGCGAAGATGACTCCATAGCCGCCTTGCTCGACGCGGCCGAGGACATAGTGAACGCAGCCGGTCCGGACATTTTGACCGAAATAGAGGCAGAGCGACGCGGAAAGAAACGACGCCGACCCCGGATGGGTAAGAAAACCAGAGCGAAGAAGCGAAAGAAGGGCAGAAAACGCTGAGGCTCAGCACCTAGGGGATTTCTCCTATCTGGATAGGTAGAATTATCCGCTGTGACGGCGAATCAACGCGGCCCTTTCAAACCAGCTAACGGGGCTGAACTGGTGGGCTCCTCAGCTTTCCAAAAACGACGCACCGCGGCCGAAGAAAAAGCTCGCGAAGCCGGGTTACCGTCCTTTGAGGAAGAGCTTTGGCGGTACACGCCGATAGCGGACCTGGACCTCTCGAAATATCGACTCGAAGCCCCAGGTGGCGCTGTTTTCGAATCCGGCCTAACTCAAGGCCTTGACGAACACGCGGCAGCAGTGATTCACATCGTTAACGGTCAACTCGTGTCGCTTTCAGTCACCGACGAGGCGTTAAGCGTTCACACCGACGGAGTCGAATTTGAAGACCTGATCGGTTCCGTTATGCAAACCGGCATTGACGTATTCTCCGATTACAACCTGGCCTATTGCAGCGCCCCGATCGTCATCCACGTTGCTCCCAACGCAGTTATCAAGAATCCAGTCCTGATTCGCCAGCACACCACAACCGACAGTTTGGTCTGGTTCCCGCGGGTACTTGTATACGCAGGTGAAAATTCCGAGGCAACGATCATCGAGCACCAAAGCAGTCCAGACATCGAAGCGTTGGTTTGTCCCGTCAACGAGCTCAAGATAAACCAAGCGGCGCGCCTCCGGTATCTCACGGTGCAAGAACACGGGCCGCGCTTATGGCAAATCGCAACGCAAACGGCAGAGATTGATCGGGACGCTCATCTCGCTGTGACTCAGATAGCGCTTGGCGGCGGATATGCCCGAGCGAGAGTCGATACCAAGATGATTGGTCAAGGCTCATCGGGTGACATCAGTGCCGTGTACTTCGGTCGCGCCGACACCCAGTACGACTTCAGGACCTTTCAGCAACATCAGGCACCCCACACGAACTCCAACCTCCTATTCAAGGGCGTTGTCGATGACCGAAGTAGAGCGATCTATACCGGCCTTATCAGGATCGAACCCGATGCCGCCGACGTAAACGCATACCAGACCAACCGCACGCTCAAACTTTCTGACGAAGCCTGGGCGGAGTCAGTGCCGAATCTTGAAATCGAAAATAATGACGTCCGATGTAGCCACGCATCCGCGGTTGGTCCCGTCGACGAGGACCAACGCTTTTACCTAGAGAGTCGCGGGGTGCCGCGAGGGACTGCTGAAGCCTTGGTCGTACGAGGGTTTTTTGGTGAGGTACTAGACAAGATTTCCGTGGCAGGTGTCAGCGCCGCTGTCAATTCTCGTATTGGCCAATTGTTGGCCCTCGACGGACAAGACAATCGATCATGACCATCGTGTGTCACTCCGACGACCTAACGCATGGCGAAGCTCAACGCTTTGACATAGAAGGACACCGGATCGCGGTAGTGCGGATTGGGGACAACGTTCACGCAGTAGCTGATCGATGCAGCCACGCGAACTATTCGCTTTCTGAAGGAGTCGTCTGGCCAGAAGAATGCGCGATCGAATGCCCAAAACATTTCTCGAAGTTCAATTTGAGAACTGGAACGCCCGACGTCTTTCCAGCCACGCAGCCGATCACGGTTTACGAGGCGCGCGTATTGGATGGCGAAGTCATCGTGGACTTGCCGTGACCACGCTTTCGATCAAGAATCTTGGCGTCAAAGTCGGAGAGCAACAGATCCTCCACGGGGTGAATCTGAACGTGTCCTCAGGACAAGTCCACGCCGTGATGGGCCCCAATGGATCAGGTAAGAGCACTCTTGCCAACGTAATCATGGGGAAACCGGGCTATCAGGTCACCAGTGGTTCGATCACACTCGATGCACAGGATCTGTTGTCCGCTCCCACGTGGGTGCGCGCTCAAGCTGGGCTGTTTCTCGCCATGCAATATCCGACGGAGGTGCCCGGTGTCTCTTTACGCGAAACACTTGAATTGGCATTGCAGGCGCGAGGCATAGAAAATATTGACACCGGATCTCGATTAGTCGAAGAAGCCGGCCGTATCGGTCTCAGCACTCAACTTCTTGACCGGGCTGTAAATGTGGACCTGTCCGGTGGGGAGAAAAAGCGGAATGAGACGGCTCAACTCGCTGTTCTAAATCCACAGATAGCGGTCTTAGATGAACTAGATAGCGGACTTGACATTGACGCCTTGCGAGCCTGCGCTGAGCGCATCGAACAACTGACTCAAGCGGGTCTTGGCGTCCTTTGCATCACCCATTACCACCGCCTGCTCGACTATTTGCCTGCGGACCAAGTGCACATCCTTATTGATGGACACATCGTTGAGAGTGGGGGACCAGAACTAGCTCAGGAGCTTGAGTCTGACGGTTACGCGCGTTTCTTGCCGTCAGATGGCGAATCCGATGGCGTGGAGGTGGCCATCGGAGGTCTCGGAGCTTCGAACCAGGCGCCCAGGCCCGATGCCGATGACCCATTCTCCGACCCACTCGCCTGAGCATTTTTTCTTTATCGAGCTAACGACCGTCGTTAAACTGATCTCATTCCGTCCGGCTTAAGCAGCACTGGGGAGACGCAACATGGAGCGCCACCTGCTCGAGGCTGAAGAGATCGACACGTTTTTGAAAGAGCAACCGGAGTGGTGTTTTTCTGTTGACTCCCTCACGCGAACTTACCAATTCCCAGATTTTGTGAGCGCATTCGCATTCATGTCGGCCGTCGCGACGCATTGTGATTGTCTTAACCACCACCCCGACTGGTCCAATGTTTATGGAGTGGTGAAAGTTTGTTTAACTACTCACGATCGCGGTGGAGTGACCTCACTTGACACGGCGCTAGCTCAGATCATGGAAGACCTAGCGAATGGTTGACTTTAGGCGCATTCTCTTTCGGATATACCGGAGCTGGGTGTTGCGAAGACCAGCGCGACTTACCGTAGGAGTGCGTGCGCTGGTAGTTGACGACGAAAATCGCATTTGTCTCGTTCGACATAGCTACCGCGAGGGCTGGTACTTGCCAGGTGGTGGCGTCAAGACAGGTGAATCCCTCGTTGGAGCGATGCAACGGGAACTCCTGGAAGAGACCGGTATCGAACTCCCGGAAACTCCCCAGTCAGTCCACGGAGTTTTCTCGTCTTTCAAAGAACACAAAAGCGATCACGTCGTCGTTTTTGTCGTCACCGATTGGTCGGTGGCTGCCTCGGTGTCAGCAGAAATCGCCGAAGTGGGATTCTTCGCCGCGGACGAACTCCCTAAAGGAACATCGGCAGCAACAACGAGGCGGATCAAAGAACACATGACTGGGGTGCCACCCGGACACCGATGGTGAAGCCTCCCTACACACCTGATTCATCTAACCCAGCGAGCAAAGTGTTCCATGACAATGTCGCGCACTTAATACGAACGGGAAACTTCACCACGCCCTTGAGAGCATCAAGGTCTCCAAGTTCAAAGGACGCGCCATCTCTTGAAATTGTGTCGTCAGGGCCAATCGACTCTTCATGGATTGACATCATTGCTTTGAACTGACGGGTGAGATAGCGGACCTCATCTACCGACTTTCCCTGAACGGCGGCTGACATCATCGAAGCCGAAGCTTGACTGATAGAACAGCCCTGTCCGTTGACCATAAGTTCGCGGATCACTTCGTCTTCTAACTCAAACGTAAGTAAGACTTCGTCTCCACAAAGCGGATTGAAGCCCTCGGCTTTGTGAGCCGGAGGGCACTCAAGTTCGCCGCGATGGCGCGGGTTGCGATAGTGATCGAGGATGATTTCTTTATAGAGGTCTTCAAGGCCAGACATGTCACATTCCTTGATCTAGCGAGCGAACAGTTCGCCGGCAGGTGCCAACGATTCCACTAGAGCATCGATATCGGCTGTGTTGTTGTAAATGTAGAGCGACGCCCGCGCTGTCGCGACTAGACCGAGTTCTCGCATCAACGGCTTCGCGCAGTGATGACCGGCGCGGACGCAAATACCTCGTTGGTCTAACACTTGACTCAGATCGTGGGGGTGCACATCTTGATACTGGAGCGAGAGGACGCCCCCTCTTTCCGCAGCATTTCTTGGCCCGTGGATAGTTAGGTCTTCACCGTAACGGTTGTCGAGTGCACGAAGGGCATAGTCGGTCAACTCAATTTCATGCTGACGTACGTTGTTCATACCCAACGATTCAAGAAAATCTACGGCCGCGCCCAACCCTATGATCTCGGCGATTGGAGGCGTTCCCGCCTCAAACTTGTGAGGAAGCTCGTTAGGAGTAAATCCGTCGCGCCGCACATCAAGGATCATCTCGCCTCCACCAAGGAATGGTGGCATTGCATCCAATAACTCTGATCGACCCCATAGAACGCCGATGCCAGTAGGCCCGCACATTTTGTGTCCAGTGAAGCAAAGAAGATCTGCACCGAGCTCTTCGACACGTGTGGGAAGGTGGGGAACGAATTGGCTTCCATCGACTGCTAACAAGGCCCCCGCGCTGTGGGCGCGATCAGCAAGTTCCTTTATTGGATTGAGCGTTCCCAACACATTGCTCATGGCCGTGACGCTGACCATCTTGACTCCATCCAATAGTTCGTCCAGTCGTGACAGGTCGAGGTGACCGTCAGAGGTCAGAGGTATCCATCGGATCTCAAAACCCTTCTCGGCCGCCAGTATTTGCCACGGAACTATGTTCGCATGATGCTCCATGTCGCTGATGAGCACGGCGTCGGTTGGGCCAAGGCTATTACCACCCCAAGATCGCGCAATGAGATTAAAGGACTCGGTCGCGTTCTTCGTGAAGACGATCTCGTTTGCCGAGGACGCTCCGATGAATTTCGCAACCCGTGTCCGGGCTAGCTCCATTGCCTCCGTGGCTTGGGCGGCGATCGCGTAAGCGCCTCTGTGGACGTTGGCGTTGATGGTTCGGTAGTAGTCATTCATGGCTTCAATCACCGCGACCGGCTTTTGAGACGATGCCGCTGAATCCAGATAAACGATTTCATGACCGTTGACTTTCTGGGACAGCACAGGAAACTGGCTCTTGAGATCAGATGGAAGGCTCATAAGCCAAACCGTTCATAGCCGTCACTTTCCAACTGCATAGCAAGTTCGGGTCCACCTGATTCCACTATTTGACCATTGATGAGAATGTGAACGCGATCTGGTTGTAACTCGGTGAGAAGTCGTTGATAGTGGGTGATCAGAAGGACCCCCATTTCTGGACGGGTTTGTCGAATTTCGCGTACTCCGTTGGCGACGATTTTTAGAGCATCCACATCTAGGCCGGAATCGGTTTCGTCCAACACCGCGAACTCGGGTTCAAGGATGGCTAACTGCAAGATTTCATTTCGCTTTTTCTCTCCACCCGAGAAACCTTCATTGAGATAACGATCCATGAACGATGGGTCCATATCTAGACGCTCCATCCACTCTTGCATCCCGACATATATGTCAATCGCAGAGATGTCCTCCCCCTTGCGGGCAGAAGCCGCCTGGCGCAAGAAGTTGCGAACCGACACCCCAGAAATTTCTTGGGGATATTGGAAAGCCAAGAACATTCCTGCTTTCGCGCGAACGTCAGCTTCCCAACCGGTGATGTCGTCTCCTCGAAAACGCATCAGGCCTCCGATTACTTCGTATTCGGGAGAACCCATCAGTGTCGTTGCTAGGGTCGACTTTCCCGACCCGTTAGGTCCCATGATCGCGTGCACTTCGCCAGCGTCAATCGTGAGATCGACCCCGTGCAGGATCTTCGGACCTTCGGTGGCCCGGACCTCGAGTGCCTCAATCTCGAAGAGCGGAGGTGCCATAAGACTGAGTGTATTGGCGGTTCCGTTGAATTAGCACTGTCTTGGTAGTGTAAATAAGAGTTGGGAATTTATGCGGGCTGGTGTCGCCAGTGATCACCCCAAGAAATCGTGGCAAACGTCAAGCCAAAACTGTGTGGTCAGACTGAGAGATTCGACATCAATTCGTTCGTCGTGGCCGTGAAAGCGACTCATGAAGTCACTCGCCTTGAGATCAGGGCTAAAAAGGCCAGCTCCATAGGCAACCGAACCGAGATTTCGATACACGCGAGCGTCGGTGAAACCGACAATGAGTTGAGGTGAGAGCCGAGCGGTCGGGAAGGGCTGATTCACGGCCTTTTGTATTGTGTCCCACAGGGGATTGTCCACCTGACTGATACTGGCGGGATCGTTCATGATGATCTCCACCTCAACCTGATCGGATAAATCCCCCAACGCTTCGTCTAGGTGTTGTTGGACTTCCGCTGTTGATTCGCCAGGCAAGGTCCGTATGTCGACGTTGATATCAATTTGATCGGGAATGACGTTGGTCTTCATTCGCCGGTCAGATTCAGCGACATTGGGTGAGAAGGTGGTATGAGTGCAACTGTAAAAGTGGCGAGCGACTCCGTCGACGGGATGAGCATCGAGCCAATCCTCAATGCGGTCAGCGTCAAGCATGATTTCCTTGGTTTCCTGATCGACGTCGAGAATGTCCACCTGCTGACGCCAAAGTTCATGGAACTGGGCGGGGGGCCGGTAGTCGGCTAAGCGCTGCACCACAGCGGCAGATCTAACCAAAGCATTATCTGATTTGAACGGCGCGGAACCATGTCCGGGGGTTCCCTTGATTCGAATCTTGCGCCACGCGACTCCCTTTTCTCCAACATTGATTCCTATCCAAGGGTTGTCGCTAGGTCCAGTGTGAAGTCCGCCGTTCTCAGTTAAGACGTAATCGGCCATGATCGCCTCGGGGTGATGATCGGCCATCCATTGAGCCCCGTGCGCTGAACCTGATTCCTCATCGGCGACCGCGAAATAGATCAAATCTCCCGATGGACGAAAATCGCTATCGGCGAGATATCGAAACGCCACCGCCTGAGACGACGTCAAGTTCAACATGTCGACCGCTCCTCGACCCCACACCTCCCCGTCAACCAGCTCACCTCCAAATGGGTCACGAGTCCATCCGTCAGGGTTCACAGGAACAACATCGGTATGACCCATCAAGCACAAGCTCGGCGACTTCGCGTCGGTACCCGCGATTCGAGCAACCAATGATTTTCGCCCAGGCGTCGGCTCAAAGGTCTCGATTTCGATACCCGGCCCCTCAAGGAAGCTTTCTAATGCGTCGCTATTGCGGACCTCGTTGCCTGACGCAGTGGTGCCATCGTTCACGCACGCATTCCTGATCAAAGTTTGTAAGAGATCGATGGTTTTGTGGGTTCGACCTTCTCTTTCAGCTGCCATAACAGGAGCGTAGATGGGACTAGGTGCACCTGTCTGCCGAACCAGAAACGAATCAGAATCAATAGGTTGTTTCGAATGCCGGGAGATGACGTATGTGGTGGAATACGGAAGTGACAAACGAGGCACTCTGCGATTTGACGGCGATAGAAATGCGGAGCTTGCTGAGCGCAGGCGATTTGAGTGCCCGAGAATTGTTGGGCGCTCATTTAGAACGCATCGAACGCATTAACCCAAGCGTCAACGCCATAGTGACGCTGGTTCCAGAGCTCGCAACCGAACGAGCCCTCAAAGCCGATGAAGCCTTCGCAAATGGAGAATCATTAGGGCTACTTCATGGACTACCAGTAGCTCACAAGGATCTTGCCGACACAGCTGGTGTTCGAACCACATTAGGTTCACCCATCTTTAGAGATCGTGTTCCCGAACATGACGATCTCATCGTTGAGCGCCAACGAGAAGCCGGAGCGGTCATGGTCGGAAAGACCAACGTCCCTGAATTTGGCGCTGGTTCTCAAACCTTTAACGAAGTTTTTGGAGTTACCTCCAATCCCTATGACACATCGGTCACCTGCGGTGGAAGCAGCGGAGGCGCCGCAGTTGCGCTCGCAGCACGCATGATTGCCCTCGCGGATGGCTCTGACCTCGGGGGCTCATTACGTAACCCCGCATCTTTTTGTAACGTCGTGGGCTTTCGTCCATCCGGTGGGCGGGTCCCCACCGTGCCTAATTCTCAACTTTGGATCCCGATGGCGACAACGGGGCCGATGGCGCGAACAGTTAGCGACATCGCATTGTTCATGCAAGCCATAGCGGGCCCCCATCGTCTCGCTCCGAGTTCAAATGTCGAGTCACCGGAAATCTTCGCCGGATCGTTGGAAAGAGATTTTCGAGGCGTAAAGGTGGCTTGGTCTCCTGACCTCGGCGGTTTGCCAGTCGACGCGGCAATACGAACTGCTCTGGCTTCTGTACCCGATGCGCTTTCCGACTTGGGTTGCGAAGTCGTTGAGACCTGGCCCGACCTGTCCGATGCCCCGGAGATTTTCCAAACGCTTCGCGCTTGGATATTCGCGTACCGTTACGGACCGTTACTTGAGACCCACCGAGAGCAACTAAAACAGACAGTTATCTGGAATGCCGAAAAGGGACTTTCCATGTCGCTAAAAGATCACGCCGAAGCGTGCTCCAAACAGGCAGCAATGTTTTCCCAACTCCAACAGTTCATGAGCGGCATTGAATTCTTAGCCTGCCCAGTTACTCAAGTGCCGCCGTTCTCAAAGGAAGTCGAATACATCGAAGAGATAGAGGGAGTCCGGCTCGATACCTATATCGATTGGATGAGGTCATGTAGCGATATCACGACGACGACCCACCCGGCTATCTCGGTTCCGGCAGCGTTTACAGCCGGTGGATTGCCGGTCGGCCTGCAATTGGTTGGCAGAAGTCGCGAGGACCGTTCGGTGTTAGAACTTGCATATGCCTATGAACAAATCACGGGAACCGCTCAACGGCGACCCTCACTTCTGGATACCTGAGCTCCGCCGGGCAAGCGTGTATCTGTTATAGGTCGACTCATATGCGTTCGAAGTATCGCCGGCGCTCCCAGTCGGTTACAGCGGACTCGAACGCAGCAGCCTCGGTTCTCCAGAAATGGCTGTAGTGATCAACGACGTCTGTTCCGAATGCATGCCTGGCGAAGTCGCTTGCTTCGAAACCCTCAACGGCTTCAGTAAGGGTCCCTGGTAACGCTGAGACCATTGATTGATAGGCGTCCCCCTTCAGCGGAGCTGGCGGGCTTATCTCAGACTCAATGCCATCAATGCCCCCAGCAATCGCCGCAGCGTAAGCCAGATAAGGGTTGACATCGGCGCCGGGTATCCGACATTCGATCCGAAGTGACGGACCTTCCCCGACAATTCTGAACCCAGCGGTTCGATTATCAGGAGACCAAGCGCCACTCGTTGGCGCCCAGGACTGTGATCTGTAGCGCTTATAGGAGTTCACCGTGGGCGCAAAACATGGCATCAATTCTCGAAGACGAGACAGACAGCCACCCAGGAAGCTGAGGAACGTTCCGGACACCTCAAGTCCAGCTATCTCGGTTCGACCAGGGAACACATTGATTTCGTCTTCTATTGACCAGAGGCTGAGATGCAGATGAGAACTTGATCCCGCTTCATTGTCGTGGGGTTTTGCCATAAATGTTGCTGCGGCGCCATGTTGATCGGCGACCTCTTTCACACATTGCTTGAGTAAAACGTGGCGATCCGCCATTTCAAGCACATCGCACCATCGAATATTTAGCTCGTGCTGACCGCGGCCAAATTCTCCCTTTGTCGATTCCACGGGGACCGCCATCTCTTTGAGGTGACGTCGGAATTCACCGTTTAGGTCCTCGGTTCGGGCTCCCTGCAAGAGGTGATAATCCTCTACGTACCAACCAGCGGGCTCCAAGTTTCGATAATCCGTGCTTGCGGCATCACGGTATGACGTTCGGTAGAGAAAGTATTCGAGTTCAGATGCAGCTTTAGCCTCGAAACCGAGATTTTGGAGTCGCTGAATTTGGTTCCGGAGAATTGAACGAGGCCCCACCGAAATCGGGGTCCCGTCGTGGGCAACCAGGTCACAGAGCACCAACGCGGTGCGGTCGAGCCATGGGACAGGCCTCAAGGTGCCCATATCCGGCGTGAGATGAAGATCGCCATAGCCCAGATCCCAATTCGAGAAGTCATATCCCTCAACTGGCTCCATCTCCATATCCACTGTTAAGAGATAGTCGCACGCATGAGTTCCGGACGGATCTTGCAAAAAGAACTCCGCGTCAAGACGCTTTCCCATCAGTCGTCCGTAATGATCGGTGAACGCCAGAATTACAGTGTCGATTAGACCGCCTTCAGCTGCCTCGGCCAGTTGGTCTTGACTCCAGGTTTCTGCCATGACGTAACCGTAGTGGGAGGGGAGCGGGCGAACCCTCGGGGGCCTCAGGTTCCGTTGAACCCATGGCACTAATGTTCCGATGTCATGACTGATCTAGCGATTGAAGCACGCGGACTAGTACGGGTATTCGGCAGCAACCGCGCAGTTGACGGGGTTGACTTAGCGATACCTCAAGGAGAGATTTACGGCTTCCTCGGGCCGAACGGTGCTGGTAAGTCGACGACGGTTCGGGTGTTGTGCACCCTGCTTACTCCCACGGCGGGCACGGCGCTTGTAGCCGGCCATGACGTTGTAGCCCAGCCTGGTGAAGTGCGAATCCGAATTGGACTAGCACTTCAAGATGCCGCATTAGACGACAAACAGAGCGGACGTGAAATTCTGGATCTCCAGGCGCGCCTCTATGGTTTGGAAACAGCAGCCCGACATGAACGAATCGAACGAGCCATCGAGTTGGCTGACCTCGGCGACGCGATCAATGACTGGGTCCGGACCTATAGCGGTGGAATGAAACGACGCTTGGATGTGGCAGCCAGTCTGATCCACGACCCTGAAGTGTTGTTTCTTGATGAACCGACGACCGGTCTAGATCCGGTGAGCAGAGTTCGGGTTTGGGAAGAAGTGCGCAGATTGAACGAAGACCATGGTGTAACCGTTTTCTTGACCACCCAATATTTGGAAGAAGCGGATGCGTTATCGGATCGGGTTGGAATCATCGACCAGGGACGCATCGTTGAAGAAGGGGCGCCAGGAGATTTAAAACGCTCTGTCGGCGCCGATGTCATCGTGGTGGAACTTTTCGATGAACTTGACCGCGCCGCTGCCATTGCCAGGACACTGCCGACGGTCGACGACGTGACCGTCGGAAGCCAAGGACTGACGATCTCCACAGGAAACGGAGCAGCAGTGGTGGGGGAAGTGGCTGTTGCCCTGAGTGAGCATGGCGTAGTTACCCAATCGCTCACGGTGCGGACGCCCTCCCTTGATGACGTGTTCCTCCGAGCAACGGGTCACAGACTGTCAAATGAGGTAGGTGAATGACGATACGCCGAGAACCGATAGCGCAACGAAGTGGATTTCTTTCTGACGTCGGAACTGTCGCGCGTCGCGCGCTTCGCAGCTTGTCAAGAGAACCAGAGTTCCTCGGCCCGGCCCTAGCCATCCCCATCTTTTTCTTCGTTGTTAACATCGGCGCGTTAGAAGCCTTCGTGGAGCGTCAGCCGGGGATTGACTACCGGGCATTTCAGCTCCCCGTGGCGATTGTTTTCGCGGTTACCGGAATTTCCCGTGCCAACATGCTCGTAATCGACATCCAAACTGGATATCTCGATCGGATGTTGGTAACCCCAATCCGCCGCGTCTCCCTGCTATTGGGGTTGATGATCGCTGACATCGTTCTGGCGCTAGCTTTAGCGACGGTTGTGCTGGTACTGGGATTCGCTGTGGGTGTTGGCTTTGGCACAGGTGTCGCAGGGCTAGCGGTCTTCGTAGTGCTTGCTATGGCGTGGAGCCTGGCATTCACTGGATTCCCCTACACGGTCGCTTTGCGTACCGGTAATCCGGCTGCGGTTAACTCAGCGTTCCTGATATTTTTCCCTTTCGCCTTCTTGACTCCCAGCATGCTTCCAAGAGAACTGATGAGCGGATGGCTCAAAACCGTTGCCGCGTGGAACCCCGTGACATACCTGTTGGAAGGCATGAGGTCAGTGTTGTCACAGGGCTGGGATGTAGGAATGCTTGCCAAGGCCGTAGCCGCAATCTTGGGTCTGGCAGTCGTCACCTTTACGATGGCTTTCAGATCCCTCGCACGGCGCGTAGCGACCGGTTAGCGGTTACCAACCGCGATCTACCCACTCTTGAAGTTGTGGAGACTCATTGCCGATCGTGGTGTCGTCTCCGTGACCGGGCAAAACGACGGTATCTGGGGAGAACCGAGAAAACATTCGATCCTCAATACTCTGGATGATGGTTTCGAAATCGCCGCCGTCAAAGTTTGTCGCGCCAGGTCCTCCAGGGAAGAGAGTGTCCCCCGAAAACAGCAGCGGAGTGTCTTCGACATGGAAACTCATTGATCCAGGAGTGTGGCCAGGATTATGGATCGTTCGAATTCGGAGGCGACCGACTTCAATCACGGAGTCATCTTCGAGAATGAAGTCGTAGCTGGGAAGCATCGTCGCGTCCTCAGATGCAACGCCGACTTCGTAACCAGCGTCCCGGATTGCAGGAATGGCTTGGATATGGTCCCAATGACCGTGAGTCTCCACGACTGTTCTCACCCCCAAGCTTTGACATAACTCGAGAAGCTGTTCATGTTCGTTAGCAGCGTCGATAAGTAAGGCGTCGCCCGATTCGGTGCATCGAATCGTGAACACGTTGTTTTCATAGGGGCCGACAACAACCTTGTGTACTTCGACGCCGGTGCCCTTCCAGTGGAGAGTCATAGCCGAAGTCTACGGCGTGTAACAATGCCTAACGGTGAGGACTGTCAACTCTGGTTCATTGGAGCTACCTATACGTCGTGAGACAACGAATGCAATAGCGAGATGACGAAGGGTTCAAGTTGAGCGGCCTCGGTAGCGACCTCAGGAAACGCCACGCGGCTCAAACGCTGACCTTCTTCGGTTGAAACCTCGAAGGTCATTCCGTAGCGATCTACAGCCACCATGTGTGCCGCCGAAGCGGTTGGCGCCTCCCCGAGCTGTTGCACAAATGTCAGATTCGCGTCGGCGTGATCCTCATTCATGTGCTGAATAGCATGCGCGGCGTTGATTGTGAAGGGGTCTGCTTCTGCTTGTGAGTAGGAATCGGCATCCATCCAACTCATGTGCCCGAATCCTCCGACGAACCGGCACCGTTTTACGCTGAGTTTCCAATAGTTGAAATCTTTGAAGTCGGCGTAATCAGCGGCATAGGGGTGCTTTGACAGGTACAAGTCAGCTATGGCGCGGGGCTGGTCAAGAAGTTCCATCTCGCCGACCAACGTAAGCCGAGTTCCGGAGAGCGGATCTCCTTGGATCGAACCTGAGGTATCCACCAGAAAACTTGCTCGGTTATCCAATCGAGCGTTTTGGGTGTGTTCGGCGAGATCCGAAACGAGAACCACGGGTTCACCGCGACTGTTGACAACACACGACACGAGACTTCCATAGGGGTAGCCGTCTGCGGTAAGGGTCGATAGCACTCCTTTGTTAGTGGCCTCCATCAAACTTCGAGACAACTCGGCGTCGTTAGGGAAAGAATCAGTTTGCCCTAGATGCTCTGGTGCTACACCGCCTCCGTGTTCGGTATCGGCGTTTTGGCTCATGGTGTGATTCCTCTTAGTCAAGGCTCAGTGCAGATTAGTGACCCGCGACTCGCTTCCGCAGATGGAGGTCATAACTAGGCAACACCGCTCTCGGTTGACACGACCTCAAAACCCAAGCTCAAGGCAGCTGGGATTTGATGACTGTCAAAGGTGAGGTAGGTCAATGGTCGAGGCAGTCTGTCTGCCGCTGCTAAGTGAAGGGCATCCACTATCTGCAATCGGAAATTGGCTCCAATTTCGACGGAGCGAGCTAGACAGCGTTCATCCAGTGGGACGACAGCTATACGATCCCAATCTTCGCGAAAAGTCGACCATAACTCTCGTTGTTCGACAGGCCCTGAAGCCACCCGATGCAAACTGAGTTGAACTTCGGAACGGGCCAAAGCGGAGGCACACCATACGGGGTCTCGTTTGAGGTGTTCGCTCACTAGATCGTGACCGGGTTCAGACAGGTAGCGTTTCAAAAGAGCCGAGGTATCCAGAACAACCGTCATCAGCGACCTCTGATTTCCCGCAATGCCCTGTCGCTGGAAAGCCCAGCGGGTAACTCGACGGCCATCTCTTCGATTTTTCGGTCGGATTTTCTCGGCGCAATTACCAGACCGGTAGCAATAAGAGCGTCGATTGAGGCAGACTCGCTACTGGGCCCGACAGGCCCGAGTTGGGCGACTACCCGCCCATCCAGAGTTATGAAAATCGTGTGACCGGCCGCTGCCGTGCGCAAGTGACTCGCGAGATGCGCCCGCAACTCTCTGGTACCGACATGGCTTACAGCGTTAGAAGTCATTCGCTCTCATGGTCTCGCAGTCGAAAAAAGAATGTGTACACAAGTGTACATAGCTTGATTGGCGCGATGGACTCACAACGGCTAGAACGGTGTGTCCCCAAGACTTTACGAAGAGGTAGTCACCGTGAACTTTGCCTTCACCGAGGAACAAGAAGAACTCCGCAGCTTTATTCGCTCATTTATGGAAGACAAATCTGCTGAGGCGACAGTCCGGGAACTAATGGATACAGACGATGGATACGATCCTGCCGTCTGGAGCCAAATGGCAGAGCAACTGGGACTGCAAAGCATGATCATCCCCGAAGAGTACGGCGGTCAAGGCTTCGGCTACGTTGAGCTGGGGATCGCCCTCGAAGAGATGGGCCGCAGCCTCATCTGCGCCCCCTTCTTCAGCACGGTCGTGCTTGCAGGCAACGCCATCATTCACTCCGGCAACGAAGACGCGAAGGCGGCCTTGCTCCCCGGAATCGCCGACGGCAGCACCATAGCGACCTTGGCCCTGGCAGAAGCAAACGGCCGATGGGACGCCGAAGGCGTGACCGTTGAGGCAACCGGTACTGACGATGCGGCGACCATCACCGGTGAAAAGATGTTCGTTACCGACGGAGGAACTGCAAACCTCTTTGTCGTCGCCGCCCGAGCAGCCGGAGGCATCCACCTGTACACCGTCGATGGCGACGCGACCGGCCTCAGCCGCGAGAACCTCTCAACTATGGACCAGACTCGGAAACAAGCCAGAATCACCTTCGATGGAACTCCAGCCAGTCACTTGTGTGACACCAATGACTTCGCGTACATCTCTCAGATTCTCGATCTTGCAGCTGTAGCCCTCGCCAATGAGCAGGTAGGGGGGGCGCAGTTTGTCATGGATATGGCTGTCCAATACGCCAAAGATCGAGTTCAGTTCGGGCGACCAATTGGTTCATTCCAGGCGATAAAGCATAAGTGCGCTGACATGCTCCTCGAGGTCGAATCAGCTAAATCCGCTGCCTACTATGGGGCATGGTGTGCCTCAGAGATGAACGACGAACTACCTTCGGTGGCGTCGCTAGCCAAGGCCTATTGTTCGGAGGCTTACTTTCATTGCGCGGCCGAAAATATTCAAATTCACGGCGGTATTGGCTTCACGTGGGAGCATCCAGCGCACCTCTATTTCAAGCGAGCAAAGAGCTCTGAACTCATGTTCGGTGACCCTGCCTACCATCGCGAATTGCTTGCTCAAAGAATCGGTCTCTAAATACCCCTTCGGATCTGAAGGCATATGGCAAATCAAATGCTTTCCCTTGTCGTTGTCGTTTCGTTGGTGATCGGTTTCGTCGTTGCAGCTGGCATGATCGGCAGAGAGTCTCGTCGACTCAGCCTCCAACCGCGTCAGCCCGTATGGCGATTAGAGGAAGCCGCATTATTCGTCGAAGGAGAATTGGTATTCGATGTTGCGTCAAAGCTAGATGGCGAAACTATGAGACAACTCCTCAGGATTCACCTCAACCAGCTGCAGTTCAAGTCTGATCCCGATGACATCGACCAAATCGCGGAAGAGGTGACATCTGTTCAGAACGTCTACCGCGAAGCTCGGTCACAAGGCATCGAGATCACCCGGCCAATCGTTGACGCAGTGGTCTCCGCCCATTTTCAATATCTCAAGGCCATCGGAGCCCTCGGCGCGGCCCCGCGCGCCGAGTAAGGCAAGATGGTTGTTATGGAATCACCCAAAGAATTAGAAGGCCACCGTTTCGTGGGTGATAAGCGAATTCAGCGAGTCCATGATCTTGAGTCGTGCACGCACCACGACGCAGTCGATGAAATCTGCGCGTCTAAGAATTTTGCAACCTTTGGCCCCGATGAGCTTCGAGAGGCGCGAAACCGGGGATACAAACCAGCCGCCTGCTGCCCCTGAATGTCGCGGTCGTAGTCTTGCCGGTCACCATCGCAGAAACCACCATCGAAGGAGAGCCACGACTCGACGCCTTTTTGGTCAGACCAGAACGCTCAATCAGTGATGCCCCGGCAATGGTGTTGTGCCATGGATTCCCGTCAGCGCAACGACCAGGAGTTCCGAGTCGCTCCTATGAACAGTTCGCTGAACGGATCGCAGAAGAACAAGGATGGGTGGTTCTCGCAATCAGTCTGCGCGGGTGCGGGCAGTCAGCAGGCCAGTTCTCAATGGTCGGTTGGCTTGAAGATGTTGCGAGATCGGTAGAACGGTTACGCGAAGAAGGATCCCAACGCATATGGCTCGTAGGCTCAACCACGGGCGGCTCGTTGGCGATCATGGCAGCGTCACAGGATCCAGAAATTTGTGGAGTCGCAGCCATGGCTCCCCGAGCCGACTTCGATGACTGGGCCACAGATCCGCGCCGCTTTTTGCAACATTGCCGCAACATAGGAGTTGTTGATCTCGACGACTATCCGCCCTCGTTGAATCTATGGGCCAAGGAACTCCGACAACACCGAGCCATTGATTCGGTTCATCAACTGGGCTCTCGCCCCTTTCTGATCTTGCATGGGATGAACGACCGCCAAGTTCCACCCGACGATGCACAACAGCTCGCGGATCAACATCCTTCACCGGAACTTCGGCTCATCAGTGGTGCTGATCACAGGATCCGTCACGACCCCCGTGCCGTCGCAGTCTTAATGGGATGGCTTGAACGTCAAGGGACTGAAACCCGCAACTAAGTAGCTACTTCCCGTCTGGCGATAATCATTGTGGGTACGGTTCGCATCGCGACATCGCCGTCCTGGTTAATCATCTCATTACTGATCTCGATGAGACCAATATCGGGCCGGGAATGACTCACTCGCTTGCTTAATACTTCGACCCTGAGCGTAAGCGTGTCGCCGGGACGAACCGGTGAAGGCCAAGTGATCTCTGAAATTCCAGCTGCTCCTTGGCTTGAGTCACCCAAAAAGCCATCAGTGAGCAACCTCATCATCAAAGAACCGGTGTGCCAACCCGACGCAATAAGGCTGCCATAGATCGTGTCAACTGCTGCCTCCGCGTCTATGTGAAAACGCTGTGGGTCGAATTGAGTTGAAAAATCGATCATCTCTTCAGCATTCATTTGCACACTCCCGAGGGTGAACGATTCACCGATTGAAAAGTCCTCATACCAGCGGTCTTTGCAAGGGATGTCTGAATTCATGGATTGGTCTTCGCGGCTGCTCTAACTGCTCGTAGCTGAGATAATGCTTCCGGAGAATCGAGATCCGCCACTGAGTGAAATCCAGGGGTTGAGTA
>DGLO01000111.1 GCA_002388005.1 Candidatus Neomicrothrix sp. UBA4542
TGCTCAACGATCTCGCCAACTGTCAGATGGCGATCGAACCCAACCTGTCCCGTCGCACAGAAACTGCAATCCATCGCACATCCGGCCTGCGAAGAAACGCATACGGTTGAGCGATCCCGATAGTGCATTAAAACCGACTCGATCAACCGTCCGTCAGTGAGTTGCCAGAGTTGTTTGATTGTGGTTTCGGCGTCCGCTACCACTTCCTTGAGCAATGTGAGGGCCGGTGGCAGTAGTTCTTCAATGGCGGCGCGGAGAGGCTTAGGAACGTTGGTTAGGTCAGCGGGTTCGCGATGTTGAGCGTGTAACCCTTCCCACACCTGATCGACTCGATAAAGCGGCTCTCCTTCGAGCAAATCAGCAAGTTCTACACGGGATAAGTCATAACGGGTGATCACCACCCCGTAAGGGTAGGGCGGGTAGCTTCAAATACGTGGCTTCACACCGCTATGACGATCACCACCGAGATGTGCACGGCAGCGGCGTTCGGGCCGCGGTGTTCGGAGCGTCGGATGGCTTGGTGTCTAACGTGCTGCTGATCGTGGGACTTGCCGGAGCGAGCGCGTCACCAGGGGTGGTGCGCGCCGCCGGCGTAGCTGGTCTGTTGGCGGGAGCGATTTCGATGGCCGCCGGCGAGTATGTGTCGGTTCGTGCCCAAAACGACTTGGTAGCTCGCGAGTTAGAGAAGGAACGGCGGGCAATAGCTGATGATCCAGAAGAAGAGACCGAGGAGCTTGCTCAGCTATATGTCGAAAGGGGAATGACAACAACACAGGCCACGGAAATGGCGCATTTGGTGATGCAGAACCCTGAAGTGGCCTTGGAAGTTCACGCACGTGAAGAACTTGGAGTTAACCCCAACGAGTTGGCGTCTCCAGTCCGCGCAGCGGCCTGGTCTTTTGCCGCGTTCGCGATTGGGGCGTTAGTGCCACTTGTTCCGTGGTTTTTGTCTTCAGCGTCCGCAGTGATTTGGCTGTCTGTGGCCGCTGGTGTCGTGGGAGCAGCAGCGATCGGAGCTACCTTGGCTTTGGCTACAGGTCATTCAGTTTTCCGAGGTGTTTTGCGTCATGTCGGCATCGCCGGCATAGCGGCGATAACGATCCATTTTGTTGGGGTGGGCCTCGGCTCTTTTGTGCAACTGTGATTTGGTGAGCGTCACTTGGCGTACAAACGTCGGACTGTTTTCACCTCTAGGCCGATATCTCTATACAGGCTTACCGCAGGAGTATTGTCCGCGTCTACATAAAGCATCGCGCGTGTGATCCCGGCCCCATCAAGGTGTTGATAGCCGGCGAGAGTGAGTGCCCGACCCAAACCCAATCCATGGAAATCGGGGTCCACTGCGATGACGTAAACCTCGCCAACGGCCGGGGCCTCATCTCCGTGGATCTTTGTCCAACAAAAAGCTGCGATTCGATCCTCACGTTCATGAATCAGAAAGCCGTTTGAGTCGAACCAAGATTCGGCTTGACGCTCGCGGAGAAGTTCGGGTGTCCAGCCGCCTTGTTCGCGGTGCCAAGAAAACGCTCGGTTGTTGACTTGACACCATTCGTCCTCGTCTTGACCAATCACAAAAGAACGAGTTTCGATGTCGGTTCGTTGTTCGATCGGAAGTGAACGCTCCATTCGGAAGAGGTCACGTTGAATTACGAACCCGAGACGTGCCAGTAAGACGTCAGTGTCGTCGGATGGGTGGTCGATCCAGATCGAAATAGGGTCGGGGGATTGATCCAAGATGCTGCGAAGCGCCATTGCCAACCCATCTAGGGTCCACTCGGTGGCATTCAACTCAAGTACAGCTCCATCTCGGTCTTGGCCGACCGTTATGACAGCGTCCTCGCTGGCTGCTTCGCTCACCTCACCGAAGGTATCGCTCGGAGAGGCTGATATGAAGTAAACAAGCGGAATGGGGAAGCCTCGATCGCCAAAGGGAAGAGCGCGCTCACTGCACGAACGTCTAAAGGGCGAATACGAAGCAGTATGTGAACTCAATCACGAGAACCCGTTCCAGCTATTAGTGGCGACCATCCTTTCGGCTCAATGCACTGATGTTCGTGTCAACAAAACAACCCCTGGTGTTTTCGATCGCTACCCCGACCCGGTTGCGCTTGCCCACGCCAATCAAGGAGAGCTTGAAGACTTGGTGCATCCAACGGGCTTCTACAAAAGTAAAGCCCGGAATTTGGTGAAGATGGCTAATCAGCTTTTGGATGACCATGAAGGGGAAGTCCCAACTGACCTAACAGACTTGGTGAAGTTGGGTGGAGTTGGCCGAAAGACCGCCAACGTTATTCGGTCAGTGGCATTCGGACTTCCCGGTTTGCCGGTCGATACTCATGTAGGGCGGTTAGCGCGGCGGTTGGGCCTTACAGAGGAAGAAGACCCGGTAAAGGTAGAGATGACCCTGAACTCGATGATCCCTCAGAATGAACGGGGCGAGTTCAGTCTGCGAGTCATTCTTCACGGCAGACAAGTATGTTTCGCTCGAAATCCCCAATGCGCGGAATGTTTCCTGAATGATTTTTGCCCCAGCGCGTTTAACTTCTAACTCCTTGAAAGGGGACTCAAGATGACTATCCGCCGAGCAGCGCACTTTGTTCCAGGCGCCAATGAAAAGATGCTCGATAAGTCGCTGAGAACGAACGCCGATGCTCTCATACTCGACCTCGAGGACGCCGTCACCCCCGAAAACAAGGATTCGGCTCGGACGACAGTCGCCGGTTGGCTACACGACATTGATTTCGGGCGAAAAGAAAGGGTTGTGCGTGTTAATCCGCTGAACAGTCCCTGGTGTGAACGTGACATCGAAGAAACGATGATAAATCCACCCGATTCCTATCTCGTTCCCAAAGTCAACAACGCGAACGAGGTCGCCCAGATTGACGAACTAATAGGCGAGCATGAACTAGCGAATAATCATTCTCAAGGCCAGGTCAAACTGTTGATCCTCGGAACTGAAACTCCCCAGGGTCTTCTCAACATAGGAGAGTTGGCGGCCAATCCACGAGTGGATGCTCTTACGTGGGGAGCCGAAGACTTGTCCGCAGCGATCGGTTCAAGAGCTAACCGAGAGGTCGATGGCAGCTATTTGCCAATATTTGAGTATGCGCGCCTGATGTGCCTCCTGGGTGCCACGGCATGGGAGAAACAGCCGCTCGACACGGTGTTTGTGGATTTCAACGACCCGGAAGGTCTTCGCTCTGAATGCCTGGCCTCTGCGGCCATGGGTTATACCGGCAAGATCACTATCCACCCGAACCAAATAGACATCGTCAACGAATCCTTTACCCCGTCTAATGAGGATCTTGAGGAGGCTCGTGAACTTCTCGAACTGTTCGCGGAGAACCAGGCCCAGGGATTGATGGCGTTTAGCTTCAAGGGACAGATGGTTGACGTACCTCATCTGACCAGAGCAAGAAAGATTGTGGACATGGCTCAAACACTCAGGGAGTTGAGTTAAGAGGCTCAAATCTTCAATGGTCAAGGCCTTCGCTGGCCTTGACGATGCGACGTTGAGCTGTTCGAAGGCTCCGCTCGACCTCGTAGAGATCGATAGCGACGTCTTCGTCGCTGGTTCCCACAAGTTCGTCAGCCGCTGCCGTTATTCGATCGCTGAGTTCTCTAATCGCGGTCTGAAGCGACGACAGTTCGGCTTGTGAAACCATGCTTGAACCCTACCGTCGTGTCCAAGGTCAGGCGATATCCACTTCGATCCAGCGCCCGCTCACCGGTACCCTCAGTAGCGTGCTGCGACGTATCGATCTTCGTGGAGAAAACGGACCGCTAACTGAGCAGCTTCCCCGCCCTGATCTGGGCGAGGAAGCTCCCTTGGCTGCGGTCCGGCAGTTACTTGGCGAGGTCAAGGAGAACGGAGATGCGGCGATTCGAGCGTTGACGAAGCGATTTGATGGCGTCGACATTAAAGATCCCATTGTCGAGGGAGAAGATCTCAAGAAGGCATGGCAATCGTTAGACGGTGCATTGGCCAACGCTTTGCAGGTCGCGCATGACCGAATTCTGTACTTCCACGAACAAGAAGCGCAGCAACCTCACACAGTGCAGCAGAAAGGGATAGAAGTCACGAGTATCCCTCAACCAGTGAAGCGGGCTGGACTATATGTGCCGGGTGGCCTTGCTTCATATCCGTCGACTGTTTTGATGACAGCTCTTCCGGCTCGAGCAGCCGGAGTCGAACAGCTAATGCTGTGTACACCCCCAAACCCCGAAGGCGAGGTGGACGCTGTGGTGTTGGCCTCGGCGTACCTGTGTGGGATAACCGAGGTTCACAAGATCGGGGGAGTGCAAGCAGTCGCCGCGATGGCTTATGGAACCGAATCAATAACCGCGGTCGACGTAGTTGCAGGTCCAGGCAATATCTGGGTTGCGACCGCGAAACAAGAGGTGGCAGGAGTCGTAGGTATTGCTTCGGCGTTCGCTGGACCATCAGAGATCGTGATCGTGGCCGATGAGAGTTGCCCCAGTAGTTCGGCTGCCATCGACCTAGCTCTCCAAGCAGAACATGGTCCTGGAGGTCGAGCTTGGCTTGTTACCTGGGATGAGAATTATGCCGATGAGGTTGTCGCCGCATTAGAACAGGTTGTCGACCTTTCGCCGCGGCGCTCGGAGACACTTAGCACGCTGATCTCGGATGGCTATGTCTGTCTGGTTGATGGTCCTGAAGATGCCGTCGGAGTCGCCAACGAGATCGCGCCCGAACATCTTCAGTTGATGTGCGCCGACGCTTCACAGTTAGCCGCTGAAATTCGAAACGCCGGGGCGGTTTTTGTTGGATTATGGGGACCGGCGTCAATTGGTGACTATTTGGCTGGGCCATCACACGTGCTACCGACCTCAGGAACTGCGCGATTCAGCGGTGCGCTTACGGTCAACGATTTTCAAAAACGTATGCACATCATCGACGTGACGAAGACCGGATTTGATGCTGTTCTCGAATCAGTGGATGCTCTGGCCACGGCTGAAGGCCTCTGGGCCCACGCCGCATCCGTTAGGGAACGTGAACGCTGGGCGGAGCATGGGGTGATCTCGTGACTCGCCCCAGTGTCCGACGGGATTTGCGGGCAATGGAGGGATATCACTCTCCCCAGCTTGACGTTGAAGTTCGTCTTAATACCAACGAGGCACCGTTTTCACCGCCAGAAGAATTCCTTTCTGCTTTCTTGGACGAAGTACGTGCCGTCGACTGGAACCGATATCCCGACCGTCTGGCCCAAAGTCTTCGGGAGGATATTGCGGCCCTTCATGGAGTTGACCCGCAACAAGTATTTGTCGCGAACGGTTCTAACGAAGTCCTCCAGACTATTTGTTTGACGTTTGGTGGTACGGGTCGAACCATTGCGACCTTCGAACCTACCTATGCGATGTACCAGCAAATTGCTCGAACGACACAATGTGAGGTGATCGAGGCGAAGCGCGATGCTCAGTATTGCGTTGCAAAATCTGAGGTGGAAAGGGTCGTAACCCTTCATCACCCAGACATCATTTTTTTCTGCTCACCCAACAACCCGACCGGAACTCCCGAAAGTCTTGAAGTCATTGAA